>JAZQAS010000036.1:0-22242 GCA_045545335.1 Candidatus Avispirillum sp. | reverse complement strand
GGCGGATATCGGTACAGACCTCGTTATCGGCGCGGGGCCTCTCGCGAAGGAGCTTGTAAGGGGAGCGCACGGAATTTGGTATGAAACAGTTGAGGAGCTTATCAAGGAGCTGCCCGCTCATCTCAAAAAGGGCGACACCGTGCTTGTAAAAGCGTCCCACTCGATGCGCTTTGAGAGAATAGTTGATAATTTAAAAAATCTGTCGGTCTGAACGAAATGCCCGTACTTATATGACCCACTCGCTGATAAAGCACAAAATCACCCGGATCCGCAAAACCGATGCAGGCTCAAACGAATTCCGCAAGTTAGTCTATTAAATCGCGATTATGATAGGTTACGGTGCCGGCTTAACGAAAACGCTTCTATCCGCACGGGCTTGGGCGACGCAGGCGACAGGATCTTCGGAACAAAATAATCAATAAGGGACAGGCTAAACCCTGTCCCATAACTATTTAATATGCAGAAATTTATTCTTAACAAAAACGATGCGGGCCAGCGCCTTGATAAGTTTCTCTCAAAATCCTTAAAGGGTATTCCCCTCTCCCTCCTTTACAAATATATCAGAAAAAAGAGGGTCAAGGTCAACGGCAAGAGAGCAAAGGAAAACCAGATGCTCGAGGCGGGAGATGTTATCGAGCTCTACATACCCGACGAGTTTTCAAAAAACGAGGCTGACACCTCAGAATACGACAAGATAAAAGCCTCGCCCGACGTAATATATGAGGATGAGAACCTTATTATCTGCGCAAAGAGGGCGGGTATGCTCTCCCACACGGGGGACAAGGGTGAAAACGGCGCCGACGCCATTCCCGAGCGGGACACCCTTATTTTTCTCATCCGCGCTTATCTCTACAAAAAGGGAGAATACGACCCCGAGAGCGAGGCCTCCTTTGCCCCCGCTCTTGCAAACCGCCTTGACAGAAACACGGGCGGCCTCGTTATTGCGGCAAAGAACGCAGAGGCTCTGCGGGAGATGAACAGACTCATTCGCGAGGGCGGCGTTGATAAGCGCTATCTCTGCGCCGTTCACGGAAGGCTCTCTCCCTCTGCGGGAACTCTCGGCGGATATCTTTTCAAAAATTCAAAAACGAAGATGGTGACGGTCTACCGCGAGCCCCGCAAGGGCGCAAAGGAGATAATCACATCCTATAAAACGGAAAAATATTCAAAGGAAAAGGATCTTTCTCTTCTTGAGGTCCACCTTGAAACGGGCAGGACCCATCAGATAAGAGCCCATTTTTCCTCCATCGGCCATCCCCTCCTCGGCGAGGGCAAGTATGCCGACAACCGCTCTGACCGCGCCCTGGGCTACAAGTATCAGGCCCTTTACTCCTATCGCCTTTCCTTCTCCGTTTCGGATGGGCCTCTCGCCTATCTTGACGGAAAGGTCATTGAGGCTGACAGAAAGAATATTCCCTTTTTAAAGCTGTTTTAAGGTGACTTATGAAAGATACTGCGAAAAAAGCTTCGGCAAGAATATTCGCGTTCTCGCGCTTTTTTCTCTACGCTCTTTGCGGCTCCCTTCTCGCCCTGCCCTCTCTCATTCCCTCTCTCTGGCCCTTGGGATGGGTGGCGGCGGTGCCTGTTCTTTGCTGCGAGCTTTTTTCTCAGCGCCTTTCGGGCTCATACCTTGCCGCATACGGGCGGGGCATGAGCTTTTTCTGGTTTTTCGGCCTTCTCACCTTTTATTGGTTTTGGCAGCTTTATCCCCTTGATTTTTTGGGCTTTGACAAAACGAGCGCCCTTTTCGTTGTCCTTCTTGCAACTCTCGGCATTCCCCTTTTGCAGGGACTGTCCTCCTCGCTCGTTTTCGTTTTCATAGCCTTTGCAAAAAAGCGGGGCCTCTTTTCAAAAGCTCCCCTTTTGGGCTCGGCCTTCGTTGCGGCTCTTTTCTCCCTTGCGGAGTATCTCCATACCCTCACCTGGGCGGGAGTTCCCTGGGGGCGTCTTGCCATCGGGCAGACGGGATGCGCGGCCGCCATACAGTCTGCCTCCCTTTTCGGAAGCTATTTTATCACCTTTCTTATAATATTCTGTTCCTCTCTTCTCGCCTTTTCTCTCTGTCAATTAAAAAGGAGAACGGCAAAAAAGGACATCCTCTCCCTCTCCCTTGCTCTGCTGATCTTCTTCTCAAACCTCGGCTACGGCGCTTTCAGGATATCTGCCATTGAGGGAGAGCTCTCCCCTGACACGACGGTAGCCTGCCTGCAGGGCAACATCCGCTTTGAGGACAAATGGGCAGGTAAAGGGCAATACACCCTCGATCTCTACCGCTCTATGACAAAGGAGGCTTCAGCCAAGGGAGCCGACATAGTTTTCTGGCCCGAAACTGCCCTGCCCTACGATATAAGCGACGACGATTATCTCTACGGACGTATCCTCTCTCTTGCAAAGGAGGCAGACTGCCACCTGATCGCAACGGCCTTTGCCCGCGACAGCGAGGGAAGGCTATACAACACGGCACGATATATCTCCCCCGAGGGAGAGCAGGTGGGCCCCATATACTCAAAGCGACATCTCGTTCCCTTCGGAGAATATATCCCCTACGAAAATCTCATCCGAAAATACGCTCCCCCTCTCGCCGAGCTTTCTGCCATTGACGACCCCGTTACCCCCGGGGAAAGCTCTGCGGTTTTTGACACCCCCAAGGGAAGAATAGGCTCTCTTATCTGCTTTGACTCTATCTACGAGACGCTCTCCCGCGACAGCGTTCTTGACGGGGCAGAGCTTCTTGCCATTTACACGAACGACTCCTGGTTTACGGGCAGCGCCGCCCTCGCTCAGCACAACGGGCAGGCTATCCTTCGGGCAGTTGAGTGCCGCCGCTACGTTGTCAGAGCCGCAAACACGGGCATCTCCTCCGTTATCTCCCCCACGGGAAAGGTCCTCTCCTCCCTCGGAGATTCAGAGACGGGCTTTGTTTTGGAAGAGGTTGATTTCATTAAAGAAAACACCCTTTATACAACTATCGGAAACTCATTTCTCACCATTTGCGCCATCGGGGTCGCCCTGACCGAGGCCGCCCTCTTTATCAACCACTTAAGGAAAAGAAAAAAACTGAAATGACTATTATCATAACCCCCGAAAATGGGGGCAAAACAATAAAGGAGCTTCTCCTTCGGGATATGGGCTTCTCCTCAGGCCTTCTGAAAAGCCTTAAGGCGCGGGAGAACGGCATCACCGTTAACGGCGAATTCAAGACCGTTCGCTACGTGCTGAAGGAGGGGGACACCCTGGTCCTTCGGGATGAGGACCGAGAGGAGGACACCTCTCCCTACATCATCCCCGTTGACCTTCCCATCGGTATTGCATATGAGGACGCCTGCGTTACCGTTGCCGACAAGCCCTACGCTATGCCGGCGCACCCTTCATACAGCCACAGGGACGATACCGTTGCCAATGCCCTCGCCTTTCGATACAGCGCTTCCCCCTACGTTTTTCGCCCCGTTAACCGTCTTGACGGAGATACGAGCGGCCTTATGATAACCGCAAACAGCCGCCTTTCTGCAGTTAAGCTTGGACGGGCAATGATAGGCGGACAGATAGGAAAGATGTATATCGCGCTTCTCACCTCTCCTCCCCCCGAGGAATACGGCGTTATCGACAGGCATATGAAGAGATGCCAAGACAGCATCATCACCCGCCGCGTTGCCTCCCCCGAGGAGGATGGGGCAAGGCGAGCCGTTACCGTTTACAGAAGGCTCTTTACCGATGAAAAAAGCGGCATCACCGCAGTTATAGCCTCCCCCGTTACGGGCAGGACCCATCAGCTGAGAGTGCACTTTACCTCCCTCGGCTGCCCACTCGTCGGCGATACGCTGTACGGCACCTCCGACAGCCGCATCTGCCGCCACGCTCTTCACGCGGCATACACCTCCTTCCCCCACCCCGAAACGGGAGAGCGCATACACGTTTACTCCCCTCTGCCCGCAGATATGGCAGAGCTTTTGGGAAAAGCGCTTACCGATATCTGCGAGAGGGCCCTCAGAGAAGAGGCTGAGGGCGCTTTGCGACAGCTTTACGACGAAATGCAAAAGGACATCAAATGAACAATAATGAGAAAAAGAGAATACTCCCCGTTCACCCCGCGGCGCTTGCGATCCTTGCCCTCGGGGCTACGGGTGCTTTCATCCATCTTTTCTCCGTTCTCTCTCCCTCCTTTGCAGACTTTATAAACACCACGCTCGGCGCCGCTATTCGCTTTTTGCTCGGAAAGCTTTTCTCCGTTTTCCCCTTTTCTTTTATGGAGTTTCTTCTCTACTCCTCACCCGTTATCCTTTGCGTTGCGGTCTCTCTTGCAGTTAAGTGCGCGAAAGGCGGCGGAGTATATATAATAAGAGCGCTCAGCGCCGTTCTCTCCATTGCCGCGGGAGTATACTTTCTTTTCAGCATAGACTTTGCCCCCGCATACAGAGGCGCTCCCCTTTCGGAAAAGCTCTCTCTTGAAAGAAGAGACGTTTCAAAGGAGGAGCTTTACGAGGCGGCGCTCCTGGTTATTGAGGACCTTGAGGGGGAGATCGACTCGGCCCGCTTCAGGGCTGACGGCTCTTCCTTTATGCCCTTTTCCCTCTCCGAGCTTTCAGAAAAGCATTGCGCTTCATATGAAAGGCTCTCCGAGGAATACTCCTTTATCACTCATTTCTCCTCCGAGGTGAAGCCCCTTATCATAAGCCCCCTTATGACCTATACCCATATCTCCGGAATATACTCCTTCTTTACGGGGGAGGCCAATATCAACACCAATTACCCCGACTTCGTCGTGGTCTACACAGCCGCCCACGAAATGGCCCACCAGCGCGGCATTGCAAGAGAGGACGAGGCAAACTTTCTTGCATTTCTCGCCTGCAGGGAGAGCGAAGACGGCTATATTCGCTACTGCGCTTACCTCAATATGTACGAATATCTTGCAAACGCTCTCTATTCTGCCGATGCAGACCTATACCGCGACCTGCAGGCAAGGCTCCCCCGAGAGGCAAAAGCCGAGCTTTCTGCATACAGCGCCTTTTTTGACAAATACCGAAGCAGCAAGGCGGCAGACGTTTCCGACGCGATGAACAACGCTTATCTCGAAAGCCAGGGCACCGAAGGCACAAGAAGCTACGGAATGGTTGCAGACCTTGCGGTCGCCTTCTATCTTGACTGACAATTACCGCCCCTTGCGAATAGATTATTAATATACAGGCCAACGTAACACTGAACTTTGTTACATATATTCCACAAATTGCCCCGTCTTTGATGGTATGATTTGCACAACATTTTGCCCTTTCTTAAAAAATGGCGAAAAAGCTCTTCCTTTTTGACGAAAAATCTGTTATAATGATGTGGATTATGGGATGGTATGCCATTCCCACGTTTTGTATTTGCCTTTTTGCCGCAGGTGCGGCGTCTATATATTGCACGGCATTTGCCGTTATCACCTTTTCTGAAAGGAATATTTTATGGATAAGATAATAGTTAAAGGAGGAGCGTCCCTTCACGGCAGTGTGGAGATCAGCGGTATGAAAAATGCGGCTCTCCCCATTATCTATGCTTGCGTTCTCGTTGAGGACAAATGCATCATAGAAAACGTGCCTGACGTTCGCGACGTTGCCCTTTCCCTTAATATCCTCCGCGATATGGGAGCTAAGATCACTGAGCTGGGTAAAAACACCGTTGAGATCGACTGCACCGATATCTCCTGCGGTATGTCTCACCCTGAGCTCGTTCGCAAGATCCGCGCTTCTTACTACCTTCTCGGCAGTGAGTTCGGCCGCTTCGGCGAGGCTAAGGTTGCTTACCCCGGCGGATGCGACTTCGGCGGTCGCCCCATTGACCAGCACATCAAGGGCTTTGAGGCTATGGGCGGCAAGGTCAAGGCAGACTGCGAGCAGGTCGAGATCTCCTCTGAATACGGCCCCAAGGGTACCAATATCTTCTTTGATATAGTTACCGTCGGCGCTACCATCAACGTTATGCTTGCGGCGGCTCTCGCAGAGGGCACCACCATTATTGAAAACGCGGCCCGCGAGCCTCATATAGTTGACCTTGCAAACTTCCTCAATACCTGCGGAGCGCGTATCAGCGGCGCAGGTACCGACGTTATCAAGATCAAGGGCGTTAACTCCCTCCACGGCTGTACCTACGCCATCATCCCCGATATGATCGAGGCAGGCACCTATATGGTTGCGGCGGCGGCTACGGGCGGATGCGTTAAGCTTACGAACGTTATCCCCAAGCACCTTGAGTCCGTTTCCTCAAAGCTTGAGGAGACAGGCGCTGTCGTTGACGAATACGACGACTCCGTCGTTGTTACGGGCAGAGACGTTATCCGCAAGGCAAACGTTAAGACTCATCCCTACCCCGGCTTCCCCACGGATATGCAACCCCAGATGGCAGTTCTCCTTTGCCTTGCAAACGGAGTGAGCTACGTTTCCGAGGGCGTTTACGAAAAGCGCTTCCGCTACGTTGAGGAGCTGAAAAGAATGGGAGCATCCATCAAGGTCGACGGACGCACCGCCGTTATCGAAGGAGGCAAGCCCCTCCACGGCGCAGATGTTCGCGCAGTTGACCTTCGCGCAGGCGTTGCAATGATAATTGCCGGTCTTTGCGCTGAGGGCACTACGGAGATCTCCGATATCCACCTCATTGAGCGCGGCTACGACGACGTTGTCGGCAAGCTTCGCGAAATGGGCGCTGACATTGAAAAGGTATCATTCCCCGACTGATCGGGATATACTATAATAAATCAAACCAGAGAGGTATAAAGCAATGGAAGTTACAAGAGAATCTATCATCGGCGACGTTCTCGATTACGATATCGACACCGCGCAGTTCTTCTTTGAAATAGGCATGCACTGCCTCGGCTGCCCTCACTCCAGAGGTGAGAGCATCGAAGCGGCTTGCGAGGTTCACGGCACTGACTGTGACGAGCTTGTTGCAAAGATCAACGCTTTTCTTGCATCCAAGAACTGATCAATTCAGGCAGTCGTCAGACTGCCTGTTTGCTTTAATATGACTATGAACAACATACCCGTACTTGACAGCCGCCTTTCTCTTGCGGCATCCTTCGTGCGAGAGGGCGCAGTTTGCGCAGATATCGGCACGGATCACGCCTATATTCCAATCTATCTCCTCCTTTCGGGCAAGTGCGAGAGCACCATTGCCGCCGATATCAACGAGGGCCCGCTTGAAAGAGCGAGAATCAACGCCGCGCGCTACGGCATTGATGAGGGCATCACCTTTTGCCTTGCCGACGGTCTCTCCACCCTTCCCCTTGAAGAGGCGGGGGTGACGGATATCGTTATCTGCGGAATGGGCGGCGAGCTTATCGCCTCGATCATTGACGCGAGCGAATACCCGAAAAAAGAGGGCGTTCGCCTTATCCTTCAGCCCATGTCGCAGGCGGCAAGGCTGAGGCAGTATCTTTCCGGCGCGGGATTTGCCACCGTTGGCGGCGCACTCAGCCGCGCGCAGGACAAGCTTTATCAATGCATCGTTTGCGAATACACGGGAAAGGCCTGCTCTCTTTCTCCCGCCGAGCTTGAGCTCGGAGCGGAGAATATAGAGGCTGAGGCTTCGCCCCTGTTTTTTGAGATGCTTGCAAATCTCATAAAAAAGACAGAAAGAGCCATCGAGGGTCAGCGCCTCGGCGGTATCGACACCGCGCGCCTTGAGGCTCTTCTCTCGGAGCTTTACACCATTAAAACGAAAAAGGAAAACGAACTGAAATGACTGTCAGAGAATTTTATAACAAGCTTTGCGAGCTCTATCCCCAGAGCCTTTCCTCAAGCTGGGATAACGACGGACTTATGTGCTGCCCCGACTCCGGAAAGGAAGTTAAAAAGGTGCTCGTTTGCCTTGACGCCACCGTTGAGGCCCTTACCTATGCCCGCGATGCAGGCTTTGACACCGTGCTCACCCATCATCCCCTTATCTTTAAGGGCCTGAAGGCGCTGAACGACGGCGATATCGTAGGACAGCGCGTTCTTCTCGCTCTTCAGGCAGGCATCTCCGTTATCTCTCTCCACACCCGCCTTGACGCAGGCGAGGGCGGAGTTAACGATACCCTTGCCTCCCTTCTCGGCCTTACGGATATCCGTCCCTTCGGCGACAGCGACAGCCCAACCCTCGGAAGGATCGGAGAAAGCGATATCTCCTCCCCCGAGGAGCTTGCAAAAAGGATACGCGAGGCAACGGGCGCGCCCTTCGTTTCCTCCTACGTTTGCCGACCCGCAAAGTGCGTTGCAGTTGTCGGCGGCGGTGGCGGCGACCTTATAGCGGATGCGGCCCTCGCGGGAGCTGACACTCTCATTACGGGAGAGAGCGGCTACAACAAGAGCCTTGACGCTATGGAAAGCGGCATCAATATCTTTATTGCGGGACATTATTACACCGAGGCCCCCGTTTGCTCCATTCTCAAGGAGCTTTGCGAAAGCATCGCAGGAGCTGAATGCGAGATATTTGACAAAGCTCCCGATCTTTGCTATTGATCGTATTTTTTCAAAAGGCTGTCGAAAAAGGCGCAGAACAAAAGCCGCAAAACATATAACATTTAGTTTAGAGAAAAAATACAGCAAAAAAGCAGAAATCCGCCGATTTTCTCGGCGGATTTCATTGTTATATGCGGCTTTGTTATATGGGGCTTTTCAGCAGTAAAATTACGGTTTGACGAGCAGTTAAACCAATGTAGGGGAGGATATTATCCTCCCGATTGCAAACGTAGGATAACATTGGTGCTAACGTAAACCGATAAAATGAACAATCTATTTGTATGGGTCGACGTCCTCGACGACCCGATTACAGACGTAACGCCACACGGTAAATATCGTTTCATTAATTAGGACAGTCGAGGACGCCTGTCCCTACATTTCGTATATGCTTTTTTTCCGTTTGTGTATCAAATTTCGTTTTGGTTCGTGTGCCGTTGTGCGGGAGGATGATATCCTCCCCTACAAATACCAATTCTCCCCCCGCCAAACCAAAACTTGAAGAATAGAGGCTGTCAAATGGCTTTCGTAAACGACCTCGGCAACACTTTTCATTTAATAATTTTCCTATTGTCCGAAGGAAGCTATTTTGTTTGTAAATTCAAAAAAATGTTTGCATATGGGAGGCGGGTGTGGTATAATTAATCTGTATTGATATCTTCGGAGGTTTGTATGGGAAAGTTTACTTCTGCGGTGATACTTGCCGCGGGAAACGGTACCCGCTTCGGCGGAAAGGTCAAGAAGCAATTCGTTGAGGTCCTTGGCGTTCCCTGCGTCGTTCGTACGGTGCAGGCCTTTGAAGACTGCCCTCTTATTGACGAGATCGTCCTCGTCGGCGATCTTCAGGCTCTGTCCGAAATTTTCTCTGCATACAGCTTCAAAAAGATCGCAAGAATAATCTCAGGAGGAGAAACGAGACAGGACTCTGCCCTTCGCGGCTTTGACTGCGTTTCGGACAAGTCCCGCTACGTGGCTATCCACGATGCGGCCCGCTGCCTCATTACCCCCGAGATGATAGAAAGGACCGTTAAGGCGGCTCACCGCCATCGCGCTGCTGCGGCGGCGCACAAGTCTGAGGACACGGTGAAGATAGCTGACAAAAACGGTATTGTTGAAAAGACCACCGACCGCGATAAGATATGGCTCGTTCAGACCCCTCAGGTATTTCAGAACGACGTTTACCGCGTCAGCGCCTATATGGCAAAGCGGGACGAGGCCGCCGTTACCGACGACTGTATGCTCTGCGAGCGCCTCGGCTTTGAGGTTTGGCTCTGCGAATGCGGCCGCGAAAACATAAAGCTTACCAACCCCGACGATCTTATGCTCGCCGAGGCTATCATATCATACAGAGAAAGAAAGGAGCAGAAATTATCATGAGAATAGGCCACGGATACGACGCTCACCGCTTTGAGGACGGCAAGAAAATGATAATCGGAGGAACCACCTTCGACTGCCCCTACGGCCTTAAGGCTCACTCCGACGGAGACGTTCTCTGCCACGCTGTCTGCGATGCTCTTCTTGGCGCCGCAGGACTCGGTGACATAGGCAACCTTTTTCCCGACAATGATATGACCTACAAAAACATCTACTCAATGCTCCTTCTCGAAAAGGTAGCTGAAAAGCTTTCCGAGAACGGCTTTGAGATAGAATATATCGACTCCACCATCGTTGCCCAGCAGCCGAAGATGGCTCCCTATATTCAGAAAATGAGAGAGACCGTTGCAAAGCACGCGGGCATCGACAAGAGCCGCTTTAACGTTAAGGCCACAACTGAGGAAAAAATGGGCTTTACGGGAAATCTTGAGGGCATCGCCGCCCACGCAGTCTGCATCCTCAAGGAAAGCGCTGACAAATAAAACGCCTTGCCCGGGACGGGCAAGGCTATATATGAACCGTCGGTAAAAGTGCGCGTGCCCAACTTCCTTTTCTTTCACTTTCCTTACGCTCCGCACCGACGGGGGCACTGATCCATGACGACTTTTGCCGTCAATACATTTTATGAAGACCGCTCCCCGAGTGACACCGCCCCCCTTTTTGCCAAAAAAGCTCTTCTCTGCTTTTTTCGGAGCGGGCCGCGTTTTTCGCCCGGGATATGATAATTACAAAACAAAAGTAAGAATTATTTTTTCCCAAGAGAGGTACACTATGAAGATCCTTACTTCTCCCAGCCTTTTTGCCTCCGACCTTCTCAACATCAAAAATGAGATACGCCGAACTGAGGAGGCAGGCGCTGATACCATCCACTTTGACATTATGGACGGAGTTTACGTTCCCAATCTCAGCATCGGCTTTGACCTTCTGGCTCAGGTTCGCAAGGTCACAGACCTTCCCATCGATGCTCATATGATGACCGTTTGCCCCGAAAGATATATTGAACGCCTTTCCGAGGCGGGCGCAGATATCGTTACCGTTCACAACGATATTGCAGACGCCGATACCATTATCGGCATCTGCGAGGATATCCACTCCTACGGTATGATGGCGGCTATTGCCCTCAAGCCCTCCGTTCCCGCAGAGGACATTCTCCCCTTTATCGACTGCTGCGATATGATCCTCGTTATGACAGTTGAGCCCGGCTTCTCCGGTCAGAGCTTTATGGATATGACGGACAAGATCAGAAAGATACGCGAGTACCTTGGAGACCGCACCGTCAGCATTCAGGTGGACGGCGGCATCAACGCTGAAACTGCCGCTCTTTGCGCTTCTGCAGGAGCAAACGTTTTCGTTGTCGGCAGCGCGGCCTACCGCTCTGAGGATATGAAGGCTACTCTCACCTCCATAAAGAGAGCTGCTACCGTTGCTTTTTGCAACAACTGATAAAACATACAAATTCCCATGGAAAGGCAGGTAGAGCAAATGATCTCTGAAGTAAGAAAGCTTCTTGATGAAAAGAAATATAGAGAGCTTCGAGACCTGCTTTGCAACGAGGAGCCTGCCGACGTTGCTCTTCTCTTTGACAAATTCCCAAAGGACGAGGTTCCCCTTATGTTCCGCGTTCTTCACAAGGATTTTGCCTCTGAGGTCTTCGTTGAGATGGAAAGCGACCTGCAGCAGGCCCTTATAGAGGGCTTTACCGACAGGGAGCTCTCGGACATTATGGGCGAGCTCTTTCTCGACGATACCGTTGACATCATTGAGGAGATGCCTGCAAGCGTTGTCAGAAGGATACTGAACCACACGGAGCACGAGCGACGCCGTCAGATCAATAAGCTCTTGAACTACCCCGAGGACTCGGCGGGCACCATTATGACGATGGAGTTCGTTCGCCTCAAGACTCACTTCACCGTTGCTGACGCTTTTAAGACCATCCGCCGTCAGGGCGTTGAAAAGGAGACTATTTATACCTGCTACGTGACTGACGAGAAGCGAGTGCTTCTCGGCGTTGTTACCGTAAAGCAGCTCCTTCTTGCAGATGAGGACACCCCCATCACCGACATTATGATCGAGGACCCCGTCTTCGTTCACACGGATGACGACAAGAAGGACGTTTCACTCGCTATGTCCAAATACGACTTTATCGCCATGCCCGTCGTTGACTCCGAGCAGAGGCTCGTCGGTATCGTTACCGTTGACGACGCGCTGGACGTTATTCAGGAAGAGGACACCGAGGACATCGAAATGATGGCGGCGATCACCCCTTCGGATAAGCCCTACCTTAAAACGGGCATATTCGAGACCTGGAAGAACCGCATACCCTGGCTTCTTATCCTGATGATATCGGCTACCTTTACCTCAAAGATCCTCACCCATTTTGAGGACTCTCTTGCAACGCTCCCCATCCTTACGGCCTTCGTTCCCCTGCTTATGGGTACGGGCGGTAACGCGGGCAGCCAGGCATCGGTATCCGTTATCCGCGCTCTTTCTCTCGGCGATATCAGCATGAAGGACTTCTTGAAGGTCCTTCTCAAGGAAAGCGCAGTTGCAGTGCTCTGCGGCCTTTCTCTCGGTATCGTAAACTTCGGAAAGATGTACCTCTTCAACGACGTTAACCGCGCTGAACACGGCCTTGAGGTCTCCATCGCCGTCAGCCTTGTGGTCAGCTTCGCAATCGCTATCACGGTCATTATAGCAAAGGTTTCGGGCGGTATGCTCCCCATACTCGTTAAGCGTATCGGCCTTGACCCCGCCGTTATGGCAAGCCCTCTCATTACCACCATCGTGGACGTGCTCTCTCTGCTCGTTTACCTCGGTATCGCAAAGGGCCTGCTTGCATACTTTGGAATATTTATTTAACTTTAAGGAGATATAGAAATGGCAAATCTTAAGAAAATCGCAAACCCCATCGGCGTTAAGGGCCCTGTTCTCACCATCGTTATGGACGGTGTGGGTCTCGCTAAGGACTGCGCAGGCAACGCGGTAAAGCGTGCATACACTCCCACTCTTGACAGCCTTATGGAGAAGTACCCCATGGTATCCCTCAAGGCTCACGGCACGGCAGTCGGTCTCCCCTCTGACGACGATATGGGTAACTCCGAGGTTGGACACAACGCCCTCGGTTCAGGTCAGGTATTCGCCCAGGGCGCAAAGCTTGTTTCAAACTCCATCGAGTCCGGCAAGCTCTTCACCTCCGATGCATGGAAGGCTGAGATCGCAAACGTTCTTGAAAGCAACGGCACTCTCCACTTCCTCGGCCTCTTCTCCGACGGTAACGTTCACTCTCATATCGATCACCTGAAGGCCCTCATCGCTCACGCGAAGGAGGACGGCGTGAAGCGCGTTCGCGTTCACATCCTTCTTGACGGCCGCGACGTTGGCGAGACGAGCGCTCTCGACTACGTTCTTCCCTTTGAGGAGTATATCGCATCCCTTCGTGACGACAGCTTTGATATCATGATCGCTTCCGGCGGCGGCAGAATGGTCATCACCATGGACCGCTACGAGGCTAACTGGGCAATGGTTGAAAAGGGCTGGCAGACTCACGTTCTCGGCGAGGGCAGACAGTTTGCATCCGCTGAGGAGGCTATCACCACCTACAGAAACGAGACCAAGGCTATCGACCAGGATCTCCCCCCCTTCGTTATCGCAAAGGACGGCGAGCCCGTAGGTACTATCAACGACGGCGACAGCGTTATCTTCTTCAACTTCCGCGGCGACCGCTCTATCGAGATCTCCAAGACCTTTGAGGCAGGAGATGACTTTGATAAGTTTGACCGCAAGAGAGTTCCCAGCGTTGCATACGCAGGTATGCTTGAGTACGACGGCGACCTCCACATCCCCTCCCGCTACCTCGTTTCTCCCCCTGAGATCACAAACACCATGGGCGAGTACCTTGCAAACGCAGGCGTCAGCCAGTACGCTATCTCCGAAACTCAGAAGTACGGCCACGTTACCTACTTCTGGAACGGTAACAAGTCCGGCAAGTTCTCCGAGGAGCTTGAGACATACGTTGAGATCCCCTCTGACGTTGTTCCCTTCGAGCAGAGACCCTGGATGAAGTGCGCTGAGATCACCGACTGCCTTATCGAGGCTATGAAGAGCGGCAAGTATCCCGCAATGCGCGTGAACTTCCCCAACGGCGATATGGTAGGCCATACGGGTAACATCGAGGCAACCATCTGCTCCATGGAGGCCCTTGACCTTCAGCTTGCACGTATTCTCGCAGTAGTTGACGAGCTTCAGGGCGTTGCTCTCATCACCGCTGACCACGGTAACGCAGACGAAATGTATGAAACTGACAAGAAGGGTGACCCCAAGGTAGGCAAGGACGGCTCCTATAAGGCTAAGACCAGCCATACCCTCAATCCCGTTCCCTTCATCGTTTACGATAACTTCTACTCCGATAAGTATACCGTTAAGGAGGACTGCGGACAGTTCGGCCTTTCAAACGTTGCCGCAACTGCAGTTAACTTCCTCGGCTACGAGGCTCCCGATATGTGGGATGAATCCGTTATCAAGGCATAAGATAAATATAAAAAGGGGCTGTCGCATTTTCTCTGCTGTTCTTAACGGAGAAAACGCAGCAACAAAAAAATTCCCACAGACCGAAGCTTACGGTTTGTGGGAATTTTATTTATATAGGCAGAAGAAGGAGCGAAGGCAGGCTCCCTCCGGGAGGGAGCTGGCGCCGAAGGCGACTGAGGGAGAGCGCGTGACAATGAAGCTATGCTGAACCCAAAGTTACGCAGGCTCCTTCCACCACTTCGTGGTCCCCCTCCCTCTCGGAGGGAGGCTATAGAGCGTCATCTGCATTTATCGCCAGTTTCGCATTTGTATAACAAATGCTTCGGGCTAAGCCCATACCCCTATTTCAAATTCTTCGATAAGAACATCACCTATTTGCGACAGCCTTCTTTTGTTCCTTTTATCCAACAGAAAAGTCTGTATTACGGTCTACTATCTTTATCTTCTTGCCGCCGAAGAAGTAGAGCACACTATCCTCGCCGTCGCTTGCGGTGAAGAGTACGCCATCGGGGCAATAGGTGAGGCTTTCTGTATCCACCTTATAGGCCACGGGGATGACCTCGCCATCCTTATACATTTTGAGAGTTGCCGTTTTTCCTTTTCTCTCATACTCCGACAGGAACAGCACGCAGGACAGCTTTTCTGCCTCTCTTGCGCTTTCGGCATAGACGGACTTATCCACAAGGGTATCGCCTATATACATCTCGCCCGAGCTGTTATGATTGCCGTACTTCTTGAAATACAGAAGCTCTCCCGAGGAAAGGACCTGAATGTTTACGTCATACACCTTTTCATAAAGCAGCTCGGGTGCGCTGATGCCTTTTTCAGACAGAGCAGCCCCATAGATATTTGCGCAGTATGAATCGGTCCCCTGCAAAAAATAAACGCGCTTGCCCTCTTTATCATAATACATATCGCGAAAGGCATCGCCTGCGCACTCAGCTACGCTGTTCTTATATATGATAACGTTCTCCGTCTCGCCGCAAATGGCATCCCTTTGCATGGTCCACACCTTATTTTTATAATCTCCGAATCTTACAAGATCGGATATCTTTATTCTTTCAGGCTCTATCGGTGAGTATTTCTGAAACATAAGTATCGGAATATCGGTGCTATCGTATCCCGTATATAAAAGGCCACCCCACTGCGACGCAGTATTCATCTCGGGAAGGAGCTGCTTTTCCTCTCCATCTGAATACACATACATCTTCATTTTATAAAAATGACTGCCGGGGTCGCCCTTGAGCCACTCTCTTATCTCCTCGGCCTTTTCGCGGTCTAAGCTGTTGGCCTCTTCTTCCTTATGATCGTCCGTTACGTAATCGCTAAAGGGGACGAAAAACTGCTCGCTTCTTGAAAAGAATACCTCTCCCGTGGAATAAACGCCATATACGGCTGAAACGTTCTCGGCTATTTTCTCGTTTCCGTCGGCGGCGGTGCATCTGTAAAGCTCGCCCTCAGCGGTCACCACGGTGATGACGGAATAATCCGCAGAATAGGAAAAATCGTTTATCCACGGCTCCGTTGTGATATGCTCCGTATCTATAACGGTCTTTTTTCCATCGCTTCTCAGGATATACTCCTTATCGGTCCTGCAAAAGAGATTTCCCTCCTCTGAAAGATCATAGCTGTAGGCGCTGTCGCATATATGCTCGCTCTTCTCTTTTTCAACAAGGTAGGAATAGAGCCCTTCCCCCGAACGGTAGACGGTCTCTCCCGTTTTTTGGCAATACGCAAAGCCGAGAACCTTTTCGGCTATCCTCGTTTTTTTGCCCGACAGATCGTACACCATAAGGTCAAAATCCGTATTCTTATAAAAGGACACGTATTCCCCGTTTCCGCTTTCCTCGCGGACCTCCTCCGTATGGAAATTGCAGGGATAGAGGATAAGGTCCCTCTCGCGGTCAAGCACGATCGAAAGCTGATCCCGCCCGTAGACGGTGGAAAGCAGCTCCTCATTTAGCCCCTTATAAATATCAAGGGCAACGCAGGTTGGCTCCTCTCCGGGAACTGCAACGTACAGGTCACCGTCCTTAACGTAGGCCACGGGCTCGGGCCTTGAGATATTGAGCGCCACAAGAACAGCGGCAAAGGCAACGAGAAACGCCCCTGCCAATGCCAAAAGGCCTATGATGACAGCGCGACGGGGCACTCTGATAAGCGATATTGCCGAAACTCTCGCCCCGGCATCGGCATTAGTTTCAACGATATCCTCGTTGCAACGGGGACACCTTTCGACGCCTTGGCCATACTGAATATTGCATTTCGGGCAAAGCCTCACGCTGCCACCTCCTTTTATTTATTCTTAAAGAACTGATAGAAATTGCAGGGTATCATTCCGTTATAGAGCTTTCTCACCTTATCGGCGCGGCGGCCGTATAGCCGCTGAAAATCCATATGAGAGGTGAGAACGTATATCTGCCAGCGGTCAAGGCGCTTCCATGCCTTACCCATATTGCGGTACAGCTCCTCTGCCTCCTTTATCTCAAGAAGCCTCTCGCCGTAGGGCGGGTTTGTTACCACCGTTCCGCGAACGCCTCCCGTTTCAAGGCTGAGAGCATCGGCGCATATAAACTCCACCGTACCCTCTACCCCCGCTCTTTTTGCGGCGGCTCTTGCTATCTCCACACACTCGGGATCAATATCGCTGCCGAGAGCGTGGAAATCGCAATCATACTTTATTGCCGCCCTCGCATTTTCTCTCGCGCTCTCCCATATCTCCCTCGGGAACTGGGGAAATTCCTCTGAGCAGAAGCTGCGGGAAAGTCCGGGGGCAATATTCTTCATCATCATTGCGCCCTCAATAAGCAGAGTTCCCGAGCCGCAGAAGGGATCGCGAAGGAGAACTCCCTCTCGGGGGCGGGAAAGCGCCACGCAGGCGGCGGCAAGGGTCTCTCTCAGGGGAGCCGCCACAGACTGGGGACGATAGCCTCTCTTATGAAGAGGCGTTCCCGAAAGATCTATCATAAGGCTTGCCCTATCCTTGAAAATGAAGAAATCTATCTGATACTTTATTCCCGTTTCGGGAAGTGTCTTTAAGGAATATTTTTCGCCGAGCCTCGTTGCCACGGCCTTTTTTATTATCTTTTGGCAATCGGGAACGGAGAAAAGGGTGCTCTTTATGGCATGTCCCCTTACGGGAAACTGATCGTCCCTTCCTATCCACTCTTCCCAGGGGAGGGCCTTGGTTCCCTCAAAGAGGCTATCAAAGCTCTTTGCCTCAAATTCTCCCAGATTCAGATAAAGCCTCTCTGCAAATCGAAGGCCGATATTGCATACGGCGCAGGCGTCCCTATCTCCCTCAAAGGTGATACGCCCGTCCATCGTTTCGCATCTCTTATAGCCGAGGCTGTCTATCTCTCCGCCGAGAAGCCCCTCAAGACCGAAAAGGCAGGTTGCTGTGTATTTCATCTCCATTAATCCTCCTCGCTCATTCTGAGCTTTGCTTTTTCCGTTTTGACAGACTGGAGGGTGAAGCTGAAGCGACACCACTTGCCCTCCTCGCTCTCTACCCATATCCTCTGTCCCTGAGCCTCGATTATGGCGCGGGCGATATACATTCCAAGGCCCACGCCCGTTTTATCTTTTCCGCGGCTCTTATCGCTCTTATAAAACCGCTCGAAGATATAGGGCAGGTCCTCTGCGGGAATACCCTCGCCCTCGTTATATACGGAAACGGTGACGATGCCGCCCTTCTCCGTTATCTTTATTTCATAAACTCCGCCCTCTCGGGAGAACTTTATTGCATTATCGCAGATATTATAAAATATCTGATGGATGGCATCCTTATCCGCAAGGACGTACATATTATCAAGATCGCACTCAAAGCGCACGTCAAGCCCTCGCTCCTCAAGGCGCTGAACGTTATTTATGACGATCTCTCTGCCCTGCTCGCAGATATCGTACACCGTAGGCGTGAACTTGCGCTCGCCTGCCTCAAGCCTTGAAATATCAAGGAGCTGAGAAACAAGCCTTGAGAGCCTTCGCACCTCTCCCGCAATGACCCCGAGATAATACTCGTGCTGCTCCGGAGGGATGGCTCCGTCAAGGATACCGTCTATAAAGCCGGATATGGTGGTCATTGGAGTCCTCAGGTCGTGGGATACGTTTGCAAGAAAGCTTCGGCGCATATCCTCAAGAGTTCTCAGAGACGCGGCCATATTATTAAAGGCCGTTGCAAGCTCTGCGACCTCGTCGTTTCCTATAACGTCTACCCTTGCATCAAAGCTGCCGTTTGCAAAGGATCTTGCGGCGTGGCTCATGCTTCTTATGGGGGCGATAAATCGCTCGGTTATGAAATAAACGGCGATGAGGGAGGCAAGAAGTATCCAGAGGATAGCCATAGTTACCGTTCTCATCATGGTTGAGAGAAGGACGTCGGTGCCCGTGCTGTTTGCTGACGCGAAAACTGCGCCAACGTAATATCCGTTATTGAAAAGGGGGATGGAATAATAAAGATGGGGAGCGTTGAAAAAGCCCTCCATATCGTCGGTAAGGGAAACGTGCTCTCCAAGGCGCAATGACTCACCGACGGCATCGGAGATATAATACCTGCCGTCGCCTCCCGACCGAGCCTCCGTTGCAAGGCTCATCTCCTCCCCTGCGCCGAAATGGATGACCTGTCCTGCATCGTCCACAATGAACATGAGCATTGTCGTGTCGTTTACGCAAAGAAGCTCAAGGATGGTCTTTATATCAACGTTCTCCCTGAGAAGATAGGTTTTGAAATCGGGATAATGCTCCTCGCCGAAATCCTTTTTTATATAGGTGGCGCAGGAGTTTGCCGCGCTGGAAAGGGCCTCGGTCTTTACGTTGGTTCCGTAGGAGTTTACGATAACGGAGATGGTTGCGGTGATTATTGCAAAAAGGATAGCAAAAATAAGAAAAAACGTGGCCATATACTTAAAAAATACGCCGCGAAATCTGAACATTACCGTTCCTCCTTCCCTCTAAAAATCGGCAAAAGGGCGGCATATTGCCGCCCTGAGATAGATTCTATTACTGTAAAAGCTCGAACTTGTATCCAACGCCCCAGACGGTCTTGAGCATCCACTTATCGGAAACGCCCTCAAGCTTTTCGCGCAGGCGCTTTACGTGAACGTCCACCGTTCTTGAGTCGCCGAGATAATCAAAGCCCCATACCTTATCAAGAAGCTGATCGCGGGTGAAAACGCGATTGAAGTTTGATGCAAGGAAATAAAGAAGCTCAAGCTCCTTGGGAGGGATATCTACGGGCTTTGAATTGAGCTTAAGCTCATATTTCTGGAGGCTTATCTCAATATTCTCAAACTTGATGACCTCATCGTCAAGCTGATTATCATGGGCGCTGTAGCGGCGGAGAACTGCCTTGATGCGGGCGGAAAGCTCCTTCATATCAAAGGGCTTTACCACGAAATCGTCAGCTCCAAGCTCAAGACCGAGGACCTTATCGAAGACCTCGCCCTTTGCCGTTACCATAATTACGGGCTTTGAGGATACCTCGCGGATCTCGCGGCAGACCTGATATCCGTCCTTCTTCGGAAGCATTATATCAAGAAGAACGAGATCGGGCTCGTATATCTTGAAAAAGCTGACGCCCTCGGCGCCGTCGGATGCGGTCTTCACCTCATAGCCTTCGTTCTCAAAATAAAGGCGAAGCAATTCGCAGATATTGGAATCATCATCAACAACAAGAATTTTTGTACTCATTACTCTCTCCTTTATATTATCCGTACTATTTACCTAATAATACCACATCTGTTAACAAAAGTATAGTATTTTTGTAATTTATTTTTGTACGGAGATTTAAGTATTTATTCCTTTGGTGATAACATTATAAATCCGCAAGGTGACAGTTTTGTGAAAAAACGGTGATTTATTGTAAAAATATGGCTGAACTATTGAAAAATTGATTTATCTCTTGATAAAAAGAAATGTTTTCTGTATAATATAGTGGTAATTTTGTAAACAGAGGTATTTTAAATATGAAACTCGGTATTATCGGCCTTCCCAACGTTGGTAAGAGCACGCTTTTTAACGCTATTACGGGCGCGGGCGCTCAGTCTGCAAACTATCCCTTCTGCACCATCGACCCCAACGTGGGTGTTGTTGCGGTTCCCGACAGCCGCCTCGATACTCTCGCTGAGATGTACAACCCTCAGAAGTACACTCCCGCGGTTATTGAATTCGTCGACATTGCGGGCCTTGTTCGCGGCGCCTCCAAGGGCGAGGGCCTCGGCAACAAGTTCCTCTCCCATATCAGAGACGTTGACGCAGTTGTTCACGTTGTTCGCTGCTTTGAGGACTCAGACATCGTTCACGTTGACGGAAACGTTGACCCCGCCCGCGATATGGAGACCATCAACCTTGAGCTTATCTTTGCGGATATGGAAACTCTTGAGCGCCGCATCGACAAGACGAAGAAGCTTGCAAAGAGCGACAAGAGCCTGAACGAGGCTATTGAAGTTTACGAAAAGGTATACGCACTTCTCTCCGACGGAAAGACTGCAAGAATGGCAGAGCTTGACGAGGATGAGACCGCTATTATGGACGAGGTCGGCCTTCTTACAATGAAGCCCGTTATCTACGCGGCAAACGTTTCCGAGGATGAGGCAGGCGGCGTTTCCGACGACAACGAATACTTCAAGGCAGTTTGCGCCGAGGCTGCAAAGGAGGGCGCTGAGGTCATTCCCGTTTGCGCGGGCATCGAGGCGGAGATTTCCGAGCTTGACCCTGAGGAAAAGGCAGAATTTCTCGCAGACCTCGGTATCACCGAATCCGGTCTTGACAAGCTTATCAAGGCAGGCTACTCCCTTCTCGGCCTTATCAGCTTCCTCACCGCAGGCCCCAAGGAGGTTCGCGCATGGACCATCCGCCGCGGCACAAAGGCGCCTCAGGCTGCAGGAAAGATCCACTCCGACTTTGAGCGCGGCTTCATTCGCGCAGAGGTAGTTGCGTTTACAGACCTTTGCGAATGCGGAAACCTTGCCGGCGCAAAGGCAAAGGGCCTTCTCAGAAGTGAGGGCAAGGAATACGTTATGTGCGACGGCGACGTTGTTGAATTCCTCTTCAACGTATAAGGTGAGCTATGAAAAAGATCATTGCCATTATTCTTTGCGCTGCAGCGCTCTTTACGTTTGGCGCTTGCCAAAGAAAGAACACCGTTGAGGGCACTCCCGCCGAGGACATCGTGGGAACCTGGAAATACTCCCCCAACGAGGAGATACGCGATATCGTTACCGACGTGCTCAAGGACCCCAACGTTTACGTTGACCTTTTCTACGAGTTCTACGAGGACGGCACGGGAAAGACCTATATCAGCACGGACAACGCCGTTATGAAATTTGAATTTGAATTTGACGGCGAGACACTTACCATCATAAGCGAGGACGGCTCCTTTGACACCCCCTGCACTCTTTCCGAGGACGGAAAGGTGCTCTCCGTTTATGACGAGGCAAACGATGAATATCTTGATATGAAAAAGCAATAAAAGAACGCCTCCCTCGGGAGGCTTTTCAGTCTGTCGAAAAAGGCGCAGAACAAAAGCCGCAAAACATATAACATTTAGATTAGAGAAAAAATACAGCAAAAAAGTAGAAATCCGCCGAGAAAATCGGCGGATTTCATTGTTATAAGCAGCTTTTTAGCCGCGAATTGTCCCTCTGTCGTACCTTTGTACGCCGACGACGGACAATCCACGGCTTCTGCATCCTTCTCGACAGCCCGAGGTCAGCTTGTCGATATCTTTATCGACAACCTGGAACGCCTCCCGAGGGAGGCGTTCTTTTTCATTAAATTATAAACTTCAACGTCTTTATCTTGAAGGGGGCAAAGTCAAGATACGTCTTGCCGTCTGATACGGAAAGCTCTCTTATAACGTCCTCCTTAAGGTCCGTTT
>JAZQAS010000035.1:0-2487 GCA_045545335.1 Candidatus Avispirillum sp. | reverse complement strand
GAGATACATACAGTTTTTGCCACAGGGGTCAACGTGGGACATACGGTAGGAGGATGCTGTTGCATAAAGCACACCGCGATCATCACGACAAACCGTGGGCCAGCCGTTATATCTGAAGAAATTATTTTTAATATTGTTAACTCTGAAGTATTCTACTTCGGGCTTGAATAATTCCATAATATTTACTCCTTTATATATTTGCGAACGATCTCGTTCATCTGTTCCATCTTCTGATCCATATCATAAAGCAATTTTAGCTGGTTTCTCGCTCTGTCCCTGTTCTGCTCGGGATAGAGGATGTGATAATAAACGTCTCCGTTGAGATAATCTCCCAAGAAGCGGATAGCAACTTCAAGCGTCATAAGATATGCGCCCATAGGGAAGCCGAGAATCTCATCGTTTGAGAGAGAATCGCCGAGCTCACCAACAAAGCCACGCACAAACGTTTCAAACATATAGAGATCCAGATAGACCTTATCAAGATCAGTTTCGTCCTCAAGAGCACTGGATGCGCCGAAGCGAATAGCATCACCGAAATCGTAAAGCACACTACCGGGCATTACCGTATCAAGGTCGATGATGCAAACACCCTCACCTGTTGCTGCATCCATAAGAACGTTATTGAGCTTTGTATCGTTATGAGTTACACAAAGCTTATACTTGCCGCTTTCAAGGCCATCAAGGATAAAAGAGCAAAGGCTCTCTTTTGAAAGCGCAAATTCAATTTCGGGCAGAAGCTCTGCCGTTCTTCCCTTTACGTCCGCCTTAACTGCCGCCTTGAAATCGTTCATACGCTTGACGGTGTTATGGAAATCGGGAATAGTTGTATAGAGAGTTTCTGCGGGATAGTCTGCAAGCTGCTTGAAAAACTTTCCGAAAGCTACAGCGCTCTTATAGAAAAGCTCAGGAGAATCGGCATAGTCGTGAGCGATAACGTTATCTATTTCAAGAAATGCTCTCCAATAGCCTCCGTCGGGGTCTACATAATAGTCCTCACCGTTCTTTGTGGGAATGATCTTTCTCACCTCGCGGTCAGGATTACCGCCCTCCTGACGTACTTTTTCAGCGACATGCTCACAAACCCCCTTAAGGTTTGACATAAGCTCATAGGGGCTTGAAAAGATCTCTGTGTTTACTCTGTTCAGCACGTAGCGAGGGAGACCCTCGCCACAGCTGACGAAATATGTATCATTGATATGACCCGAATTGCATCGCTTATAAAAAACGGGGTCAGCAGCAAAAGCAAACGCTTGTCCTGCTTCTCTGAGATATTTTGCTTCCATAAATTCTCTCCGTTAAGAGCTGTATGTATCAAAAGTTCGGAACCTCAGATACGAGCTTATTTTTATTAAAGGTACTTAGCCGCGATCTCCTTCATCTGCTCCATCTTGGCATCCATATCTGCAACGAGCTTCAGCTGATTTCTTGCGCGGTCAAGGTTATGACCGGGATAACGTGTATGGAAATATGTATCACCCTCAAGATAATCTGTGAGGAAGCGGATACCAACCTCAAGTGTCATAAGGTAAGCGCCCATGGGAAGAGCCATGATTTCGTCCTTTGTAAGGGAGTCTTTAAGCTCACCTACAAAACCATCCACGTACGTTTCATACATTTCAAGGTCGCAATATACTTTATCAAGATCGGTTTCATCCTCGGGAGCACTTGATGCACCGAAGCGGATTGAGTCACCGAAATCGTAAAGAACGGAACCGGGCATTGTTGTATCAAGGTCGATAATGCAGGTGCCCTCACCTGTTGCTGCATCAAGAAGAACGTTATTGAGCTTTGTATCATTATGTGTTACGCATAGCTTAAAGCGTCCGTCAGCAAGTCCGTCAAGGATGAAGGAACACTGGGGTTCCTTGGAAAGAGCAAACTCAATTTCAGCCTGAACCTCAGATGCTCTGCCCATCTTATCCTCAGCAATAGCGTTCTTGAGGTTATTCATACGGTTTACTGTGTTATGGAAATTGGGGATCGTTTCAAAAAGAGTTTCTGCAGGATAGTCTGCAAGCTGATTGAAATACTTACCGAAAGCAACTGCGCTCTTTCTGAAAAGTGCCGGAGAATCGGGAAGATTATAAGAAACAACATCATTTATAAAAAGATATGCTCTCCAATAGCAATTATCGGGGTCTACAAAATAGTCGCTTCCCTCTTTTGTTTTTATGATGCGGCGAACCTCACGGTCAACGTTTCCTCCCGCTGCCTCGATCTTCTTGGCAACGTGCTCGCAAACGCCTCTGATATTCTGCTGAAGCTCAAGGGGCTTTGTGAAAATATTGGTGTTAACTCTCTGAAGAAGGTACATAGGCTCGCCGTCGTCACAGTAAACAAAAAAAGTAACGTTGATGTGACCTGCGTAGCATCTTTCATACTTTACGGGAGCCTTGGCAAAATCGAACGCAAGGCCTGCTTCGTTAAGATATTTGATTTCTTCCATCTCAAATTCTCCGTTTCTTATATTTTTGTTTGATTTTTTAG
>JAZQAS010000034.1:0-24633 GCA_045545335.1 Candidatus Avispirillum sp. | reverse complement strand
TCACATTGCGTTAGCAATATATCACATTTCCCTCGGGAAATATATCACTTTCCCGTAAGGGAAAATATCACCGTCGGTTGCGATGATCCCTTATCGCAACCGACTTTTAGCAAGGTCTTTTGTGTTATAAGGAAGGGAAGCGAAGCGTAACCTTAAAGAGGTCGCCGTCTATGGTAATATCCATATGACCGCCCTGAAGAGAGGTCAGGCTCTTTGCGATTGAAAGGCCAAGTCCGTTTCCTTCGGTGCTTCGCGAGGAATCTCCTCTGACAAAGCGGGCGCTCAGCTCCTCGGGAGAAACGTTGAGGGGGGCCTTTGAGGTGTTCTTAACGGTGAAGACCGCATCACCTCCGTCCTTTTCAACGCTCATATAAATGCGCGAGCCCGTCAGCGAATATTTGCAGGCGTTTGACATAAGGTTTTCAAATATACGCCATATGCGCCTTGAGTCTGCCATAATGCGAAGAGGCTCTTCGGGATATGAGGTAATAAGACTGAGGCTTTCTGAGGCGCACTTTTCCTCAAATTCTCCCGCGATCTGGGAGAGAAGAACAGCCGCATCGCAGGATGCGAGAGAGACCTCAAGATTTCCCGTGGTCGCCTTTGATACCTCAACAAGGTCGTCAAGCAGTCGCTTTAGTCTGTCTGACTTTCTGAGAAGTACGGCGGAGTATTCTCGGTGGTTTTCGCAGCTGCATTCCTCTCCGCCTATAAGGTCTGCATAGTTGATAATTGAAGTCAAAGGGGTCTTTATGTCGTGAGAAACGTTTGTTATAAGCTCCGTTTTCATCCTCTCGCTCTTCATTCTCTCATTCAGGGCCTTTACCATCCCCTCGGAAATGCTGTTCAGGTCCTCGGCGTGTCGCTTGAAATCAAAAAGCATTCCTCTTTTGCTTATTCTGTAGCTGAGATCGCCGCCGGCAATGGCCTTGCCGCCCTTTTGGAGCCGTCTCATCATAATAACGGAGTAAACAATGGGGGGAAGCACGAGAAGCGTTTTGATGACCCAGAAGAAGATCGCTATCTCATCAAGATCGTATGCCGCGATCAGAATAAGAAAGTCAAGGAAGAAATTTGCGCAGATGAGAAGAAGGCTCTTCCATATCAGGGGTATCATCCTTATAAGGGCGGCGATGCCCTTGAATATCGCCTTAAATATCCTGCCTATAAGCTTCAGGACTATCCAGACCAGAGTGTTTTTTAAAAGAGTTTTCGTCTTTATCCGAACGGCAATGCTCATAAAAAGGCCGAAAAGAGCATTGATTCCGAGAACAGAAAGGATCACCGTGAAAACGTATCCGACTGCTTCTCCCGTGTACCAGGGCTCCCAAACGAGGTAGAAAAGGAGCAGCCAGCCGAAAACAAGCGCCGCAATGAAAAGATCAATTGGAACCTTGTGCATCGGACCGGGATGGACCTCGTCAGACCCCGGGCGCCTTCCCGAAGCGCACATAAGAACAGCAAAGCAGGCAATGCTCAGAGCGATCGCAAGAAGGGTTATGGGATATATCCAGTAGAGCAGGGAATATGCAAGGGATATGAGCCCCGTGTACAGAAAATACTCGTCGTGAACGGGGAGACCCTCTTCAAGAGTCATATGAACGGTGTAGATCTCGGCGTTTTCAGCCTCGGGATCTCCGTCGTAAAAGTATTCAAATTCGAGAAACGTATCGCCCTCGCTGTCAGTGTAGGCAACGTATTTGTAGCTGTGGTCAAATTTGATAGTGTCGGAATTCTTTCCGATGACCTCACCTGTGCCGTCTGTAACCTGATAGCGCACGTTGGTAATATCTGTGGAATAATCGTAGTCGTGGTAGATATCAGCGTCAAGGTGCTCTTTCAAATATAGGCAGTCCCAAAGAACGTTGTTCGATTCGCTTCTAAGCATATCGCCCTGAAGCGTATCAACAGCATATTTTTCGGGTATGGTGTAAAGCTCAGCGCCTATAAAGAAAGCAGCGGCGGCAACTCCTCCGGCGCTAAGAGCTAGAAAAACGATGCTCATAATAAAGCAGGCGACCTTCGCAGGCAGGGTCCTGTACCAATGTTTCATAGCGTTGTTCCTTTCTCAGAAGTAAAATGAACCGATAAGAATAAGTAAAATGCAGAGCACCGTAGCAGAATTTGAAACGAAGCTCAGAATAAATCGGCAATAGCGGCCGTATGTGTCAGAGTTTTTCATATTTAGCTTTGTATCATATATCCGTGTCCCCAGACTGCTCGCAGGTATCGGGGATTTGCAGGGTCTATCTCTATTTTTTCGCGAATGTGGCGAATATGCACCGCAACGGTGTTGTCGGCAGATAAGGGCTCCTCCTGCCATATCCTCTTGTATATCTCCTTTGGGGAGAAAACGCGGTCGCGGTTGGTCATAAGGAACTTGAGTATCTCGTATTCCGTAGGCGTGAGAGAAACGCTTTCGCCGTCAACGGTAACGCTTTTCTGGCTGTCGTCAAGCTCGATGGCGCCAACGGTAATGACCTCTGGGCCGCTCCTGCCGCCGCCAAGCTGAAGGTAGCGCCTGAGCTGAGAGCGAACGCGGGCAGAGACCTCTGCAGGGTTAAAGGGCTTTGTAACGTAGTCGTCCGCCCCAACGTTGAGGCCGAGGATCTTGTCCGAATCCTCGCTCTTTGCCGTGAGGAGAATAACGGGAACGTTGCTCGTCTCCCTGATCTTTACCATGGCCGAAATACCGTCAAGGCAGGGCATCATAATGTCCATCAAAACGAGATGGATATCCTCTTTTGCCATCACCTCAAGAGCCTCAAGACCGTTTGATGCATCAAAGAGCACGTAGCTTGGGTCGCGAAGGTATATTTTAAGAGCGTTAACGATGTCGCGGTCATCGTCGCAGATAAGAATGTTGTACATAGCAGCTCCTTTCAGAAGCAGGCAGGATTTGAGTAATTGAAATCGGATTTCAGAAAGAAAAGTAATTCATTAAAGGCTTGTTTTGATAAAGAATATGTATAAGAGCATTTATGGCGCCTTTTGCTTTCTGACTATATTATACTCCTATATTCCTTAATTTGAAAGATGATAAAATCTTAAGAAATGATTAATGATTAACCCCAACCGAGTTCTCCCCCCACCACCGGCACCACAAAACTCCCGAAGGTATATACCTCCGGGAGTTTTTCTTGTTGCGGGTATGATAACAGTTGTAGAGGGTTGATGCGAAATCATCAGTTTTCTATGATCCGATGTTTTTGTGATATAAGCAATATTCTTCTTCAAGATTATAAGAAACTATCACAATTGAATACTTTCTTATTTAATTGCAAAATTTAGTTGGAACACGTCATTTATTGCATGCCGAATGTTAGTTACATCTACACCATAATAGTACAATTGCATAGCGTAAATAATATATTGCATATACATTAAATCCAAAAGGGATAGACCTATAAATTCTTTATCTAAATTACCGTGTGCATAATTGTTTCGTTGCGAAGATAACCGCTTCCCCATTTCTGAATATTTCATTTCTTGGCCGTTCAATTTATACAGATGCTTGCCAAAAACTCCAATAATATCATCAATAAATTTACCGGTGTGCACAATCTCAGATTCAAGGCTATCCGATCTTACTAGTCGCTGCAAGAATTTATATATTTTTTGCTGTTTCCTACCTTTGGCATTATCAAGTAATTCTTGAATATTCTTCGCAACAGCGTCCTCTGCACTCAGCGTTGTACTACTCTTGGCAATTCCATCAGGGAAATTACGTCGGAATTCCCATTCAAATGCTGCTGTTATCATAACAAATTTTGAAGCATCAATAGATCTGCCACTACGATAACTCTCTGGAATGTGACGTAGGTAAAGTGTCCCATTAGCTATATCGGTCAATATTTTTCCCTCAGAACCTGCAAGATTTATTTGTTTGATATATCGTCCGGATTTAAGCGTTTCTGATTCAGCATCCCCGGATTCATTTAATACATACAGTGTAGCAAATTCTTCGTATTTCCCGTCTTCATCAAGTGAAGATAATGTCACTTCTGGAAGGAATATATTTTTTCGATAACAAAGGTATTGAAGAAATTGTTTGGATATATGCCAAAGTTTGTAGATGAATCGATAATCATTAGTAGGTTCGAATTCAAAGAGCATAGATGAGGTTAGTGTGATAGGTGGCTCATTCAGCTTTGTACTAATCTTTCTAGAAATACTAAATTGCACAGTAATTTGATTATTATCTACATAAAAAAGCTGGGGTGCAGTGGTTGTATCGTCAAAACTTTGAGTGGTGACATTAACTACACCAGTAGAGTTAAAATTCTCAATATCCATAGAAAAACCGAAACCTTGCGTAACAGGATGAATACAGTTTATCACAGGACTGGAAAATGACATTCTAGCAATGCTGTTTCGAGTATATCTGTACTTAATGAACGCCACAATTGGTATAAACAATATGGAATTTTGACTATTTATGTGTCCTCCTAACTTCGTAATAAAGATAAAAGTAGTGCCAGTTTCATTGCAATGGCCGGTAAGATATGGTTCATCCATGGTCAATGGCTCACCCATGGTGTAAACACCTTTTGATAAGGGTGTTAATAACCACTCCTGGCGAATAGTACTTTTCTTGTCAGCAGGAGGAATCAACCGTAGCTCATCGGTGTTAAATACAAATGTAAATTCAACATTTCGATATTTGCATGTTCCAGAATATGTATTAGATTCAAACGCCATGAATATCACCTCTTTTAAAAATGTAAAGATAAATAACGATTAGGTTTGTGTATGTAAGCATATAAGATCTCGTTTAGTATACATCCCTAACTAATGAATTCTTATTTACATTATAATGCTTTTTGGGAATAGAGTAAAGCACTTATGTTATACTCAATTAGGATTCAAGAGTTTTTTGCTTTGTAATAATTTCAATAAATCATTCTAGTTGATGCGAAAGCGTCAGTTTTCTATGATCCGATGTTTTTTTGGGAGTTGTGGAGGGAAATGTTTCTAGAGGTTTGTGAGAACAGTTAGATAGAGAAAGTCTATTATTATTGACTTTACACATGCTAAGCATGATATCATATTTCCCACGGTGAAGCAGCATTGAAAAGTTTTGAGATATGTGGTATAATCATTTCAGTATATAAGAATTGGTCTAATTCAATATGGAGGGCTCAAATATGGATAGAATCGAAAAAATAAGACAAACAGTAGATGAAATCGTGTTAAATATGACAGATCATGTGGAACGTAGATGTGCTTATTTGCATCTTTACGGTGTTGCACAAGCATGCGCATTACTTTCTATAAAGCGCAAAGAAAACGTTGAATTAGCCGTTATTGCAGGTATGATGCACGATATTTATTCTTATGCTACTATGGATTCACAAGATCATGCTCATAAAGGCGCAGTAATGGCACGAGGCATTTTGGATTCATTGAATCTTTTTAGTGATCAAGAGAAAAACTTGATTTGTTCAGCAATACATAATCATAGCGATAAATCAAATGTTCATGGCCCATTAGACGAGATATTGAAAGATGCTGATGTGATGCAACACGTCTTGTATAATCCTCTATTTGAAATAAAACCGCACGAGCAAAATCGTTATAATTCATTGAAAACAGAACTTAATTTAGAAAGCTGAGCTTCAGTTTGTAGGAGTAACGATGAAAACCTTATACATGATCTGCGGCACGATGGGAGTTGGAAAAACGACTGTAAGTCAGCGGCTTAAAGCAGAATTGCCGAATAGCGTATTTCTTGATGGAGACTGGTGCTGGGATGCAGATCCGTTTCGGGTAACGGATGAAACTAAAACAATGGTGATTGATAATATCTGCCATTTGCTGAACAACTTTCTGAAATGCTCTGCATATGAGAATATAATCAATTCAATATAGGTATTCGTAGGTGAAGCTTGGCGAGCTTTTCAATGATGCACTCCGAGGAATGACAGGTTTCGATCAGACAGACAACAACTGTTGTAAGAGCGAAGTTTCAACATTAGAAGAGCTTGAATAAGTAAAGAAAAATTTGTTTTGAAAGTTTGCAAATATTGAGGTAGTGGTTAATATGTCTAAAGATTCAAAGAATAAGCGTTCATCTAAAACAATTGATGGAGATATAATTATTGACAAAAATATCAACACGAGAAAGAGTTTTAAAGATCATTTTAGTAAAGATAATCTTAAATTTGTTATTGAAATCATTGCAGCAATTGCGACTGCTATAGCTGCAATAGTTGGACTTTTAACAATTAACGAAATGAGAATTGACAGGAACTCTGCTTATAAACCGTCAATTCTTATTAACCCTACTCAGTATGAGTATTCGTGGGATGAAAAAGGAAACGTTAAGGGATTACCGGGAGATGCAAAGGATTTATCGTCCGATAGTACTGTTGAGTATATTTCTGGTGAAACTATCCGTTCTACCATAACTATTCCAGTGTCCATAATTGAAGAAGGTTTTCAACAGTTTTCTATTGTCAACGCTGGGGTAGGAACAGCGAAATATGTATCTTTTGAGTGGTATAATGATAATCTTAGAAATCTTAATGACTATTTGATTGAATGTAACCCTGAACGAAAAGATTTTTTTATGTATAATGAAAGCGCTGTTTTTGATTATGATGGAAGACTGATAGTGACAGATTTACCCGAATCTACAGAAATTATGTATATGGTGCCGGAATCAGGTGAAACATATAATATACCTTTGCCAACAACATATTACCTTGTTTTATTGGAGATAATTAAAGAGGCAAAGGTTTTGGATGAAATACCATATTTAATTCTTTCAGCAAACTATTGTGATATTCATGGGAAATCATATACAGATACGTTTTTGATACACATAAAAGTAATCAAGCGCGAAATAGGTCAATCAGGAGAAGGTAACGCTGTTTTTCAACTAGTACCGTTATTTGAAATAGAATAATACATAATATTTCGCTGAATTATATATGAAAAGCAATGTTCGTAACATTTATAATCCATATTCTCCCCCAACTTCGGTTGGGGGATTTTTCATATAAGGAGGTAAAATGAAAAGTATACTTGAAGAAATGTGGTACTGCAATATTGACCCTTAGATGGATGCTACGAGGGACAATAAGGAAGTCAAGAATCTTCTCAGCCTTGCCATTCCATAGAAACTGTGCTATAATAAACAAAAAAACAAAGGATCATTATGACAGAGGTAGTAGCAGCCCTTATCTGGGAGGGCGATAGATTTATGATATGCCAAAGGCCGGCCCACAAGGCAAGAGGGCTTCTTTGGGAGTTTGTTGGCGGCAAGGTAGAGGCAGGGGAGACCGGGGAAGAGGCGCTTGGGCGCGAGTGCCGTGAAGAGCTTGACGTGACAGTTTCCGTGGGAGACGTGTTTATGGACGTTATTCACGAGTATCCCGACCTTTGCGTTCATCTCACCCTATTCAATGCGAGAATATCCGAGGGAGAGCCGAAAATGCTTGAGCATAACGATATAAAATGGATCACCCCCGCAGAGATCCCGAATTACGATTTCTGCCCCGCAGACGAGGATATACTGAAAAAGATAAGTGAGGTTTTTGGAAAATGATTACGGTAAAACGCATCGATACCATTGAAGGCATCAAGGACCTGATCTTTGAACAGACCTATAATGCCGACATTGACAGAACAAGAAGCTCGTATTTCTATCATGGAATGCCCGATGCAAATTATAAATTATCCACCAGCCTCAGCAGAAATTGCAAGGATGCATACAAGGAGCTTGAGCAGCCGCTCCTTGATTATTTTATCAAATATGTTCGTATTGAAGATCCTGCAATCAATGAATCCATTTGGAAGGCAATGGTTATCGGACAGCATTACGGTCTTCCCACAAGACTTTTGGACTGGACACACTCAACCCTTGTAGCTCTTCATTTTGCCAACACGGAGGAAAATTTAGACAAGCTTTCTCAGAGAGATTGCGCCGTGTGGAGAATCGATATGCAAGACCTCAATAAGAATTTGCCGCCAAAATATGTAGATTATCTCAACTCGAAGAAGACCATCGTCTTTTCCCTTGACGGACTTTCGGAGGTAGCTGAAAGTATCGCTCAGTATGATGCTGATATGGGAAACCGAGCAATGGTTTGCTTTGAACCGCCTTCGGTCGATCTTCGTATTGCCAATCAGTATTCCTTCTTTTCTGCTATCCCCAACGGAATAACGGACCTTGAATCTTTTCTGGATTCTAATACTGAAAATACGGTAAAATACGTAATTGATAAAGATCTCAGATGGGAAGTTCGAGACATTTTGGATCAGTTCAACATAAATGAACGAATGATCTATCCGGGTAAAGCCGGAATTGCCAAATGGCTTGCCAGACATTATTTTGTAAAGAAAAACGATTAATTTAGAGGTAACATATGCTGCATAAGCCACATTACGAAAAGATTCTCTATAAATTCCAGCACTTCGAAAGAAAGCTGAACGCATATCTTTTTGAAAAAATAGAATCCTTATCTGTTTCAGCCTTCGTAACAAAGGATCAGTATCACTCAATTCCCGATGATAATAATTTTGAGAAAATCGAAAGCGGCTGGAGATGGGGAGAAGAGAGCGCTTACTGCTGGATAAAGGCAGAATATACCGTGCCCGAGTCTCTTTCGGGTAAGGATATTTTCGTTATGCCCGGAATGGGTGGCTATGAGGCAATGCTTTGGGTGGACGGAGTCCCCTTCGGCACTTTCAATACAAAGATAACCTATACCGCTCACGGTAACCATTACTGCGGCCTTGTGAAAAAGAACGCTAAAGACGGCGATAAGATAGAGATAGCCGTAGAGTATTACGCAGGCCATACCCATCACGGATGTAATCCCTTTTCTCCCGATTATACCCCATCCTTTGATTATGCCTTTAACAGCCTTGATATTTGCGTAAAGAATGAAGAGATCGCCGATATTTATTTCGATCTCAAAATAGTTTTGCAGCTTGCCCTTGACCTTCCCGATGAAAGCTTTATGAAGGCTGCGGCAGTCAATGCTCTCACAGAAGCCCATAAGCACGTATATTATTTTGCCGATGACGTTTCCGAAGAGGTCTTTTTAGAAGCAGCAAAGGAGATACGTCCATACCTGAAAAATGTCCTCAGTATGAAAAACGGCGACGTGTGCCCTGAGGTAGGCCTTGTGGGACACTCTCATATGGATACCGCATGGCTCTGGCACGTGGATGAAACTGTCAAAAAGTGCGCAAGAACCTTTTCAAATCAGCTGAGCCTTATGGAGCAGTACCCCTGTCATCGCTTCGTTCAGAGCTCCGCTTGTCATAGCGATATGATAAGAAAGCATTACCCCGAGCTGTTTTCACGTATCCAAAAAAAGGTGGAAGAGGGCAGATACGAGCCCAACGGAGCCGTCTGGGTTGAGTGCGACTGTAATATAACCTCAGGCGAGTCGATGATAAGACAGTTTATGTGGGGTCAGAGATTTTGCGAGAAATATTTTAATTATCGCGCCGACGCCTTTTGGCTTCCCGATACCTTTGGCTACTGCGCATCTATCCCTCAGATAATGAAGGGCTGCGGAGTTGATTATTTCCTTACAACGAAGCTTTCCTGGAATGATACCAATTCCTTCCCATATAATACCTTTTATTGGCAGGGAATAGACGGAACTCGGGTGTTTACCCACTTTAATACGATACAGTCCTTTCCCGACGTAAATGAGCTCAGAGGATGCTTTGCAAACACAGCTAATAACAAAAATCAGCCTACGGTAACAAATAAGCGCTTGATGGCATACGGCTTTGGCGACGGAGGCGGCGGCCCACAGTTTGAAATGCTTGAAACGGCAAAGCGCCTGGAGAACCTTTGCGACGTGCCGAGATCTTATTTTACCTCAGTCAGTGATTTTATGAAGGATCTTGAAACTACCTGTATCGACCCCAATACGTACAGAGGTGAGCTTTATCTTGAGCTACATCGTGGAACTCTCACAAATCAGCATGAGATCAAGTATAACAACAGAAAAGCAGAATTCCTCCTTCGCGACCTTGAATTTCTCACAGTGTGCGAAAGCATAAAAAAGGGAATAGCCTGTGATGCTGAGAATACAAATAAGCATTACGAAACCCTTCTTATAAATCAGTTTCACGATATTCTTCCCGGCACCTGCATAAACCGCGCCCATGAGGAATGTAAGGCTCAGATGCGCTCTATGATAAAGGCAGCCAAGGAAGATATAGCCAATATCACCAGTGGAGAGGGGAAGTGTATCAGTGTAATCAATACCCTTTCCTTTGACAGAGATGACACTATCTTTGCCGCCGACTGTGAAAAGAGCCTTGAGGGCGTGTATCAGCAGATATATAAGGATATAGATGGAAAGGATATCCGCCTTATCAGAGGCGTGAGCATCCCCGCATTTTCATCGGTACAGCTGAATTACGGGGCGGGAAAAAGCTGTGACTGCTCTCCCTTTACGTATGACGGCGAAATCCTTAAGACTCCGTTTGCAACGGTGAAATTCGATGAGAACGGGCAGATATCCTCCTTTGTGGACGAAAGGGCAAAAAGAGAGCTTGTCACAAGCCTTCCCTTAAACACCTTCCTTATGGCAGAGGACGTTCCCGTAAACTGGGATAACTGGGATATCGATCCCGATATAGAGCTGAAGCTGAAGCCCTGCGCGACACTTCTTGAAAGAGAAGTAGTATCCCATGGAGACGTTGCATTTATCGTAAGAAGTAAGTATAGGATAAGTGAAAAGTCAACGGTAAAACAGGATATGATCTTCTTTGCCGACTCTCCGGAAGTAAGATTTGATACCCTTATGGATTGGCAGGATGACCACCGTTTTCTGAAGGTAGCCTTTGATGCGGGAGTGTGGGACGATCACGCAAGACATGAAATACAGTTTGGCTATACTAAGAGACCTACAACCAGAAATAACTCTATAGAACAGGCAAAATTTGAGGTGTGTAACCATAAGTATACGGATATCTCCGAGCCCGCCTTTGGAGTTGCAGTACTCAATGACTGTAAATACGGCGTGTCCGTAAAGGATTCCTGTATCAGCCTCTCACTTCATAAGGGAGGCACCCATCCCGATGTAAAGGGAGATAAGGGAATCCATAGGGTTACATATTCCTTCCTGCCTCATAACGAAGGGTTCAGCGCAGAGAGCGTAATACGTCCTGCTTATATGCTTAATGTTCCCTGTATCCTGTCAGAGGGCAGCTATGAGATCAAATCCCCTGTTAAGGTGGATAGACCCAATATCATAGTTGAAACAGTCAAGCCCTGCGAGGATAGTGACAGAGCATATATTATCCGCCTTTATGAAGCAGAGGGAAGCCGTACAAACTGCACGGTAAAGCTTTCCGACGCAGTAAAGAAGTACGCCATTACAAACATGCTTGAAGAGGAAATTGAAGGAATTAAAGAGGGAAATACCCTTGATTTGAACTTTGGTCCCTTTGAAATAAAAACAATAAAGGCATACTATTAACGGAGTGAAAAATGACACTACTTACCCCCCGACTCATTCTCCGCCCGTGGAGGGAGGATGACGCGACAGACCTTTATAAATACGCAAGTGACCCCGAGGTAGGCCCTCCTGCAGGCTGGCCCCCACATACGAGCGTTGAAAACAGCCGCGAGATAATAAAGGCGGTGCTTTCAGCCCCCGAGACCTATGCGGTAGGCCTGAAAGAGGACGGGCGCGCGATAGGCAGTATCGGGCTAAAAACGGGAGCGCAGACCGATATGACGGACAGAAGTGACGAATGCGAGCTTGGATACTGGATAGGAAAGCCATTTTGGGGACAGGGGCTTATTCCCGAGGCCGCACGTGAGCTGCTTTGCCGAGCCTTTGAGGAGCTTTCAATGAATACGGTATGGTGCGGCTATTACGACGGAAACGAAAAAAGCCGCCGCGTTCAGGAAAAGCTTGGCTTTGTTTATCATCATACCACCGAGGGGCTTGAGGTGAGTCTTCTCGGCGAAATAAGAACGGGCCACGTTATGTATATGACGAAAGAGGATTACTACAAGAGCAATAACTAAAAAATCCCTTGACACGCAAGGGTTTATAAGGTAATATCTACTTAGATAAATTCTACGAACGGAGTACATCATGTACGAATATTTTGACCTTTCAAACCTCCCCATTCTGACCCGAGGACGCAGAACTCAGCAGGTCTCAAGCTACGACAGACAGTACGAAAATCAGGACTGGGGCAACTATCTTTACGATATTGACGAAACCACCTCCGTTATCTTTGACGATCCCGGTTGCGGCTGTATAAAGAGCATATGGATGGCCGTTCCTTCCAAGGAAGCATATATGGATTTCTATTTCGGCGGCGAAGAAACACCCCGTTATACGTCGTCTCTTTTCGGCTTTTTCAACGGTGAATGCCCTGAGCTTTCGGGTATCGGAAACACCTTTGAGGAGCGCGGACATTGGGAGCTTGCAGACTGCCGCTGCGGTAACTGCTTTATTCAGATCCCCTATGAAAACGGCCTTCGCATCGTTGTTCGCGGAGAAGAGAAGTCTAAGTGCTATTATCACATAATGTACGAAAGCTATACTGACGGAAAAATTTGCGAAAAGGGAAACCGCGAAGTATTCGAAAAGGCTTTCAGCACAGAAAGAACTCCCAAGGCGGAGCTCAAAAAGTATACTATCGCAAAGCATTATAATGATTTTTATCATCTTAAGGAAAGCGGAGTTATTACGGAAATGACTCTTCGCGTTCCTGCTGATCTTGATCTGACAAAGCTTATGTTCTATATTTGCTGGGATCACGCCCGCGTGCCTCAGATAGCTTGTCCCGTTCCCGATCTTTTCGCTCAGCCCGTTAGATGGGAGAATATCAATTCCTATGCGGTCTCCTCAAAGGTTGAGGACGGATATGTGACGACCTCCTGCTATCTTCCCATGCCTTTCTTTGAGCACGCGTATATCGGCGTTATCAACCTTACAAAGGACGTTTACGATATTGAATTCGGTATCGTCATTGAAGAAAACAACTATGACAGAAACGAAGTAGGCCATCTTTATGCAGACCACAAGGCTGGCCCCACAGTTCTTTTCTCAGACTGGGATATCGGCGAATTTGCAGGCCGCGGCCACGTTGTCGGTCTTGTGCAGAGCTGCTGCGGCGGTGTGGGAGGCGGATACTGCGAGGGTAACGAGCATTTCTACATAAACGGCGAGCGCTCACCCCGCATCAACGGCACGGGCACTGAGGATATCTATCTTGGCTGCTACTGGCCCAATATGAAGTTTGACTCTCCCTGCGCCGGATGTGTAAACGACGTTTATATCGAAGCCGGCGGCGACCTTGCAGACAGCGCGTTCCACCCCATTATGTATTACAGATATTATCTTGATATGCCTATTGCATTTGATGCAGGTATCAAGCTTCGCGTTCAGCACGGCGCGGTATGTCAGAACTTCTCCGATTATACGACCACCTGCTTCTCTTACAGAAAGGAAGAGCCCGCGTATTCTGTCAGCGACTATATCAAGCTTTCAAGCGAGCAGTCCAGAAACGCCCACAAATATATGGCAGACGGCGAGGAGTATACACTCAAGGCAAAGCTTGAGAGCGATATGAGAGCCCCCGTTCTCACCGAAACGGGATATAAGACCGTGAACGGCGGCGTCAGCTTTACCGTTTCAGTATCGCCTCAAAACGCGGGAGTTATCCTTCGCAGGCTTTACGATCAGTCCGTTTCAAATGCGGGAGCTTGCGTTTACGTGGACGGCGAGCTTGCAGGCATCTGGAACTGCTGTAATATCAATACCTATTTTGCGTTCGTTGACAGCGATTTCCATATTCCCGCAGCGCTCACTGCAGGAAAGGGCAGTATAAGAATTGAGATAAAGACACTCGGAACGTATACGGATTTTGATTATACGGTTCTTTCATAAAATATATAGATTGAGGAGTAATTATGTTAAAACTTTTTAACGTTCCTTTTTTCGCATTTTTCGATCCTAAAAACAAGTCGAAAAGGGCACAGATCATTATGTCTGTCATAGCTTTTGCTATGCTTGTGGTGTCAGGTATATGTCTTGGTGTCATGAGTATGTACTTTTCTGCGGGCTCATATTACTATAAGCTTGATATTTTTGAGTATTGTCTCAAACAGCCCTTACTCGTCCTTTTGAATTGTCTGCCTTTTATTGTAATAAGCCTTTTAATTTGGTTTATTACTAACCGTGCGTGGATAGGCTTTTTGTGCAGCGGCGCTTTTTGCCTTGTATACTCTTTTGCAGAGTTTTGGAAGCTTTCCTCACGCGATGACCCTATTTATGCCGGCGATCTTTCGCTTATGGGCGAAGCTATGCAAATGGCAGGGGATTATATCGAATTCACGTGGCAGATGGGTCTTGCGGTGGCGCTTGTTGTAATAGGCACTGTGTTTTTGTTCTTGTTTATCCGCGGAAAAATGCCTCATTTTTCCCTCCGCATTGCGCTACCCGTCGTAACGCTCGTATTGTGCGTTTTCCTTTACAATGGCGTTTATGCATCTCAGGAGATATATGATTCCTTTGCAACCTGGCCTCAGATAAACCCTTGGTTCGAAACCAATAAATATATTTCCCGCGGAGGAGTTTATCCCTTTATATACAGTATTCAGAGCGCCACGCCGCAGGCTCCCGACGGATATAACAGGAATGATGCAAAAGAGTTGCTTGCTTCATATGAAAATGATGAAATACCTGAAAATAAGCAGGCAAACATCGTTATTGTGATGCTTGAGGCTTTTTCGGATCTCTCGAAGTATACAGATATGATAACCGGTGAAGATCCTTATTCTGATTATCATAAGCTACAGGCTGAGAGCTATACCGGCGAGCTTGTAACCAATATTTTTGCTGCAGGAACGATCAACAGTGAACGTTGCGTATTAACGGGATTTACGGAGCTTACAAATTTCAGACGAGAATGCTGGAGCTATGCCCGATATTTCAACGATATGGGATATACTGTTGACGGCGGTCACGGCGGTTATGAAATGTTCTATAACCGACAGAACATCAACAGAAATCTCGGATTTCAGGATTACCGCTTTTTTGAGAACCATTATTCCGCTTTAAGCTCCGGCATCCCCGGTGATGATATATTTCTTGCTGACGTTGCAAACGTTGCACTATCTCAGATAGAATCAGGTGAGAAGGTATTTTCATTTAGCGTCACTTATCAGAACCATGGACCGTATTCTACTACCGAGCTTATAAGAGAAGGGGAGTATGTTCCTAAGGGCCAGCTTTCCGATTATGATTATTACGTTGCAAATAATTATCTTGGAGGAGTTGCTGATACCGGAGAGAATATGATTAAAATGGTTGATGCATTCCGCGAAACCGATGAGCCGGTCATCGTTGTTTTCTTCGGCGATCATAAGCCGTGGCTTGGTGACGGAAACAGCACTTATACAGCTCTTGGTATCGACTTTTCCTCAAACAGTGACAAGGCTGTTTATAATTATTATAACACTGAGTATCTGATCTGGGCCAATGAAAGTGCAAAGAAGCTGTATTCTAATGACTTTTGCGGAGAAGGCCCTGCAATCAGTCCCTGCTATCTTATGAACGTGCTCTTTGAGCATTGCGGTTGGGACGGCCCTGCTTTTTTGAAGCTTTCAAACGAGGTTATGGAAAAGATGCCCGTTGTGTCCAGCAATGATAATTATCTTGTAGATGGAGAGCTTATCTCAGAAAAGGATATGACAGAGGAGTATTCCGAGCTATTAATGAAGCTTAGATTCGCTCAGTTCTATCTTGCCCAGGATTCAAAGGGGAAGATGCCCGAATAAACTACATAACTTAAAAAGCCACTTGCAAAAGCAGGTGGCTTTCTGAATTAAATATTAATATTAAAAAGTCTTTTCGTATTCTCTATCATAGCTGCGGCAAGCGCTTCAACGTCCTCGCCGCGTGTTTCTGCCATGACCTTTATAGTGTGGATCATATTTTTTGAAAGATTGATCTCTCCGCGATGGGGAACGGGAGGAAGGTAGGGGCAGTCTGTCTCAATAAGGAGTCGGTCGATGGGGACTGCACGGCAGGCCTCGCGTACCTTTTCTGCAGTCTTATAAGTAACGGGGCCTCCGAAAGCAATATACCAGCCCATTTTTGCATATTCCTTTGCCATTTCGGCGCTTCCGCTGTAGCCGTGCATAACGCCGATAACGTCGGGATGGCGCTTTACCGCATCAAATACGGGGCCGTGAGCCTCTCTGTCGTGAATGATAACGGGCATCTTATACTGTGATGCTATATCAAGCTGATCCTCAAATACCTTGTGCTGGATATCTTTTTCAATGTCCCAGTGATAGTCAAGGCCGATCTCGCCGATTGCAACTACCTTTTCGTCAGAGAGAAGGGAAATGATCTCGTCGTATGCCGTGTTGAGGCTGCTACTCAGCTCCTCTGCGCTTTCGGGATGGATACCGACAGCTGCATATGCGTTTTCGTACTGTCTTGCAATTTCAATTGAGCGCCGTGAGGACTCGGGGCAGGTACCGCAGTTTATAAATCCGCAGATACCCTCGGTATATGAGTCGCGGATAGCCTTGTCCATTCCGCCCTCGTAATCGTTAAAGCGGTCATCGTTATAATGTGCGTGTGTGTCGAAAATTCTCATTTCTTGTTTCCGTTCTTATCAAAATTCTTTCTCAGTGCAATTTCTGTAGGAATTATGGGTATTATCATCAAAACTATCTGTATGAAGGTAATTGCCATTCCCGTATATCCCACGGTATCCTTGTCAAGGCCGATAACGAATAACATAGCTATTACAGAGGGAATGAGAATGATAATTCCAAATATCAGCCAAAGCCTGCCCATATATTTATGTGCAAATTCCCAGGCTTCCTTACTTGATGTGGACATAGGAGTTCTGTAGCCGTATATGTAATTGATATCTTTCGGCGCACTTTTTTTGAATATTCCTCCGAAGATTATCATAAGTAAGGGAATGAGTAATACAAAAAACAACATGAATGACCAAAAAATCATAGCATTTTCCTTATTAACTGTCCGTAGGACAATATAACTATGCAAAGCATAATATAACTGCGAGGCAATATAACTCGCCCATTCTAATATAACTTTGGCACCCTGAAAGGGTGCCAAAATAATTATCTTACTCTCTGTCCGAGAGGTGTATCCTTGTCAAGGAATACAACGCGAACTTCGTCCTCACCGCTTGCAAGGATCATACCGTTAGATTCGATGCCGCAAAGGGTTGCGGGCTTTAAGTTTGCAACGAGAATGATCTTCTTGCCGATAAGGCTTTCGGGCTCGTAGAACTTAGCGATACCGGAAACCACCTGACGTTCCTCATAGCCAAGATCAACCTTCAGCTTAAGAAGCTTTTTAGCCTTGGGAACACGCTCTGCTTCAAGGATCTGAGCTGTTCTGAGCTCAACTCCCATAAAGTCCTCAATGCCGATCTGAGCGATGCCTTCGGGCTTTGCGGGTCTTTCAGCGGCCTTCGCAGCAGCCTCAGCCGCTTTTTTTGCAGCCTCGATCTCAGCCTCTACCTCTGCCATCATCTTCTTTTCGTCAATACGGGAGAAGAGCATTACGCTCTCGCCAACACACTTTCCGGCTTCGATTGCACCAAAGGTCTCGATTGACTCATATGTGTTGAGATCAGTACCGATCTGGTTGAAAATGGACTCGCAGGTTGCGGGAATTGCGGGAGTAAGGAGTACTGCCGCAATACGGATAGTTTCAAGAAGGTTATAAAGGGCTGTGCCGAGGCGAGCCTTTTGGGATTCATCCTTTGCAAGAGCCCAGGGCATAGTCTCGTCGATATACTTGTTAGCTCTTCTGAGCATTGTAAATACGCAGTCAAGAGCGTCAGCAATATGGTAGGCATCCATGTTAGAGATAAATCCGTCGATACCTGCCTTAACAGCTGCCTTAAGCTCAGCGTCAGTACCCTCGTCACCTGCGGGAGCAGGGATAACACCATCAAAATACTTCTTTGTCATCGCGACGGTACGGCTGACGAGGTTTCCGAGATTGTTTGCAAGGTCGTTATTGTAACGCGCGATAACGTTCTCGTATGTGATAGAGCCGTCGTTTGCGTAAGGCATCTCGCTCAGTGCGTAGTAACGAACACCGTCAACGCCGAAGCGCGCTGCCATATCGTCAGCATAGATTATATTTCCGCGGGACTTTGACATCTTGTCAGCTCCGAAATTGAACCAAGGATGACCGAGGACCTTTTTGGGAAGAGGCTGACCGAGAGCCATAAGGAAGATAGGCCAGTAGATTGTGTGGAAGCGGAGAATATCCTTGCCTATCATATGAACGTTGCAGGGCCAGTATTTCTGATAAAGCTCGGGCTGTGTTTCGTTTGCGGGGTCAAATCCGAGAGCGGTTGCATAGTTGAAGAGCGCGTCAAGCCAAACGTAAACTACGTGCTTGTCGTCAAAGGGAACGGGAATACCCCACTTGAAGGAGGTACGGGAAACGCAAAGATCCTGAAGGCCGGCTTTCAGGAAGTTGTTGACCATTTCCTTCTTGCGTGACTCGGGCTCGATGAACTCGGGGTTCTCCTCGATATGCTTGATAAGACGGTCAGCATACTTGGACATCTTGAAGAAGTATGCCTCCTCCTTAGCCTTTTCAACGGGACGGCCGCAGTCGGGGCACTTGCCGCCCTCTGCCTGTGTGTCTGTAAAGAAGGACTCACAGGGAGTGCAGTACCAGCCGCTGTACTCGCCCTTGTAGATATCGCCCTGCTCGTAGAGCTTTGTAAAGATGTTCTGAACTGCCTTTTCGTGATAGTCGTCAGTAGTACGGATGAACTTATCGTAGCTTGTGTTCATAAGGTCCCAGATACGCTTGATCTGACCGTTTGCAATGTTGTCAACGTATTCCTTGGGGGAGATGCCTGCTTCCTTTGCCTTGTCCTCGATCTTCTGACCGTGCTCGTCAGTACCTGTGAGGAAGAACACGTCAAAGCCGCGCTGTCTCTTGTAGCGGGCAACACAGTCAGTCATAATAACCTCGTATGTGTTACCGAAATGAGGACGGGCAGAAGCATAAGCTATCGCCGTAGTTATATAATATTTTTCCTTAGCCATAATAATATGTCCTTTCGAAAAGTCCTAATATATCTATTATATACATATTTTTCTTTATTTCAAGAGTTTTCAAGTTTTGAAAGAGAAAAAGGTGAAAAATAAATCGTTGAAATTCGGGATTGCGGTTGGATTTTCAATTATATTTTTGTAGGGGTCGACGTCCCCGACGACCCAATTATCAGCGCGCGAACAAAACGAAATTTGATGCACAAATGAACGGTAAAGCTACACATAGCTGTAGGGACCGGCGTCCTCGACGGGAGCCCCCAAAAGCTCGCGGGCTCACTTTCGGCGAACCCCTTCGACGGTCCTAACTACAGACGTAACGCCTCGCTGTTAATATCATATTATAGTCGGGTCGTCGAGAACGTCGACCCCTACAAATATGTTATCTGTGGGGCCGTAATTTGAAAATGATTTTACGAAAAAGAGGATTTCTGTATTGATTTAAACTCTCCTTTAAGTCCCCTTCCACCGACGATATGTTTACAATAATAATGCTTTCTGTTATACTGAATACAGAAAACAGATGCGCGTCGTTTCAGAATTTTTGAAAGGGTGATAATATGTTAAGCTTCGGACAGAGGCTCAAGCTTTTAAGAAAAGAAGCAGATCTTTCGCAAAACGATCTTGCAGAGCAGCTTTTCGTGTCGGTGCAGTCCGTTTCAAAGTGGGAATGTGATAACGCTATGCCCGATATCGGTCAGATAGTCCCCCTTGCCGCCATCCTCGGTGTTACTACAGACTGCCTCCTCGGCGTTGGTACGGATGAAAAAGCGGATAGGGAGAAGTTGGAAGGTGAAATTAAAGAAATAAACAAGGGGATAGAGCGTGTGTACAGTCGTAATGATAACGCATATAATGAGAGTTACCGGCTATATAAAGAACATATTAAAAAATATCCTCTTGATTATGAAATAAAGCTTCAATGTGCTGACAGTATAATAAGGCTGATTTACTACGGGCACGGCTTGGAAGAGGATAAGGAAACACTTTACTATGAAGCAATAAATCTGCTAAAATCTGTAATTAACAATGACAGAGATACAACAAGGATCATAAATGCAAGACAAACCCTCGTAATTCTTTATCTTTACAAAAATGATTTTTTTAATGCTGAAAATGTAGCAAAGGACTTGCCTGAAATAGGGAGTGTGAAGTCCTTCATGGAATTGGAGATAAGTTCTAAGAAAAATGATATTGAAAAATGCTTTGAGATTACGGAACAGATTTGTATAGAAGCTGTTCACCATTATTTAAAAGCACTTGCTCTTAAAGCAAAAAGACTATCTATGGTGAGAAAAAAGGATGCAATTTCTGTATGGCATACTTTGTTGGAGAGTGCAAAACAGAGCTATGCTGATTATGAAGATATAAAAATCAATACAAAATGGTTGTACAGCGGATATAACAACCTTGTAAATGACTATATCGAATTATGTGAATATGATAAAGCGATTGAAACTATAGAAGAGCTGACGGATATATTGATTCTAAATTATAACGATTTGATAGAAAAGGGAGATGCTGTTTCGGTAGAAATGATAAAAGGGAATTTTATGTTTTATTTAAACAGTTGCTACAACCGGTGCTTCCCAACAGACAATAATATTATAACAAACGATCCTCGTTATAAGGAATGTTGCCAAAAGCTTGCATCTGCAATAGAAACGCTAAAATCATGAATACACGCAAAAAAATGCCAAGTTTTCTTGGCGTTTTTTTGTTTCAGCGGTAAAACGTTATTAGTAATTGTAGGGGAGCTGCTTGCCGCTCCCATCCATCTGCACACGAACCGAAACGAAATTTGATGCACAAATGAACGGTAAAGCTACATGTAGCTGTAGGGACCGACGTCCTCGACGGTCCTAAATATCTGCACACGAACAGAACGGTATTCACAGCGAATCGTTACTTCTGTAGTTAGGACCGTCGAAGGGGTTCCCCGAAAGTGAGCCCGCGAGCTTTTGGGGGCTCCCGTCGAGGACGTCGGTCCCTACAACATTGTTTAACTTTATCCGTTGAAATGTAGGTTTGCACGTGTGCAGATACTCGGGACGTCGAGGGGGGCCGTCCCTTACCGATAGTAAATATTCGTCGTCTTTCAAAAAATACTGTAAAAGTTCACTTATCATTTCCTCTGTATTAAGACCATGAATAAGTAAATGAATACTTTGTAGGTTTCATACCATTTATACTATTCTTGAACAGTCAAATTTGGAAGAGCACTTTTCTTCAAACAGAATTATTCGTCTTCCTGCTTTATTTTTCATTATCTGTTGACAGAATGTATTTTTTATGATACAACAAATAGCACGAACGATGTTTCGTGTTTTGACGATTAATTGCCATCTATAACAAAATCGGAGGATTACAAAAATGGAAAAACTCAATGCACGTACCGCAGAACTCATGACAAGACGTTTCGGTCACGACAATCTCATCGCACTTGCAACGATTGACGGCGATATGCCTGCTGTCCGCGCAGTGAACACCTATTACGAAGACGGCTCTTTCTATGTCATCACCAATGCAAAATCCGGCAAAATGGTACAGCTCTCGAAAAATCCTGCTACCGCTATCTGCGGAGACTGGTTCACCGCTCACGGCATCGGCGAAAACATTGGCTGTATCCGCAGTCCCGAAAACGAAGAAATGGCTGATAAGCTGAGAACCGTATTTGCGGAGTGGTACGACAACGGACACATAGACGAAGCAAATGCCGATACCATCATCCTCCGTGTTCGCCTGACCGACGGAATCCTTTTCCACCACGGTGAGCGTTTTGAAATTGATTTCCGTGATTAAAGATTGATATGAACAAAAAAGGCGTTATCTCCATCCGCGGTTGTCGCGTGGTACGATCTTCTTGAAGCTGCAAAACTTAATTACCGAATTTTCGGTGAAGAATGGGATTGGTGCTGGATAAAGCATGCATATATTATGCTTTCAAACGATCATATTGCAATATCCGAATTTGATAAAGCCTTTGAGATAATGAATGATTTTGTGGATCTGCATATTGATTCCTTCCGTTGTGAATCAGAAAGAACTGATCCTGAGTAAAAAGGTCAATACTATGTGCTTGAGCAAAAAGATCAGCTAAAAATCCATGAGCCCGAGTGGTATATGCGTCAATGTTACATCTGGTGTTTCCCCACAGATGACAATATTATTGCAAACGATCCCCGATATAAGGAGTGTTGCCAAAAACTCGCTTCTGCAATAGAAACACTTAAATCATGAATAGACGCAAAAAAGGGCTGAGAGATCAGCCCTTTTAATATTTGTGTGTATTACTCTCCAAGCAATTCCTTATAAAGAACTCCCTTGGAAACGCCGCGATCCTTGGCAGCCGCCTTGATAGCGTCCATTCGCTTCATTCCCTGAGATTCGTACATCTTTACGTGCTCCTCGGGATCGGCAGGGAATTCGTCAGCCTTATCCTCCTTTATGCCGCCTTCAAGAACGAGAACGTACTCGCCGCGGGGATTCTTTTCCTTATACATCTCAACAGCCTCGGAAACCGTGGTGCGGATTATCTCTTCGTTAAGCTTTGTCATCTCACGGCAAAGGGTGATCTTACGGTCTCCCATAAACTCAAGAATATCATCAAGGGTCTGGCGAAGCTTGTGGGGAGCCTCGTAGAATATCATTGTGCGCTCCTCATATTTGAGGGCTGTCAGTCTTTCCCGTCTGTCGTGGCGGTTTGTGGTGATAAATCCCTCGAATGCAAATCTGCCTGTTGTAAGTGCAGAAAGAGCAAGAGCAGTCACTGCGGCACAGCAACCGGGAACTGCAGTCACGGGAACTCCAATTTCTGCGCAAAGGCGGACGATATCCTCGCCCGGATCGCTGATGGCAGGCATACCCGCATCGGTAACGAGAGCGCAGGATTCACCGGCTTTAAGTCGGGAAACTATATATTCGCCTCTCTCTCGCTTGTTGTGCTCGTAATAGCTTACAAGGGGCTTTGATATTCCGAAACGGGAAAGGAGAAGACCTGAGTTTCTCGTGTCCTCCGCCGCAACAAAATCTACCTCGGAAAGGACCTTCACAGCTCTTTCGGAAAGGTCTGAAAGGTTGCCTATGGGGGTCGCCACAAGATAAAGGGTGCCGCCCTCTACCTTGTTCTTTTCGGTGCTCATATCTGTGTGCTTTATGTTCTCCATATGTACCTCAGAATAAATGCTCAAGAGAGCAGGTATCGTATATTTTCTGCATGTCGTCGGTATATTCCCTAGTGCCGTCCTTGTAGATGATAAGGGGCTTTGACTGTGTAACGTCGCTTGATGCGCCTTTTTTTGCCATACAAAGCACAAGGCAGGGGGAGCTCTTTGTATCGGGGTAAACGGTCACCAGCTTTTTGACCTCAAGATTTGCGCCTCTCAGAGCGCAAATAAGGTCAATAAGTCTGTCTGGGCGGTAGACTACGTAAAACGTTCCGCCGTATTTCAGCATTTTTGAAGCCGTATTGCAAAAATCCACGATAGTGCCGTTAAGCTCGCGGCGGGCAATGTTCATCTCCTCGCTTTTTGTGGAAAAGCCGCTATCGGCCTTCATATAGGGAGGATTGGAAATTATAAAATCAAGTTCGCCCTGTGTATCGTTTGCAGTGAAACCCCTTGCGTCGCCCGAAAGCACGGTGAGGCGCTCCTCAAGATGATTGAGACGGGCATTTCTTTCAATTAGGTTTGAAAAATAGGGCTGTATCTCAACGGCGAACATTCTTTCAGCCTTGTTTTTTGTAAGGCATAGCAGAGAAGCAACACCCGTGCCGCTGCCGAGATCCGCTCCGCGGCCGGAGCCTTCACGCACGAAGGCGGAAAGAAGGTATGCATCCGTTCCGAAGGTGAGGCCTCTTTTGAGCTGTATCAAAGAAAGGTCCTCGTTTATATAATCAAGCCTTTCCTCATGGGAAGGGCGCAAATCCATTTCAGTCATAATGATCCTTATAAAGTCATAAGGCGGAGCCGAAGCTCCGCCTTTTGTGATGTAATTGGAAATTACTCAGCTACGGGTGCCTCTACGGGGCAAGCGTCAGCGCAAGCGCCGCAATCAAGGCACTTGTCAGCGTCGATAACGTAGATGCCGTCGCCCTCAGCGATAGCCTCAACGGGACACTCAGCAGCGCAAGCGCCGCAAGCGATGCAAGCATCAGTAATCTTGTAAGCCATGGTAGTTCCTCCGTAAGTATTATATTTTTGTCACAAAGCAAACGCCTTGGACTATGTTACGAATTGATTATAGCACACATTCTGAAAAATGCAAATACTTTTTTCGTAAAATTGCGTTTTTTTAATTACCTTTTTCGGAATTTTCTTCTGCGTTTTTATCTTTGGATTTATGCTCGCTCTTGGAAAGCACGGTAAGCTTATCACGGTGGAAGCTCTTTATCATATCGCCGCCCTTATCGGGGATATGAACCTTGCACATACCTGAAAGGGGAGCGATCTCCTTAACGTATCCGACTCCGTCGGGAGTAGATACCTTGGAGTCAACGGGAGGCGTTCTTTTTATCTCCTCCTCGTATACGTCGCTCTCATAGCGCAGGCAGCACA
>JAZQAS010000033.1:0-45529 GCA_045545335.1 Candidatus Avispirillum sp. | reverse complement strand
ACATGGACAGGTGACACAGACGTTCTTGCAGATGCAACCGTAGGCGTAACAAGCTTCACAATGCCCGCAAAGAACGTAACTCTCGATGCAGAGTTCGTTGGTATCGGTGACCTCGTAGTAGACGGCGTTATCAACGGTAAGGACTCCAATGCTATGAAGCAGATCCTCGCAGGCGCAGCAGGCGAGGTTCCCGCAGCAGATATCAATGCTGACGGCGGCATCAAGGGTACAGACGGAAACCTCCTTCTCCAGATGGTAATGAGCCAGTATATCCCCGAGAAGTAATTTCCTGATAACAAAAAACAAGCGGTCGGTGAATTCACCGACCGCTTTTTTATTGCTTTCTTATTTGGAGATTACAGCTCCGCCAACAACGCAGTCCCCGTCGTAGAAAACAACGGACTGACCGGGGGAGATAGCGCGCTGAGGCTGGGAAAACTCCACGTGTACCTCACTTTCGGAAAGGGGGGTAACGGTGCAGGGGACCTGACGTGCGCCGTAGCGAATCTTTGCTTCAAGGCTGAGGGGAGCCTTTGGGGGCTCTGTTGCGATCCAGTTTGCGCTGTGGGCCCGCAACTCCTTTGAAAAGAGGCTTTCATTGGGGCAGAGGATAACGCGGTTGTTCTTTGTGTCCTTTTCCTTAACGTAAAGGGGAGCGGGAAGAGCAAGGCCCAGGCCGCGGCGCTGGCCCACGGTGTAGTGGATGATGCCCTTATGTGTGCCGAGGCGCTTTCCCTCCTCGGTAACGAAATCGCCCTCGGGGAAGGAGAGCCCCGTTTCTCTTTTGATAAAGGCGGCGTAATCCCCGTCGGGAACGAAGCAGATATCCTGGCTTTCCTTCGAGCTTGCGGAGGAAAGGCCCACCCTTCGCGCCATCTCCCTCGTTTCGTTTTTCGTCAGCTTGCCGAGGGGGAGGATAAGGCGGGAGAGAGCATCCTGAGAAAGAGACCAAAGAACGTAGCTCTGGTCCTTTTCGGCGCAGTCGCTCTTATAGAGAAGATATCTTGAATTTTCCTTTTTGATGATGCCGTAGTGGCCCGTGGCGATCTTTTCATAGCCAAGCTCCCTTGCGCGGCTGATAAATGCGCCGAACTTCATCGTTCTGTTGCAAACGATGCAGGGATTTGGGGTCTCGCCCCTTATATAGGAGTCGATAAAATCGGAAATAACGGTGCTTTTGAATTCCTTTCGCATATCAAAGGAAAAGAAGGGAATGCCAAGAGTGCTTGCGGCTTCAAGCGCGCGGGGAGTGGGGTCAAGGGCCTCACTTTCGCAAAGGCGCATGGTGGCGCCGCCGACGAAATTGCCCTCTTCAAGAAGAATGGCCGCCGCCGTCGAGGAGTCAACTCCGCCGCTGAGGGCTGTGAGAATCTTTTCGTTCATACAGATCTCCGTTTTATTGGAAAATATACCTAAACAATGAGGCCGTTGCAGGTGCAACAGCCTCTTTCGAAAGTTCTTATTCTGCGTGGCAGCAGTGGTCGCAGCTGCTTTCCTTGAACATTTCGGGATCGTATTCGATGCCGTTTCTGTCGTAGTAGTCCTTAACAGCGGCCTTAACAGCCTCCTCTGCAAGAACTGAGCAGTGGATCTTAACTGCGGGAAGTCCGCCGAGAGCCTCAACAACTGCCTTGTTCGTAAGCTCAAGGGCCTCGCTGACGGGCTTGCCCTTGATAAGCTCTGTTGCAATGGAGCTTGTTGCGATAGCAGAGGCACAGCCAAAGGTCTTGAACTTAACGTCTGTGATGATCTCGTCGTCTATCTTGAGATATATCTTCATAATATCTCCGCATTTAGCGTTGCCGACCTCGCCAACGCCGTCAGCGTTTGCGATCTCGCCTACGTTGCGGGGATTTGTAAAATGCTCCATAACAAGAGGGGAATAATTCATTGCCATATATTTTTACCTGCCTTTTGATTTTTTGTAGATCCTTCGACGTCGCCGCCTGCGGCTCGCTCAGGATGACAGACAAGCTGTCAGTTATTTTCTTCGTTCATCATACGCTCCCAGACGGGGGACATCTGTCTCAGTCTTTCAACAACGCCGGGAACCTTTTCGATAATGTAGTCAGCCTCCTCCTCGGTGCTGTATTCGGAGAAGGAGAGGCGCAGAGAGCCGTGGGCTATCTCGTGGGGAAGGCCGATGGCCAGAAGCACGTGGCTGGGGTCAAGGCTGCCCGAGGTGCAGGCGCTTCCGCTGGAGGCGGCGATGCCGTACATATCGAGCATAAGGAGAAGGCTCTCGCCCTCAATACCCTCAAAGCACATATTGACGTTATTGGGGAGGCGGTGCTCTCTTGAGCCGTTGAGGAATGAATGGGGAATTGTGCTGAGTGCGTCTATGATCTTGTCACGGATGGCGCTGACGCGTGCCGTATATTCGGGAAGATGAGCGAGGCTGTCCTCAAGAGCCGCGGCCATGCCCATAATTGCGGGGAGGTTTTCCGTTCCCGCTCTCTTGCCCTTTTCCTGAGCGCCGCCTGCGATAAGGGGCTCAAGAACGATGCCTCTCTTGCAGTAAAGAGCGCCGATGCCCTTGGGGCCGTGAAATTTATGAGCGGAGAGGGAGAGCATATCAATGTTCATCTCGTCGATATTGACCTCAATATGGCCAACAGCCTGAACTGCATCCGTATGGAAGAGGACCTTCTTTTCGCGGCAAACCGCGCCGATCTCGGCAATGGGCTGTACCGTGCCGATCTCGTTGTTTGCAAACATAACGGTAACGAGGCAGGTATCCTCGCGGATAGCGTCTCTTACCTGCTCTGCAGTAACGAGGCCTTCCTTGGAAACGGGGAGGAGAGTGATCTCAAAGCCCTGCTTTTTGAGAGCATCGAGAGTATGGAGAACGGCGTGATGCTCGATGGCGGTGGAAATAATGTGCTTCTTTCCCTTTTTCGCGCCAAGCTTTGCCGCGGAAACGATTGCCTGATTGTCTGCCTCGCTGCCGCCGGAGGTGAAGATAATGCCCTGAGGATGGCATCCGAGGCACTTTGCAATTCTCTCTCTCGCATTGCTGAGAGCGTCTGCAGCGGCCTGTCCGTAGGCGTGGAGGCTGGAGGGGTTCTGATACTCGTCAGAGTAATATTTTATCATTTCGCTGAGTGCGTGATCGGAGATCTTCGCAGTAGCAGCGTTATCAGCATATACCTGCATGATTACATCTACCTTTCGTTTTAATGATACCTATTTTAACATCTTAGTATAGCATTTCTGAAAAATCGTGTCAATGAATAATTTGATAATTCTACCCATTAAATATTATTTTTGGCAAAACCGCCCCTTTTATCCCCACAAAATCCTCCTTTTGGGTAAAAAAATCGAAGGAAAGGCTGCGCCATATATGGATTTTTTTCGCAGGGTGTGCTATAATGTGAAAAACTGCAAGGCAGTGTTCCAAAGGAGGAATAATAATGAAAAAAACAACTGTAACAATAATAGTGGCGGCAGTGGCGGTTGCCCTCGTTGCTCTCGTGGGCTTCAATTGCTTCACCATCGTCAAGGCGGGACACACGGGCGTTGTCGTTACCCTGGGTAAGGTTAACGATAACGTGCTTCAGGAGGGTCTCCATTTCAAGATCCCCTTCGTTCAGCAGGTGGTAATGATAGATAACCGTATCACAAAGCTTGAGGTGGATACCGAGGCCTTCTCAAAGGACCTTCAGACCGTTGAGACCACCCTCGCCATCAACTATCGCGTTGATACCGCAAAGTCCTACTCCATCTATAAGAATATCGGCAAGGACTATGAAACGGTCCTCGTAGTTCCCGCTGTGAACGAGGTGCTTAAGGCAACAACGGCCCTCTATACCGCAGAGGAGAGCGTAACCAACAGAACCCTCATCTCCGAGGGCCTCGTTAACGGCCTTAACGAAAAGCTCAATGAGATCGGCCTCTACGTAACGGACGTTAATATCGTAAACTACGATTTCTCCGAGGCGTATATCAACGCTATCGAGGAAAAGCAGGTAGCTCAGCAGAAGCTTTTGAAGGCCGAGACCGAAAAGCAGACCGTTATCACAAATGCAGAGGCAGAGGCGGAGGCCCTCAAGATCAAGGCCGAGGCCGAGGCTGAGGCAAACGCCATCATCGCCGCCTCCATCACAGATGCCCTCGTGGATTATAATAAGATCGAAAAGTGGGACGGCTCTCTCCCTCAGGTAACCGGCGGCTCTACCATCGTTGACCTGACCGATGAGGACAGCGCAGAATAACTGACCGCTTTGTTATCGTACAGATGACAGTTTTATGTAGGGGGCTTTTTGAAAAAAGCCCCCTACGACCCCGAAAAACTTTAAAAAATAAATCCCAAAGGGGGAGGTAGACTAAGCTACCTCCCCCTTTGGGATTTATCTCTTTTCTTGAAGTTTTTTGAGGGTGCGGGAACTTTTTTTCAAAAAAGTTCCTGCGTAGTACCGCCACTTGCACGATAACAAAGCGGTCAGCTGATCTCTGCAATATACTCATCAAGGATGCGAGCGGAGAGGGCGACGTAATCGGCGCAGGAGCGGCGATGGTAATATGCCTCTGTGCGTTTTTCGGGCTCGGGATCGGAGGGACCTGCAGGCAGGCCCATAAGATCGCGGCAGATATAAGAGCCGTTTATCTCCTTAAATCGTGCGGCGAGAGCCTGGATGCGGGCGTAATGCTCCATTTTAGCCTTGTGGTCGTTAGGGTCGGCAGGTCCGTAGAGCAGGCCTGCAACCATAAAAGCTCCGCTGACGGCGCCGCAGACCTCGCGGAGCCTGCCCATACCTCCGCCGAAGGAGGAGGAGAGGAGGGTAGCCGTTCTTTCGTCAAAGCCCGTCAAGTCGCAAAAGGCGAGAAAAACTGCCTGAGCGCAGTTATATCCCGAATTGAATAGCTCTCTTGCTTTTTCTTCGTGGTTCATAATATGGCCGTTCCTTTCTTTTTCTGAAATCACATAAGCGACTGGCCGTTTATGCGCAGGCGAAAGCGCAGACCGAGGGTCTCCGCCGCCTTGCGGCAGAGGATCATTCGCTCAAGGAATATCTCAAAATAGTCCATAACGCTGCCGATCTCCGTGTCGATCTTAAGCTCAAGGGTGATCTCCTTTTTCGCCGCGTCAACGGTGAGGTCGGATTCCGTAACGGAGTAGTTTACTCTGTCGTGGATATCGAAGGTGGTGATATCTCGGTTGCGCACGCGGCTGCGGCGAACGTCGGATTTGTCTGCAAGGATGATGGCGGCGGCAACGTTGTCAACGGGAACACCCGTGCCCTCGTCGTGGTTACCGATGGCGGAGACCACGGTTGCCGTGTCCGTTGCGTTCATGCCCTTTGAGAGCAGGATACGGAAAGCCATTATAGCACCGCTCTGCGCGTGCTCCTTTCGGTTAACAAGATTGCCTATATCGTGCATATACGCGGCGATCTTTGCAAGCTCTATCTCCTGAGGAGTTGCCTTAAGGCTTTTGAGGATATATTCGGCCTTTTTGCAAACTGTGGTAACGTGGGCAAAGCCGTGCTCCGTAAAGCCCTGAACGCCGAGGGTGGCGTCGGCCTTGGTTATATAGGTGTTGATGGAAGGGTCGTGCTTTATATCTTCAAAGGATACCATTTCGTATACCTCCTTGTCGTTTTGCTGTCTTTATTCTATTATGTACGAAGAGAAATGTCAAGTAAAGGGCGGGTAAAAGAAATGTTAAAAATAACGGCTTTATAAATTTGCGAAATACATTGACTTTAGCGCAAATATAGTGTATAAAGAGCATAGTGGATTAATTTGAAAAAATCAAATAACGCAAAGGAAATTCAGGTTATGTCAAAGCTTAAAGTTGCCATTATCGGTTGCGGAAACATTGCAGTCAGCGCTCATATTCCCAGCTACCTCAGTCTTTCCGATGATATTGAGATCAAGTATTTCTGCGATATCATCAAGGAAAAGGCAGACAGATGTGTTGAGAGATACGGATGCGGTATCTCCATCGAGGATTATCACGATGCTATCAACGACCCCGAGGTAGACGCTATCTCCGTTTGTACTCCCAACCTCATGCATAAGACCATCTCCATTGACGCGCTTCGCGCAGGCAAGCACGTTCTCTGTGAAAAGCCTACAGCACGTATTTATTCCGAGGCACTGGAGATGCAGAAGGCCCAGGAGGAAACAGGCAAGGTTCTGAATATCGGCGTTTGCTGCCGCTTCCACGCTGCAGTTGAAGAGGTTCGCCGCAGAATTCTCGCAGGCGACCTTGGCGAGGTATATCATATATTCATCAATTTCCGTGCTCACCGCTCTATTCCCGGACTCGGCGGCGCATTCACAACTAAGGAGATCGCAGGCGGCGGCGTGCTTATCGACTGGGGCGTTCACCGTCTTGATCAGGTAATGTACTGCCTCGGCGATCCCGAGCCCGAGAGCGTTTCCGCGGCGGCATTCTCAAAGATCGGCTGCGATATCCCTAATTATCGCTATCGCTTTATGTGGAGCTCCGATACTATGGATCTCAACGGCGTTTTCGACGTTGACGACTCCGTAAGCGCATTTATCCGCACATCCGGTCCCATCATCTCCCTTGAGGGCTCGTGGGCTGAAAACCTTGACCTTGAGGAGCAGCATCTTGACTTCCTCGGAACCAAGGCCGGTATCCGACTTCGCTATTGCGGCGGCTTTGAGATGTACTCCGTAAATGAGAAGGGCGAGTTCGTAACGGAGAAGTGGGATCCCCCCGCAGACCGCGATATGTACGTTGATGAGATCAAGTCCTTCATCCATAGCATCAGAACCGGCGAAAAGTCCCGCGCAAATATCGACTATGCGATCAAGACCTCAAAGATCATGCAGGGAATCTACGATTCCTCCGATATGCGTAAGGAAGTAACCTTCTGAGAATTAAACTGAATAAAAAATGGGGCTGTCGCGCTGACGCGACAGCCCAATTTTTTTATTGATCAATTATTGTCGAATGAAACGTCGCTTTCGGGAACGTATTCGTAGCAGGTGACCTCAACGTCAATGAGCTTGCCGTCGCGGGAGACGGTGAAGGTGAGCTTGTCGCCTACCTCGCATTCGCCGACGATCTCCTTAACGTCCTGAGAGGTGGTTATCTCCTTGTCATCAATTGCGGTGATCCTGTCGCCGTATTCAAGCACCTTTTCGTTGTAGCCCTCCTGGACCATAACGATATAAACGCCCGTAGCCTGACTGCGGAAGTTGTAGTAGGCCGTGAAGGAGTCCGTAACGTCTGCAAGGCTGATGCCGATATGGGTCTTGCCCGTAACGTAGCCGTGCTCCTGAAGCTCCTCAGCTACGCTGACCGCCTCGTTAACGGGAATAGCGAAGCCGAGACCCTCAACGGTAACGTCGGTGGTCTTTGCGTTGACGATGCCGATGAGCTGGCCCTTCGTGTTGAAGAGGCCGCCGCCGGAGTTGCCGGGGTTGATGGCCGCGTCTATCTGGATGAGGGTCATCTTGTTGTTCTCAACGGTGATCTCGCGGTTGGTTGCGGAGATGATGCCGTAGGTAACGGTGCCGCCAAGCTCGCCGAGAGGGTTGCCCACTGCAAGCACCTGCTCGCCCACCTTGAGGGAGTCGCTGTTGCCAACGGTGGCCGCGCTGAGGCCCTTTGCGTCTATCTTGAGAAGGGCGATGTCGGAGTCTGTGTCGCTTCCGATGAGCTTCGCCTCGTGTTCCTTGCCGTTGGTAAGGCGCACCTTGATGGCATCTGCCGTCTTTCCGTTATCGGAGTTTGTGATAACGTGAGCGTTTGTGAGAAGATATCCGTCCTCGGAGATGATAACGCCGCTTCCCGCGCCCTCCTGAACGTACTGATAATAGCCGTATGCCGTCTGATTGAACTCTGTGGTGATCTCCACTACGGATGCGCTGACAACGGCGCAAACGTCGCTGAGGTCGTAGCTGCCCTCAAGAGTGCCGGAGAGGTCGTTGCTCTCGTTCTTTTCGCTGTCGGTCTCCTCCTCTGCGCGGTCGATAACGAGATCGCCTGCGGGGGTATCATCCTTTTGGCTCTTGTCGTTAAGAGCGAAGCCGCCCTCTACGAAAAGCGCGCCGAGCATACCTGCCGCAAAGGAGATGATAACAGCGCCGATAAGAATGAAGATGAGCGCCGTCGTTGAGAAGGTGCGAACGGTCTTTACCTTTTCCTTCTTGGGCTTTGCGGGCGCCTGGAAATGCTGAGGAGGGGGAGGAGGAGTGGGGCGTGCAGTATTTGCGCCGACTCCTGCATAGGGGGGAACGTATCTGTATTCGCCGCTGCTTTTATCCTCGGCCTTGGCCTCGGGATTAACGGTGAAGCTTGAGGGGGCGCCGCCCTCAGGTCTGCGGGGAGGCATTGGAGGCGTCTGCCTTCTCTCGGGATCAACGGGAGGACGGGGAGGGGCCTCTGTGTAAGTATATTCTGCCGTATGCTGAGCGGGAGCATAGGGAGGGATATAAGGGGGAACAAAGGGAGGCATCTCGCTCTTTTCTTCCTTTGCCGCCTCATCTGCCTTTATCTCTTCATTGGTTTCGGGAGCATTCTGTACCGTTTCCTCCTCTGCGGGGGGAACGGGAGAAGAATTATCCTCAGAATTATATTCGGGAGTCTTATATTCTTCCATAGCTTTTCCTTTCTTTAATAGGGGATTTTTTCTTTACGCATTTATTATATTGCCCCAATGTGACAGTTTTTTGAAGACGAAAAGAAAAATGCTTGAAAAGAAAAGTTTTTCAAGGCATTTTTCGATTTTTTATTACAAAAACAGACCCATAGCCATAAAAATATAGGTGGCTGCAAGCATCAGAGTGATAACGGGGCCCGAGAAGGACAGGACGGAAAGGTACTGAAGGGCGAGGGCTGCCGTTAAAATAAGCACCGCTGCCGCGCAGACGATCCGCTTGCCCCTTTTTGAAAAGGCGAGCATGGCGCCGTGGCCCACGAGCCATATGGCCATAAACAGAAAGGAGTAAACTGCCTCGTTCGTGGGGATAAGTCCGCCGAAAACGCCAACGAGAGAGACCATAGCAAAGGCGGAAACGATGCTCATCCTCTCAAAGGCGTAAACGCAAAGGCCGCCTGCAAGGAGGCACGCCGTTATAACGGTCATCACCGTTCCTCCGAAAAAGTCAGCCCCGAGGGATGCGCCGATTATCTGTATAAGCTTAAAGCAAAGGCCGAGGGCGATGACCACCCTGCCCATATTCTGCTCTCTTTTTCTTCTTCTTGCCATTTTTTGAGCCTTTCGTTTTCTTTATATATCCATTATATATCAAAAAAACTGTCCCGTCAACATTGACAAAGCTATCGGGCAAAAGTATAATTTTAATATATGGAGGGAAATGGCGCGAAATTTCAAAAAGCAGGAGTTTAAGCGTTGTCCTTTTCGCGCACAAACTCTCCCTAAAAATGGGACCCAACCCATTTTTGTTCTTGCAGAACACGGTCGAGTTTCAAAGCTATTAGGCCGTCGCAGAGCGACGGAATGGAGATTGATATGAAGGAACAGTATTCAAGAACGGAGCTTCTTTTCGGAGAGGGCTCGGTAGAGCGCTTAAGGCGCACCCGCGTTGCGGTATTCGGCATCGGCGGAGTAGGCGGCGCCGTGGTGGAGGCACTTGCCCGCGCAGGCGTTGGCGAGCTTTTTCTCTGCGACTCCGACTGTGTCAGCGAATCTAATATAAACCGTCAGCTCATTGCCCTTCATTCGACCGTTGGCAAAAAGAAGACCGAGGTGGCAAGGGAGAGGGTGCTTGATATCGACCCCGATATTCGCGTTACCCTTTGGGATAGGTTCTTTTTGCCCGAGGATGCCGCCGAGTTTGATTTTTCTCATTACGATTATATAGTAGACGCCATAGATACGGTCTCTGCAAAGCTTGCGCTTATCGTTGGCGCTTTCGATGCGGGGGTGCCCGTCATCAGCTGTATGGGCACGGGCAATAAAACAGACCCCACCCTCTTTCAGATATCCGATATTTATAAGACCTCCGTCTGCCCTCTTGCAAAGGTTATGCGCCGAGAGCTTCGGGCAAGGGGGATAAAAAAGCTTAAGGTGCTCTGGTCCGCCGAGGAGCCGAAAAGGGTGATGGCCTCCCCCGACCCCGAGCATGAAAAGCGCCGCGCAGTTCCCGCAAGCTGCTCCTTTGTTCCTCCCGTGGCAGGATATATCATCGGCGGCGAGGTCATAAAGGACCTGCTATCCCTCACCTAAAGAAAGGACCACGTTATGTCAGCTAAAAGACCCGTACTCAAGATACAGTACGATTCCCCCGTTATTTTAACCTTTGCTCTTCTCAGCCTTTGCGCGCTGATCGCAAACGCCGTCACCGACGGATGGGCAAATGCAAATCTCTTCAGCGTTTATCGCTCCTCTCTCGTAGATCCCCTCACCTACGTCCGCTTCTTCGGCCACGTTCTCGGCCACGGGGATGTTGCCCACTTTTTCTCAAATATATGCCTCATCCTCGTTCTCGGCCCCGTTGTTGAGAACCGCTACGGCAGCGGAAACGTTCTCCTCTCAACTATGATAACGGCGCTCATCTCGGGCCTCGTTCACTTTATATTCTTCCCCGGAACGGCCCTTTTGGGAGCATCGGGCATCGTGTTTATGCTCATCTTCCTTTCCTCCATCTCGGGCATCCGCGGAGGCAATATTCCCGTTTCTCTCATCCTCGTTGCCGTCATCTATCTCGGTCAGGAGATACACGATATGTTCTTCGTCGGCGATAATATTTCTCAGATAACGCATATCATCGGCGGCATCTGCGGTATCGTTTGCGGAGCACTGATGTCCCGTAGGAAGAGATAAGTATCTGAATGTGACAACATTTTAGTGATAAAATATAGCGAATTACATTTTCTTAGTAAAAAAGTTGTTAATATTGTTGACTTGACTATAAAAAAGATGTTATAATAAGATGTATTTCGGTCGGTATATAAATACTGCCCGCGATGGGGTAATGATATGAAGGAAAAGTTCATAATGGTGGCCTCTTCGAAGGGCGGTGTCGGCAAGTCAACGGTTGCTCTCGGCATAGCCGCGGCCCTTAGCGAAAGGGGGCGCAGAGTTCTCATCTGCGATCTTGATTTCGGCAATGCCTGTCTTGATATGCTTCTCGGAGTGCAGGATAGTGTTATCTGTACGGTTCAGGATGCGGCAAAGGGTCTCTCATCTCCCGAAAAGGCACTTATAAAAATAGATATGCCCGAGAGGGTCAAAAGGAAAAGCCGTAAAAAGGCCAAAGATCCTTTGGGCGAGCTTTGGTTCTTGCCCTGCGCCTTCGGCGTTGAGACCTCCTTTTCCGAAGAGGAGGAGGATGGCAAGGTAACGGCGGCGTCAGTCTGCGCATCCGTCAGAGAGGCGGCAGAGGCAGTTGAGGCAGAATACGTTATTCTTGATACGGGCGCGGGAGCAAACGCGGTGATATCCGCCGTTGCAGGTATATGCACCTCGGCCATCGTTGTCACGGGGCAGATGCCCGTAGCTCTCAGAAGCGCGGAGAAGACCTCGGCAAGGCTTTCTGAGCTTTTAGTATCCGATATTCGGCTGATGATCAATAACTTTGATGCCAAGGGTATAACGGAGGACCGCAGAACGGGGCTTTTCTCTGCCATAGACGGAGCAAGAACTCCTCTTCTCGGCGTTATCCCCCACGATCCCGCTCTTATGCTTGTGCACGAGCGTCTTCGTAAGGCGGCGGGCGAAGCTTCCGTAGCCTTTGCAAATATTGCGGCAAGGCTTGAGGGAGAGAATGTTCCTCTCTTCTCCGGTATGAAAAAGCTTCGCAAAATGAAAAATAAAATGTATCTGTAAACTAAGGAGGGTAACATGGAAATAGCAATTATCGCAGATGATTCCAAGAAGGAATTGATGACGCAGTTCTGCATCGCATACTGCAACATTCTTTCTAAGCATAATATATGCTCCACGAGCATCACGGGTAAGTATATCTCAGACGCCACAGGCCTCGAGATCGAAAAGCTCCTTTCGGGCACCCACGGCGGAGTTCAGCAGATCTGTTCCCGTGTTTCCTATAATGAAATAGACGTGGTCCTCTTTTTCAGAAGCTCCGATCCCGGCTCCTTCTCCAAGGAAGAGGATGATGCTCTTCTGAGAATGTGCGATATGCAGAACGTTCCCGTTGCCACCAATATCGCAACGGCAGAGGTTCTTATCTGCGCTCTCGACCGCGGAGATCTTGACTGGAGAGAGATTGTCAATCCCTCTTCAAGTCTTAATAAGAATAAAAAAAGACACTTTTAATGACCGAGAGGCTGTACTGAATTACTTTGTATTTTTGTGCAGTCTCTTTTTTACTACTGTGCCGCCTGGCGGCAGAACGGAGAAACTATGGCAAAGCTTAAGATACTTGCCCTGGGCGACGTTGTGGGCGTTTGCGGCTGTCAGTACCTTTCGGGTGGCAGGCTTCGCAGGATGCGCGATACTCTCGGCGCTCAGTTCGTCATCGTAAACGGAGAGAATTCCGCCGTTGGCAACGCTCTTTCCCCCGAAAGCGCGGAGATGATATTCGAGGCGGGGGCAGACGTTATAACGGGAGGCAACCATACCTTCAAGAAAAAGCAGATATACGATTATCTTGATAATCATCCTTATGCAATCCGCCCTGCAAACTATCCCTCCGATGCCCCCGGCGACGGGTATTGCATCGCAGAGTGCAACGGATGGCGCATCCTCGTTATAAACCTCCTCGGCACCACCTTTATGGATAGCATGGACAGCCCCTTCAAGGTGGCGGACAGGATAATTTCGCAAAATGCGGGCAAATACGATATCTGCCTTGTGGATATCCATGCGGAGGCGACCAGCGAAAAGCTGTGCCTCGGCCGATATCTTGACGGGCGCGTGGCGGCGGTGTTCGGCACCCATACCCACGTGCAGACCGCAGATGCGAGAGTCCTCCCCGGGGGAACGGGATATATCACAGACCTTGGTATGACGGGCTCCGGCGCAGGTGTCCTCGGCGTTCGCACCGAGTGCATCATCCATAAATTCACCGTTCGCACCCCCGTGTATTTCGAGCCCGCAGAGGGCGAGCCTCAGGCAACGGGCGCTCTGTTCACCGTGGATACGGAAACGGGGCTCTGCATCGAGGCCGTGGGAATAACCTTTTGAGAGGAAAAAGATATGAAAGCAACTCAGATAAAAGCAGCAGCACTCAAAGGAGAGCTTGATATTCTCCTTTCGGACCTTTGCGCAGTTTCGGCAGAGGATATAGAAAATAAAAGAGAGCGTATCGCAAAGGCGGCAGACTCATTTGCAGAGCTTTACGGCGACAGAGAGGCCTATCTTCTCTCCGTCGGCGGCAGGAGCGAGGTCTCGGGCAACCATACGGACCATAACCGCGGATGCGTTCTTGCGGCGGCCATCAATCTTGATATCATAGCCGTCGCCGCCCCTACGGATGACGGGGTCGTCACCGTGAAGAGCGAGGGCTTTATAGCAGATCGCGTGCCCTTCGAGGCTGTGAGCGCCCCCGCAGAGGATAAGAAATTCACGTCGGGCGCGATCATTGCAGGTATGGAGAGAGCGTTCCTTGACCGAGGACTTCAGGTAGGCGGCTTTGTGGCCTATACCGTTTCCGACGTGCTCAAGGGCAGCGGCCTTTCCTCCTCGGCGGCCTTTGAGGTAATGATAGGTAATATACTGAACCACCTTTACAACGGCGGTCGGGTGGATAACGTAGAGATCGCAAAAATGGCTCAGTTTGCCGAGAACGTGTATTTCGGCAAGCCCTGCGGCCTTATGGATCAGACGGCCTGCGCCGTAGGCGGCTTTATCTCCATTGATTTTAAGGATACCGCCGCTCCCCTTATCGAAAAGCAGGATTTCGACCTTTCGGGCGCGGGCTACGACCTTTGTATCGTTGATACGGGAGGAAACCACGCCGATCTTAACGAGGATTATGCCTCCGTTCCCGCCGAGATGAAGGCTGTTGCCGCATATTTCGGCAAGGAGGTGCTGAGAGACGTTGCGGAGGAGGAGCTCTTGGCCTCTGCCGCCGAGATCAGAAAAGAGCTTGGAGACAGACACCTTCTTCGCGCCTTCCATTTCCTTTCGGAAAACCGCAGAGTGGAAAAGCAGGCGGCGGCGCTCAAGGCAGGGGACGTAGAGACGTTTTTTGAGAACGTTATCGCCTCGGGCCTCTCAAGCTATCGCTATCTGCAGAACGTGTATACCGTGAAGAACGTGAGCGAGCAGGGCCTATCCCTTGCGCTTTGCCTTTGCGAGAGATTTCTTTCGGGCCGCGGCGGAGCATACAGGGTCCACGGCGGCGGCTTTGCAGGCACGGTCCAGGCCTTCGTTCCCAAAAAGCATACGGCTGAGTTCAAGGCCTATATGGAAAAGGTGTTCGGCGAGGGCAATTGCCACGTGCTCAGCGTTCGCCGCGCAGGTGCTGTGAGGCTGGCGTGATGAAAAGATTTGAAAATGAAAAGGATTATGAAAGGGTCAGAAGGCTCAGCCCGCGCCAAACGGCAACCCTCACCGTCAATTTTCTGTGGATGATAGGGGTCTATTATCTTTGCGTTTCCCTCGGCGAGAGGGCGGGAACTCTTCTTCCCTATCAGATATGCACGGGGCTCTACGCCTCGGCGGCTATCATTCTCGGCGCGTTTTCCCTTTATCTTTCGGGCAAGATCTTCTCCGAAAAGGAGGGAAGCCATAGGACCGAGAAGCAAAAAAAGGCAGGAAAGCTGATTTTGCTCTTCGTTCTGCCATTAATCGCCGTTTTGCTTATTGACTTTATAGACCTGTTTGTAGTAGAATATGTAAAGCGGCTGCTTTCGGCCGCAAGGTGAGCTCGGTCTGCGCTGCGCGTAAATATGAACCCGGGCTTTACGGATATTATGAATTTACCGAATAAGCTTACAATACTCCGCATTTGCCTCGTTCCCATTTTTATGATCGTGATGATCGCGCCCATCCCCGTTATCAGCACCAATGACCTTGTCTGCCGCATCGTGGCAAGCGCTATCTTTATCATCACAAGCCTTACGGATATGCTGGACGGCAAGATCGCAAGAAAGTATAACCTCATCACAAACTTCGGAAAGTTTATGGACCCCCTGGCCGATAAGTTTATGGTCTTCGGCGCCCTCCTTTCCATTATCTACAGATATGATTATCTTCGCCCCGTGTTCATCTGGGCGGCGGCCATCGTTATGTTCCGCGAGCTTGCGGTAACCTCTATCCGCCTTGTAGTAAGCGGCAACGAGGGCATCGTAGTTGCGGCAAGCTGGCTCGGCAAGGTAAAGACGGTCCTTCAGGTAGTGTGCATCTGCACGGTTCTCCTTGAGCCAGTTCTCCTTCCCATCAAGCCCTTCGCAGAGTGGCATATCCTTTCTTACGTGACCATCATCGCTATGCTGGTTATGACCCTCTGGTCCGGCATCGATTATATCAAGTCCTACTGGAAGTTCATCTCACCTAATGAATAATAAAAAAGCACCCGAAACGGGTGCTTTCAGTTTGTCGAAAAAGCCGCATATAACAATGAGATCCGCCGTTTTTGCGGCGGATTTCTACTTTTTCACTTTATTTTTTCTTTAATCTGAATTTTAAATATTTTGCGGCTTTTGTTCCGCGCCTTTTTCGACAGTCTGATGCGCCTTCCTTTGGAAGTGCGCATCAGCTTTATTCGGGAATAAAGCTGTCGAATATGATGATGCTGAAAAAGCCCTTGACCTTTTTCAGCGTTTTTTTGTTGCGGACGGTCCAGGCGCCGCAGGGCTTTTTATAAAGCCCTTTGAAAAGGCGCAGAGAAAGCTCGCCTGCGTATTTATGGTTATACGCCACGAAATCCGGGCGGGTATGGAAATTTGCAAGGAGGTTCGTCATGGCAACGGAAACGGGGAAGGAGCGGCGCATATTATTTTTGAAATAATTTGTGGAGAGGATGCCGCGGGGTATCTCCGGCCGCGTCTTTTTGAAATATGCAACGGGGGAGGGGTGAAAGGACTGAACTGCATAGAAGCCGCAATAGCCCTCCATAGCCTCGGAAAGGGAGCGGGCCGCGCCCATAACGTCGCCCGAGGGCTTTATCTCAATGAGAAGGGGAACGGCGCTGTCCACCGCGCAAAGCACGTCGGAAAACAGAGGTATCCTCTCCTCGGTGCTTAGAAGGGGGTATGAGAGAAGCTCCTCGTAGGTGCAGTCGGCAACCTTTTTGTCAACGCCGCACATTCTTTTCAGGTCCTCGTCGTGAAAGACAACGAGCCTTCGGTCCTTTGTCAGCTGAACGTCAAGCTCAATGGCGTAGTCCCCGTCCCTTGCCGCGCGAAAGGCGGGGAGGGAGTTTTCGGGAATATCCTCCTTATTGAAAAGGCCCCTGTGAGCGACGTAGCGCTCCTCAAGAGGGGCGACGATCCCCCGTCTCACCTTGCCGGGGTAGAGAAGGATGAGATAGGCGATAATAAGGAGCAGGACTAAAGCGCAGAGGGATAATATAAGGGGTAGCATTTCTGCCTCCTATAAGCTGAGATAATATTTCAGAGTGTCCTCTATCCAGTAGGCGTAGCGAGTGTTGGGCTTTTCCTCTTTCTTTAAGCGAAGATATGCCTCGCAGCCGTCGGAGGGGTCGTGCCATATATCGGCAAAAACGAAGTCAAAGCCCTCGGCCTCCTTTGCAAACTCAAAGGCTGAGGCTTTAACTATCTTTATTTTTTCCCCGTGGGGGAATTGGGGCAGGATATGAGACGTGAAAAGGTCGATAACGGACTGATCCAGCTCCACCACCGTAACGCTTTCAACGGTCTCCTTTTCCGAGGCCATAAATGCGAAATAGCCGAGGCCGAGGCCGTAGGTCAGAACCTTGCCCCATGACATTTCCACGGGGGCGGCCATGGTCTCTATCTCGTTCGGGGTAATGAGCATCCACTCCCGCCCTGCCTGCTTCACGCAGGGAAAGGCGTATTCCCCGTCAAAAAAGCCGATCTGAGGAATGATCCTGCCGTCCGCCTCCGCCCGGAGATCGTTATAAACGAAGGCCTCGTAGGGCTTGTAGCGATCAACGGTGAATTCCCATTCGCCAAGGCGGGCCGAGGGGAGCTTTATCGTCTTTTTGTACGGATCGTTTTCGTATTTTTCGCGGTCAAGACGGGTGAACATTTTTGAGATCCAGCCGCCGCGCAGCTCCTTATCCTCAAAAACGTCAAGTATGCCCGAGATAAGGATGCGAAATGCCTCCTCCTCGCCAACGCCGCAGTAGCGCACGGTCTCCTCCATCATCTCGGGGGTAATGGCGTCGGGGCAGAGGTTTATGTATTGAGAGAGAAGGGCGAGGATGCGCCCGTTGTTTTTTCTTATGCTTTCAGGTGTCACTTAACGTCTACCTTTTCAAGTCTGTAATAGAGATATCTGTCAAGCACGCTCTCCTTGAGGGTGTATTCAACGGAGAGCTCCTTTCCCTCGGGGGAAAGAACGGTCACCTTTGCGACTATCCTGCCGTCGGCGGCCTTTATGTCCATTTTATGGTCGTAGGAGAGGTAATATCCGTCGCCGATGGACTCGGAGCGGGCGGCGGGGAATACGTAGGCATCCTTTTCGCTGTCGTAGTAGTCGCCCTCCTGCTCGTTTATATATTTCTTCTGCTCGGCAAGGGTCACCTTGTCGCCGAAGAGCTGCTTCATTGCTGCCTCAAGAAGAGAAGCGGGAACGGCGAATTCCTCGCCCATATCCTCAACAGCGCTCTTGTGGTGAGAGTAGAGGGTGTAGGCCGTGAGGTGGAATACGTTCTTGCCCTTTGCTCCCTCTTTTTCGGAATAATCCGTGTAGAACTTCTCGGAAAGGGAGTAGAGATATACCTCAAGCACGAGACCGTCGCCGAATTCTGCGCCGTCGCCCTTGCCCTTGTCGTTGTCCTCAGCTTTTTCGGTCTCCTCGTTCTTTTCAGAGGAGTCCTCCTTGTCGCCTTTGTCGCCTTTATCGTTCTTGTCGTTTTTGTCGTTTTTATCTTCCTTATCGTTCTTGTCGGCGGAGGAGGTGTCCTTTTCGGTCTCCTCGTTCTTTTTCGTTTCTTCGCCCTCGGTGTCAGCGTCAGCCCTGTCGCCGTCCGTGTCACCCTTTTCGCCCTCAGCATCTGCCTCGGTGGTGACGTTTGAACCGGTGGTATCGGGGGAGGTGTCTGCGCCGTCGGAAAGCGGCTTTGCGCAAGACGAGAGAACAGCGCAGGCAAGAATAAACGATATGATAACAGCAAAAAGCTTCATAATAATTTCTCCTGTAAAATGATATAGGATAATTATATCCTCCCTTTCCCCTTCTGTCAAGTCGGGCATATATCAGTTTGATGGTAATAATGTACAAAAATTCTTTAAATCTATTGAAAATATACAAAAGCTATTTACCTTTAAGTGCTAATATGCTATAATCATAGCGTAAATATAATAGTACGTATCAGACGTGGAATCAGAAAACCCCATTCTTTTGTTTCACGTCAGTTTTTTTGAAAACGAAAAAGGAACAGGTAGCTTATTATGAAACGCATATTATCTATTCTTCTTTGCGCCGCAATGATAGCGGGCGCTCTTCTCAGCTTTTCCTCCTGCGCAAAGGAGGAGGCCCCCGAGAAAATGGCATACGTTCTTGCCGAAAAGGGCAATACCTATTCTCTCGGCCTTGCCAATAATTTCAAAAAGGCCTTTGAGGAGCAGGGCGGCGGCGTCACTATGGAGACCTTCCCCGCAAACACCGTCAGCTTTTCCGAGTTTCTCACAAATGCCCTTGATTGCGAGGCGGACGTTATCTTCTTTCCCAATTCCATTGCCACCGCAGAGGGATTTCTGAAGAACTGCAAGGATATGGATATTGATATCCCCATCCTTTCGGGCGATACGTGGGAGTCCTCCGTTGTACTTGAGAGCGTTAAGGATACGGGCCTTGAGGTATATTGCTCCACCTTCTTTGATGAGAACGAGGCGGATAATAAAAAGGCCGCGGATTTCGTTGATGGCTTTCGCTCCTTCGTTAACGATAACAGCGAGTATTACGTTATGAACGGCGAAAACGATATGGTCGCCGCAGTTTCAGCTCTCGGCTTTGATGCCTATAACGTTGCAATGCTCGCCATCCGCGCGGCGGCAGACGAGCACGGTGAGGGGATGACCTCAGTTCACGTTGCAAGCGCCCTTTGGGACGTTGAGCACGAGGGAGTAACGGGCAAGATAGTCTTTGATGAAAACGGCGATGCCATCAAGAGCTCCGCAGTTATCAAGAAGGCAAAGGCCGACGGCACGGGCTTTGAGTATATAAAGACACAGAGCTTCAAGAACAGCGCGTCTCCTGCAAAGGGTGCCGAGTACGAGGTCGAGGGTATCGGCATAGATACCGTTGATAAGATAATTAACATCGGCGTTTTCGAGCCTACTACGGGTGATAACGCCGCAGGCGGCAAGCAGGAGGTGCTTGGCATCCTCTATGCAAATTCTCTTGATAATACCGTTGAGATCGGCGGCGCAACTTATACCGTTGAAGTCAATATCAGCGATAACGGCTCTCTCAAGGAGTATGCTCTCTCCACGGCAACAGCCCTTGTGGAGGAGGATAAGTCCGTTATCATCATCGGCTCCTACGGAAGCGACGTTGCCATCGCCGCAGGCCCCGTATTTGAAAAGGCGGGCGTTGCCGCCATCGGCGCATCCTGCACCAATCCCGACGTAACGGATAAAAACGATTTCTATTTCCGCACCTGCTTTATCGACCCCTATCAGGGCTCGGCTCTTGCAGATTTTGCCCATTCCATCATCCCCGCAGAGGATAAGGCGGAGTGATATTATAAGAAGGACGGGTATGAACACGAGAGAAGCCATAGGCGAGCGCCTGCTTGAGCTGTGCCGTCAGCGTAAGATCGCGATCAATTCGTTGGCAAACATATCCGGAGTTCCTCCGTCTACCGTATACAGCATTCTCAACGGTAAAAGCGATAATCCCGGAGCCGTAACTATAAAGAAGCTGTGTGACGGACTGGAGATCAGCATCAGAGAATTTTTTGATTGCGATATTTTCGAAGGTCTTGAGCAAGAGATCAAATGAACGAATAACAGAATAGCACGTAATTTGTGACACCTTCAGCTTTTAAAGTGTCATCAAAAAAACGGAGACAGCTTTACAAAGAAGCTGTCTCCGTTTTCAGTTATATTTTTCCTTCGCACCTGAGTTTCCAGAGCTTAAGGATGCAGGTCTGGGTCTTGGCGTCGGGAAGGGCGCCGCTCATGACCATATCAACGGCCGCTTCAAGGGGTATCCTCTCAAGGGTGAGAAATTCGTCCTCGTCGGGACAGCTTTCCCCAAAGGAGAGGCCCGTTGCGCCGTACATATAGATGACCTCGTTCGTGTAGCCGGGGGTGGGGTAGAGGCGGCCGAGAGAAAAGAAGTTCTCGGCGGTAGCTCCCGTTTCCTCAAGCAGCTCACGCTTTCCGCAGTCGAGGGGGTCGGCCTCTCCGCGGTCCCGCTTGCCTGCGGGGATCTCGAGAACCTCCTCGCCGTAAGGGTAGCGGAACTGGCGAACGAAGAGGACCTCGTCATTTTCCGTCAGAGCCGCAACGCAAACTCCGCCCGGATGCTCAACTACCTCCCGCCCTGCCTGAGAGCCGTCGGGGAGCAGGACCTCGTCGCGGCGCATATTGATTATCCTGCCGCGAAAATAGTATTCTCTTGAGAGCTCTTTTTCAAAAAGGTCCATATCAGAGCTTTTCAATAGCCATTACCTTGGCAATACGAGTGCTGTGGCGATCGCCCTCAAACTCGGTATCCAGGAAGAGGTCGACCATATCGGTAGCAAGGCCGAGGCCGACAACGCGCGCGCCCAGGCAAAGGATGTTTGCATCGTTGTGGAGTCTTGTCATTCTTGCGGAGAAGGTGTCTGCGCAGCAAGCGGCGCGGATGCCCTTCACCTTGTTTGCGCAAAGGCTCATTCCGATGCCCGTGCCGCAGATGAGGATGCCGAGCTCGCACTCGCCCTTTGCAACTGCAAGAGAAGCGGGGAGAGCGTAGTCGGGGTAGTCAACGCTGGCAGTACTGTCGCTGCCGAAGTCGCAAAGCTCAAAGCCGCGCTCTTCAAGATGCTTCTTGAGGGCGCATTTCATTTCGTATCCGCCGTGGTCGCAGGCGATAGCAATTTTCCTCATAGATATATACCTCTTTATATTGATTTTTTAAATAAAATGGATAGCAGTTATTCGGCGCTTTCTGCGCGGAGGCGCTCCTCCCGCTCCCGCTCAGCCTGGGGCTTGCGCAGGTAGGTGGGGTTTGCGGCGCTGTCTGTAAAGACGGACTTGTCGGGGGCCTCGCCGTATACCCTTTCGGCAACGGCGGCAACGCTTGCGGCGCTCTGCAGGCGCAGGCGGTGGGGCGTTTCGTTTTCGGAAAGGTGAGAAACGAGGTCGTAGCCGTCACCCGTGAAGCGGACCTCGCCCTCAAAGGCTGAGAGCATCTCGGAAAGGGTGGAAACGGGGATAGCCATATCCTCGCTCAGACGGCGAAGGGGCTCTCCGTCCTCAAAGATCGCGGTGTAGACCTGACCTCGGCGGGCGTTCATGGCGGGGCAGATGATGCCGCCCGTGCCGCGAAGGTTGTATGCCAGAGCCTCAAGGCTCGAAACGCAAACGCAGGGCTTGCCCGTGTTGAATGCGAGACCCTTGACGGTGGCGGTGCCGATGCGAACTCCCGTAAAGGAGCCGGGCCCTGCGCTGACGGCGAAAAGGTCAACTTCGGAAAGGGATACCTCCGCCATTTTCAGCATATGCTCTATCATGGGCAGGAGGGTAACGCTGTGGGTGTTGCCTGCGTTGACGGTGTACTCAGAGAGGACCCTGCGGTCCCGAACCAGGGCAACGGAGGCGCACGTAGCGGTGGAATCTATTGCAAGTATAAGCATGATCTACCTCAAATGGTCAGATATTGATTTCAATGATGCGGCAGTCCTCGCCGCGCTTTTTGATGCAGACCTCAACGGCGCCCTCGGGGCGGGAGGGGAGAAACTCGCTCCATTCAAGGATGCAGTGGCCGCTTTCGGTGTAGTGGTCAAAGCCGATGGAGTCAAGTCCGTCGTCGGAGTCCTCAAGGCGGTAGAGGTCGAAATGGTAGAGAGGAACGGGGCCTCTCAGGTATTCGTTAACAACGGTATAGGTGGGGCTTTTAACGCGGCTTCCCTGAGAGAGAACGGAGGAAAAACCGCGAACGAAGGCGGTCTTGCCTGCTCCGAGGTCACCCGTAAGGCAAACGAAAAACAGCTCGCCGCTCCTTTCGGAGAGGAGGGTGCGGGCGAGATCGGCGCCTGCGGCCTCGGTCATTTCGGGGGAAGTGCTTTCAATGATCTTTTTCATAAACAGATGCCTTTCGCAGTATAATGGCATTACCTTTTCAGTATAGCATATAATATAGCAAATTTCAAATATTTTATGAAAATAAGATGGCCGTGTTTACAAAAAGGGAAAGTTGTGATATAATTACTCGGTAATAACCGTTCGTAGCTCAGCCGGATAGAGCACCGGATTCCGATTCCGGGTGTCGCGGGTTCGAATCCTGTCGGGCGGGCCAAAGAAAAAGCCGATGCTATGCATCGGCTTTTTCTTTGGCCCGAACGAATCTGACCGGGATTCGAAAGGGCGGTCGCATCGCGTAGCGGCGACAAAAACTCTCCGGTGGAGAGTTTTTAGCCCGTTGTGCTGCAGTCACGAGGAACTCAAAATGCACGACCGACCGTGAGCGCCGAAATGCATTTCGGCGAAACCTTCAAGCTTTTGCCATCCCTGTCGGGCGGGCCAAAGAAAAAAGCACCCCAAGGGTGCTTTTTTCTTTATCCAAGCCGCAGGCTTGGTATATCATCACGCGTCAGCGTGTATATCATCAGCCCTTCGGGCTGTATATCATCACGGCAAAGCCGTGTATAAACCCTCCTGCGGCTTGATGATATACAACACTTCGTGTTGATGATATGCAAAGCGTTCCGCTTTGATGATATACAAGGCTCTGCCTTGATTTTTTTTATAACAAACGGCGGCCACAGGCCGCCGTTTGTTGTTCGGTTGTTTAAGAAAGAGAAGCGTTTCCGTATTCCCTTACTGCTGAAGGCTGCAGGAAACGATCTCTCCCGTTTCGGCGTTGATTTCAACGCAGGGGCCGCCTCCGCCGAAGGTCACGAGTTCACTCAAGCTTGTTTCATCGCTCCAAGAAACAGTCCACACCCCGTTTTCAAGCTCTGCAGAGATCGAATATCTTGAAGGACCGAAGCTATTGTGTTCGTAAAAGCTTTTGCCGTATTCCGAGTATACGTAACGCTTTGCAAGAAGAATGGCATCATCACTGTTTTCTATTGCCTGCGCCTTATCCTCCACCACGTATACGGGAAACTCAACGGATACGCCGCCGCTTTTGTGCTCAACGGTCACGGTATACTCGCCGCACTTATCAAAGTCCACGTTGTGAGTGACCTCAAGCTCGTTCTGATCCTTGGCAAGACAGAAGCGGTCGTCGTATTTCATATCGCATTCAGACCAGCACACTATCCGCTCCCAAGACATCTCGGGGCACTCCATAATTGCCAGACCGTCAAGGCAAAGCCCGTCGCTTTCTCCCACCGTGTAATGAGTGATGGCCGGCATATTTGCAATATCAAGTCTTTCGGGAACGAAGGGCGCGTTGTCGGTCTCGCCTGCGCACGAAGCACAGAAGATCAATACAAAACACGTCAAAAGCACAATTGCGATCTTTTTCATAATGATCTCCATTCCGCCGCTCTGCGGCTTTATATTCGTACTTTTATTATAACATAATTTGTATTTTAGTCAAGAATGCATCAAGGGATCGTCATACAAAAGACATAAACTGCAAAAAGACCGTTGCTTTGAAAAAGCAACGGTCTTAAAGGCTGTGTGGTGTGAAAAATAGCTTTTCTTTACACGAAAGTTTATTCAACTGCAACGTTTACGTATATGATTTTATTATTCATATCGTAGTAAACGTCTCCCATCCATTCAATGTCTGCAATCCATACATTAAAATCGCTACTGTATCCCCAATTGAACTCATTAAATCCTGTTATCTTAGGATCTATACCTTTTGGGAAATCAATGTCGGATTCTTCGAAAGTAAAGTTTGCTTCTATTTCTTTGATTTTTTTGTCAGAAATGATAAAAAAACCGCAAAGCTTTTGACTTGTAGGTCCTATGAATCCATCTCCCCAACGGTAATATTTCCAATATGCATCGGTTACTTCAGGAGATAAAACAACAAAGTTTTCGTTAATTGAATCAATAGTTGTTTCATACTCTATTGTTTCATAATTAACTTCTCCATTTTCATCTATAAGATCCTCTGTGGTCACATGCGTTTCCTGTTCATCATCAGGAGTTAATAAAGAGGAAATAAGCATCAATGAACAACCGGACATAGAAAAAGTGCAACCTAACAGAAGAATAATGGTTAAGCATAAACTAATGATTTTTTTTGTGTATTTCATTTGCTTCTCCTTTTTGTGTTAATAAATTGACCAACTTGTATCTGTAGTAAAAGAGCCGTACGTAATAAACTGCTGTGTCCAGCATAGAGTTTGAAATCTTCCGTTGACATCATCGGGAATGCCTGTAGCTTTATCAACTTTGCCTGTGCATCCAGTTCATTTCTGATCGTATCAGCAATACAGGACGCTCTGTAATTAAATGTTCTAGAATACTTATCATGATAGATTTTGTTAATTTACAATAAATCAATTTGAAAGACAAGTTTATCAAAAGTGGTTTTGAAACCATAGTCATTACACTTGTATAATATTTTACTATCAGTTGTTTCTATCAACATGCCACACGAATCTGATAATGTCATTCTTTTTCCATTGCGTTCAAATGCGTTATAGACACTTAATAAACCTTCAGGTGAATAACACTTGATTTTTATTCTCTCATCAAATGAATCTTCCCATATGAATACTCCTTTAGCTCTATATTCACCTATTTCAATATAGCCATCGCCGACATCAATAGCTAATCTCACACCTTGTCTATGTTCAGAATTAGTACTAATAAAATCTAAATATAGTTCTTGTTCGCACTTAATATTCAGAACATCCCAATGAATAACATTGTCCACATCTTCAAAATTTTTGTTATATAATCTTTTTTTACCAACGCTTATGCTCATTTGTTATCTCCTTGTTTTTTATGGTCTTGGGCCTGTATAGTGGCTAAACTGAATACATTGAATATATATTTACTGTATTTGTAGTTGCAGAAGTTCGTTCAAGTCCAAACGGATCCACATATGAAATAGGATTACCGTTAACGTAAGCAAAAACGTTAAGAGTCGTAGAATCAGCTATACCACCGTCTATTATATCAGCATTCATAAAGCGTTTCAAGGTCGGACTGTAAAATCTTGTGCGCATATAAATGAGACCAATGACGTCAGAAAGCACACCGTATTTTCCGTTATAACCGAAAATGAGCTTACTTGTTCCCGTTCTTTCTGCTACGCTTCCGCGATAGTCATAGTGATAGATCATATATTCACCGTCGCAAAGAGACCGGATAAGACCTTCTGCACCGTATAATATTCCATGCTGATGCCGTTAGTATTTTGGAAAGCATCTGTTTCAATTTCACTTTTCTGATTGACTGCTTCTCACCCACGCATTTCCCTCTGTACAAACCCTGAGTGTTGTGATATAATGGTCATATGATCAGAGTGCGAGGGAGGTGTCGGTATGAGCGAAATGAAGAAGAACCCGTTTTTTTCCGTGGTGGTGCCCGTTTACAACGGGGAGGACTGCATTGCAGACTGTGTCGGCGCTATACTCGCCCAGAGCTTTCGGGATATTGAGCTCATCGTTATAAACGACGGCTCCTCGGACAAAACGGAGGATATCCTAAGCTCTATTGCCGAAAAGGACAGCCGCCTGAAGGCGGTCACCGTTGAAAACGGCGGCGTTTTCAGAGCGAGGGCGCTTGGCGCGTCTCTTGCTACGGGTGAATACCTCCTCTATTGCGACGACGACGACACCTACGTTGACGACGGCGTTTTTGAAAAGCTTTATGAGGCGGCAAGGGACAAAAAGCATCAGCTCATTCAGTTCGGATATTATAAAAAATTCAATCATCTTAGGCTTGCGGATAACACGGTGAAGGAGACGGTGGAGGCAGGCAGAGAGGAGTTTTTCCAGAGGGATTATCCTTTCCTCCTTTCAAGCCGAAATATTGCCTCAAGGCTTTTCGTCAATACGGTGACGAAGCTGTATCACAGAAGCCTTTACAAAAACGCTCCCGCCCCCGAGAGCCTTGAGCGGCTCTTTATGGGCGACGATATGCTTCTCAATTTGTATTTCCTCAAGGATTGCGCCTCGGCTCTCTACCTTCCCCATATCTTCTATCTTTCTCCGAGGCTCTCGGGGGACACGAACAGATACAGGCGTGACGAGATGAAAAATCTCGATATTATAAAAAGGCATCAGTGGGCCTTCCTTTCTCAGTGGAACGGCCGCGATCGCCGTAAGGTGGAGCGGCTCCATCATCTTGAGTGCGCCGAATGGCTCTTCCTCCACGTAAAGAACAGCCTGGGTCACCTTCCCTCCGATGAGGTTGCAGGCCTTGTTGACGAGGCGCTGGCGCTGCCCGCATTTATCAGGGCGCGGGAGTATTTTGAGGCCCATGGAGAGGACGGGCTGTGCGTTGAGCTTCTCCTGTCAGGGGACAGACGCCGATACCTTGAAGAGGCTGAAAAGCGAAAGGGCGGCACCCTCAAGGAGAGAGCAGTAAAGCTCTTGAAGGAAAAGATAATATATAAAATATAATTATAATAAAACAGAAAACCGCCGAAAGGCGGTTTTGCTTGTTTTGTATGTAAAATGAGGTTTGGGTAGATTACGGCTATAAGTAAAGCGAAGGTTCAAGCCAAGTCCTTCCCCTCGCGGACGTAACGTATTGCTGAACTTAAAATCCACGTGTCCGCTCCGTCCTCGCAAAGGCGAGGACCCAAGTTAGTCCTTCCCCCGAAGAGCTGGGGGAAGGGGGACCGCTTGCGGTGGATGAGGGTTTGCTACCTGGGTGCGAACCGATGCTAACAATTTTTGTGTGCTTGGCATAGTGAAATTACTATAAACTATTTATAAAATACCGCCCAACTTAATTTGAAAGACAGTTCTTGTCCAGATAGCAAACCCTCATCCGTCTCCCCCATATAGTTTATCTTAGCTTAAAACCATCAGCCGGAAATATAGAGAGCAATAGTCAAACCTCATTTTAAGGAGCCACCTTCCCCCAGTTCTTCGGGGGAAGGACTTGGTTAGGTCAACGCCCTTCAAACACCAATAAACTTAGGCCTTTGCTTTTTGCAAAGGCAGAGCGGACAAGTAAAGTAATAATTTTCTATCGAAAAAGAAAACCTCAAAAATGAACGGGTCATTTTTGAGGTTTTTTCTTATTTCTTCTGTGATGCTGCGGTCTCGCAATAGATGCAGCGGTAAACGCCCTTTTCGCGGTCTGTCAGCTTGAACTTATGAGAAAGCTCCTGCTCCGTTGATGTGATGCAACGGGGGTTCTTGCACTTGATAACGTTTGTGAGAGCTTCGGGAAGGGTCAGCTTCTTTTTCTCAACGATAGTGCCGTTTTCAATAATATTGACAGTGACCGTAGGCGCGATATAGCCCACGATATCGAAATTCAGGGCGATAGCCTCGTCGATCTTGATGATATCCTTCTTCTCCATCTTCGAGCTGCCTGCATTTTTAATGATGGCAACGGGGCAGTCAAGGCTATCAAGGTTGAGAAGGTCGAAAAGGCGCATACCGCGGCCTGCGGGGATATGGTCAATAACGATGCCGTTCTTGATCTCGTCTATTTTCATTGCGTTTTCCTCCCTCATATTCTGCCCGCTTCGGTGAGAAGCTTCAGGATAAGCGCCATACGGATGTACTTTCCGTAGTTTACCTGACGGAAGTATGCGGCTCTGGGGTCAGAGTCAATGGCGGTGCTGATCTCGTTAACGCGGGGCAGGGGATGCATGATGCAAAGGCTCTCCTTTGCGCTCTCAAGCTTTTCGGGAGTGAGGATATAGCTGTCCTTTAAGCGCAGGTAGTCCTCCTCGTTGAAAAATCTCTCTCGCTGAACTCTTGTCATATAGAGAACGTCAAGCTTGGGTATTGCCGCGTCAAGGCTCTCCGTCTGCTCGTAGGGGATGTTGTTCTTCTGGAGAACGTCCTTCTTAACGTAGCTGGGGAGCTTCAGCTCCTCGGGAGAGATGAGGATAACGTTGATGCCCTCGTAGCGGGAAAGCGCGGTAATAAGGGAGTGCACCGTTCTGCCGAACTTAAGGTCTCCGCAAAAGCCGATGGTGAAGTTTTCAAGTCTGCCCACCTCGCGGCTGATGGTGAGAAGGTCGGTAAGGGTCTGAGTGGGGTGGTTGTGGCCGCCGTCGCCCGCGTTGATAACGGGGATGGATGCGTTCATTGCGGCAACAAGGGGGACGCCCTCCTTGGGATGGCGCATTGCGATGATATCCGCATAGCAGGAAACGGTCTTTGCCGTATCTGCAACGCTCTCGCCCTTTGCGCTTGAGGAGCTCTGCGCCTCGGAGAAGCCGAGAACGTTTCCGCCAAGCTCCATCATAGCCGCCTCAAAGGAAAGGCGGGTACGGGTGGAGGGCTCGAAGAAAAGTGTTGCAAGCTTTTTTCTCTTGCACTTTTCACAATAATCATCGGGGTTTGCGATAATATCGTTTGCAACGGCGATAAGCTCGTCGATCTCCGCGGGGGTAAAATCGAGAATGTCGATAAGGCTTCTCATTTTTTCAGTTCCTTTACTTTAGTTTGTAAAAGGTTTATGCCTTTGCGCCGTTAACGGCAAGGTAATTCTTGATGCGCTCAACGTTTTCGCGGTTTGCCTCGTCCTCTTCAAGGTACTCGATGATGTCGTAAACGTCAACAACGGAGTATACGGGGAAGCCGAACTGATCGGTGATCTCAGCCATAGCGCTCTTTTCGCCCTGGCCCTTTTCCTTGCGGTCTACCATAACGAAGGTAGCGGCTACCTTAACGCCCTCGAGAACGGAGAGGATCTCCATAGACTCGCGGATAGCGGTGCCTGCGGTGATAACGTCCTCGGTGATAACGATCTCCTCGCCGGCACAGGGCTTGTAGCCAACGAAAACGCCGCCCTCGCCGTGGTCCTTGACCTCCTTGCGGTTGAAGAAGAAGGGAACGTCAAGACCCTGTCTTGCAAGGCCAACGCTCGTTGCAACGGAGATGGAGATGCCCTTGTAAGCGGGACCGTAGAGAACGCATCTCTTGTTGCCGATCTTATCAAGATAAGCCTTGGCGTAGAACTCGCCGAGCTTAGAGATCTGGTCGCCTGTCTTGATCTCGCCTGCGTTGATGAAATAGGGGATCTTTCTGCCGCTCTTTGCGGTGAAATCGCCAAACTTCAGTACGTTTGCGCTCTGAAGAAACTGTATAAATTCTCTCTTATAGCTTTCCATTTTAATCATACTCCTTTTCAAAAGTTTTCGTCCACCTTTTTCAAAAGGTGGCGGGGGTCAGGGGCGCGCAGCCCCTCGTACTCTTTAATCGCAAAATTCTCTGACGCAGCGCTCGTAAGCTGCAACGGGGTCGTCTGCTGCGGTGATGGGGCGGCCGACTACGATGTAGTCAGAACCGATCTTCTTTGCCTCTGCGGGAGTCATAACTCTCTTCTGGTCGCCGATGTCGCCGTCTGCAAAGCGAACGCCGGGGGTAACTGTAAGGAAATCCTTTCCGCAGGTGTCGTGAACCTTGCCTGCCTCAAGGGGAGAGCAAACAACGCCGTCGAGGCCTGCGTCCTTTGCGTTGGAAGCATAGTGCATAACCACCTTGTCAATGGGCTCCTTGATGAGAAGGTCAGCCTCCATTGTCTCCTGGTCGGTGGAGGTGAGCTGAGTAACGGCGATAAGAAGGGGACGGGTGCCGTCGGGACGGGTAAGACCCTCAAGAGCGCCCTCCATCATTCTCTTCGTGCCTGCCGCGTGAAGGTTAGTCATATCAACGTCAAGGCCGGAAAGAACTGCCATAGACTTTTTAACTGTGTTGGGAATATCGTGGAGCTTAAGGTCGAGGAATATCTTGTGGCCTCTCTTTTTGATCTTCTTTACGATTGCGGGGCCCTCTGCATAGAAGAGCTCCATGCCGATCTTAACGAAGGGCTTTCTGCCTGTGAACTTATCAAGAAAATTAAAAGTCTGCTCTGCGCTTGCAAAATCGCAGGCGATGATTACGTCGCGTCCCATTATTTGCAACCTCCGATAATATCTGTAAGATTTTCAATTCTGTATTTTTCCATAACGCGGGGAAGATCGAGAACGATGTCGCGGGAAGCGCAGGGGTCGATAAGGTTTGCAGCTCCCACTTCAACAGCCGTAGCGCCTGCCATCATAAGTTCAAGAACGTCCTCAGCGCACGTAACGCCGCCCATACCGATAACGGGGACACTCACTGCGTTTGCCACCTGATATACCATTCTCACCGCAACGGGGAGAATAGCGCTGCCCGAAAAGCCGCCCATTTTGTTGGCGATAACGGGCTTTCTTGTGTTAAGGTTTATTCTCATTCCGAGAAGGGTGTTGATAAGGCTGACGCCGTCAGCGCCCGCCGCCTCAACTGCCTTTGCGATGGCAACGATGTCCGTAACGTTTGGCGAAAGCTTTGCGATAACGGGCTTTGTTGTCTCCTTTTTAACGGCCTCGATTATCTCAGCCGCCGTATCGGGATATGAGCCGAAGTTGACTCCGCCGCCGTGAACGTTGGGGCAGCTGATGTTGATCTCAAGCCAGCCCACCTGCTCGCACTGATCGAGAAGCTTTGCGGTGTATACGTATTCCTCAACGGAAAATCCGCCAACGTTTGCCATTACCTTTTTGTTGAAGCATTTTGAAAGGCGGGGAAGCTCCTCGGAGATGACCTTGTGAACGCCGGGGTTCTGAAGGCCCACGGCGTTTATCATTCCCGCGGGGCACTCCGCAATTCTGGGAGTGGGATTTCCGAAGCGGGGGTCCTTTGTCGTTCCCTTGAAGGAGAAGGTGCCGAGGATGTTGATATCGTATATCTCTGCAAACTCATATCCGTATCCGAAGGTACCGCTTGCAGGGATAATGGGGTTGTCAAGCTCTATGCCGAGAAGATCAACCTTGGTATTTACTTTTCCCATATGATCTCCTCCTTTACAAGAACGGGGCCGTCCTTGCAGATTCGCTTGTTGCCGTAAAGTGTCTTGCAGGAGCAGCCCATGCAAGCGCCGAAGCCACAGCCCATACGCTCCTCAAAGCTGAACTGACCTGAAACTGCGGTGGCATTGTAAACTGCCTTGAGCATAGGCTCGGGGCCGCAGGTGTAGAAGTAATCGTAGGAGAGGTCCTTCATAGCGTCGGTAACGAAGCCCTTTGTTCCGTAGGAGCCGTCTGCCGTTGCAACTATCGTTTCGCAGCCAAGCGCGCGGAACTCCTCCTCGTAGAATATCTCAGCCTTTGTGTTAAAGCCGAGAATGGCCGTGACCTTTTTGCCCTCCTCGCGAAGGAGGCGCGCAAGCATATACATGGGGGGAACTCCCACGCCGCCGCCGATAACGAGGACCGAGTCGCCGCAGACGGTCATATCGTAGCCGTTGCCGAGACCCGTGAGAATATCAAGCTTGCCGCCGGTCATATTCTTCATGACCTCGGTGCCCTTGCCCACTACCTTGTAGATAATGGTGAGAACGTCGCCCCGGCAGTCGCAAACGGAGATGGGGCGTCTGAGGAACAGACCGTCAAGCTTGATGTTGACGAACTGTCCCGGGCCCGTGATGTCCGATGTATCGCCCTTCAGCCTCATCAGCATAACGCTGTCGGTGAGGGGGCGGTTTTCAATAATTTCAAAAAAGCTCTGTTTCATTTCTGTTCCTTTGCTTTTTATGCGTCGATCGTTGAGATGGTGATGGTGGTCTCCTCAAGAACGTCGAGGAGCACCTTAACGGTATCGAGGGAGGTGAACATGGTCACGTTGTTTTCAATAGCGTAGCGGCGGATCTCATAGCCGTCGTTTGCGCTGCCCTGAGAGCCGATGTCACGGGTGTTGATAACGTAGGCGATGTGGCCCTGACGGAGAGCGTCGGGGATCTCGTTGCTGCCCTCGCTGATCTTGCCGAGAACGTGGGTGCGGATGCCGTTTTCCTTGAGGAACTTGGTGGTTCCCGCAGTAGCCTCGATATTGAAGCCCAGGTTGTAGAAGCGGCGGATAAGGGGAAGAGCCTCCTCCTTGTCCTTGTCGGCGATGGTCGCGAGAACGGTGCCGTAGTTCTGGAGGTGCATGCCTGCAGCCTGAAGAGCCTTATAAAGCGCGCGGTTCAGCTTGTTATCGTAGCCGATGGCCTCGCCTGTGGACTTCATCTCGGGAGAGAGGTAAGCGTCAAGTCCGCGGATCTTGTTGAAGGAGAATACGGGGGCCTTAACGTACCAGCGGTCCTTTTCCTTGGGGTAGATATCGAAGATGCCCTGCTCCTTGAGGCTCTTGCCGAGGATGACCTCGGTCGCGATGTCTGCAAGGGAGTAGCCCGTTGCCTTGGAGAGGAAGGGAACGGTTCTTGAGGAACGGGGATTTACCTCGATGATATAAACGTCGTCCTTATCGTCAACGATGAACTGGATATTGAAGAGACCGACGATGCCGATGCCCATACCCAGCTTCTTAGCGTACTGAAGGATGATGCCCTTGACCTTATCGGAGATGGAGAAGGGAGGATAAACGGAGATGGAGTCGCCGGAGTGAACGCCCGTGCGCTCAACAAGCTCCATGATACCGGGCACGAAAACGTCGCGTCCGTCGCAGATAGCGTCGATCTCGACCTCGCGGCCTTGAATGTACTTGTCAACGAGAACGGGCTTGTCCTCGTCGATCTCAACGGCGGTCCTCAGGTAGTGGCGGAGCTGCTCCTCGTTTGCAACGATCTGCATAGCGCGGCCGCCGAGAACGAAGGAGGGGCGAACGAGAACGGGGTAGCCGATCTCAGCTGCTGCGGCGATGCCGTCCTCAAGGTTTGTAACGGCCTTGCCCTTTGCGCGGGGGATGTTGAGCTCGTTCAGAAGGTTTTCAAACTCGTTGCGGTCCTCAGCGCGGTCGATAGCGGCGCAGTCTGTGCCGATGATCTTAACTCCGCGGTCAAAGAGGGGCTGAGCAAGGTTGATGGCAGTCTGGCCGCCGAGAGAAGCGATAACGCCCTCGGGCTTTTCAAACTCAACGATGTTCATAACGTCCTCGGGAGTGAGGGGCTCGAAGTAGAGCTTGTCTGCCGTTGTATAGTCTGTGGAAACTGTTTCGGGGTTGTTGTTGATGATGATAGCCTCGTAGCCTGCGTTCTTGATCGTCATAACGGCGTGAACGGTGGAGTAGTCAAACTCAACGCCCTGACCGATACGGATAGGACCTGCGCCGAGAACTATGATCTTCTTCTTATCCGTAAGGCGGGAGTGGTTCTCGCCTGTGTAGGAGGAATAGAAGTAGGGGATATATGCGTTCGTGTGGCAGGTATCCACCATCTTGAATACGGGGAAGAGGCCTGCGTCCTTGCGCATATTGTAAACGTCAAGCTCGCTCATGCCCCAGAGGCGTGCGATGAACTTATCGCCAAAGCCCATCTTCTTTGCGGCCTTGAGGGTCTCAAGGTCCTTACCTTTGCGTAGGGTCTCCTCCATATCGAGGATGTTCTTGATGGCCTCCAGGAAGAAGGGGGTTATCATGGTGATCTCGTGGATCTTCTCAACGGAAACGCCGTGGTACATAAGCTCGGCGATGGCGAAGATGTTATCGGAGCGGAATTCCTTGATATACTCAAGAAGCTCCTCAACGCTCATATTGTCAAATTTGGGAAGGTGGAGGTGGTGTGCGCCGATCTCAAGAGAGCGAACGCCCTTGAGGATAGCCTCCTCAAGATTTGAGCCGATGCCCATGATCTCGCCCGTTGCCTTCATCTGTGTGCCGAGCTTGTTTGTTGCAGAGGCAAACTTATCGAAGGGGAAGCGGGGGAGCTTTGCGATAACGTAGTCAAGGCTGGGCTCGAATGCCGCTGTTGTGTTAGCTATGGGTATCTCCTCAAGCGCCATACCAACGGCGATCTTCGCGGTAACGCGGGCGATGGGATAGCCTGATGCCTTGGATGCGAGAGCGCTTGAGCGGGAAACTCTGGGGTTTACCTCGATGAGGTAGTATTCGCTGGTGTGGGGGTTGAGCGCAAACTGAACGTTGCAGCCGCCCTCGATCTTAAGCTCGCGAATGAGCTTGATGGCGGAATCGTTCAGCATCTTTTCGTCCTCTTTGGAGAGGGTCATAATGGGAGCAACAACGCAGGAGTCACCTGTGTGAACGCCGACAGGGTCGATGTTTTCCATACCGCAGATGGTGATGGCGTGGTCGTTGGAGTCGCGCATTACCTCAAACTCGATCTCCTTATAGCCCTTAACGGATTTCTCGATAAGGACCTGATTAACGGGAGAGAGCTTGAATGCGTTGATACCGATCTCATAGAGCTCCTCATCGTTGTTGGCAAAGCCGCCGCCTGTGCCGCCGAGGGTGAATGCGGGGCGGAGAACTACGGGATAGCCGATACGGTGAGCGGCCTCTTTTGCCTCCTCAAGAGAGTAGGTGATCTCAGAGGGGATAACGGGCTCGCCGCAGGCCTCGCAAAGCTCCTTGAAGAGCTCGCGGTCCTCAGCGCGCTCGATGGAAGCGCATGAAGTACCGAGAAGCTTAACGCGGCACTCCTTGAGAACGCCCTTCTTTTCAAGCTGCATAGCAAGGTTGAGGCCCGTCTGGCCGCCGATACCGGGGATGATGGCGTCGGGACGCTCGTGGCGGATGATCTTTGCCACGTATTCGAGGGTAAGGGGCTCCATATATACCTTGTCGGCAATGATGGTATCTGTCATAATAGTTGCGGGGTTAGAGTTGCAGAGCACGACCTCGTAGCCCTCTTCCTTGAGAGCGAGGCAGGCCTGAGTGCCGGCGTAGTCAAATTCTGCCGCCTGACCGATAACGATAGGACCGCTGCCTATGATGAGTATTTTCTTGATGTCAGTTCTTTTTGCCATCCTTTTGTTCCTCCGATTTATAGTAAAGTATTTTTTATTCTTCGTAAGCTACCCGTCCGTCGTGCACCGTGAGAACACAGCGGGCGGAGAGGGTGTCTCCCTCAAAGGGAGTTGCGCGACCCATGGAGAGGAATTTCTCGGGGTCCACCACGTATTCCTCGTCAAGCCTCCAGACGGTGAAATCGCCGCCGTTTTCAATTCCGAAGCGCTTTCTCGGATTGACCGAGAGAAGCTCCGTAAGCTTTTCAAGGGTGATGATGCCTGTTTTAACAAGGTGGGTGTACATAAGCGAGAAGCAGGTCTCGATGCCGACGATACCGAAGGCGCTCTTTTCAAGACCCTTTGATTTTTCCTCAGCGGAGTGGGGGGCGTGGTCCGTGGCGATCATATCGATGGTGCCGTCAAGTATTCCCTCTATAAGGGCCTTTCTGTCCTCCTCGCCTCTGAGAGGGGGATTCATCTTAAATCTGCCCTCTTCTTTAAGGTCTGCATCCGTAAGGATAAGGTAGTGGGGACCCGTCTCGCAGGTGATGTCAACGCCCTCGGCCTTTGCCCGTCTTATTGCCTCAACAGTCTCCTTTGCGGAGATGTGGCAAACGTGGTAGGGGCAGCCCGTTTCCTTTGCAAGGCGGATGTCTCGCTCCACCTGCAGGTATTCGCTCTCGGAGCATATGCCGCGGTGACCGTGAGCCTTTGCATATTCGCCCTTGTGGATATATCCGCCCTCAAGAAGATCGTTGACCTCGCAATGGGCAACTATCATCTTTCCAAGGGCCTTTGCCTCTATCATTGCCGCCCTCATCATATCCTCAGACTGAACGCCCCTGCCGTCGTCGGAGAAGGCAATGCAGTCGGGGGCCATACCGCGAAGGTCCGAGAGCGCCTCTCCCTTTTGGCCGACAGTGATCGAGCCGTAGGGAAGCACCTTTATGGCGGCGTCGCGCTTGATGATGTCGTTTTGGATCTTGAGAGACTCGGCAGAGTCGGGAACGGGATCAAGGTTCGGCATGGTGCAAACTGCGGTGTATCCGCCGGCTGCCGCTGCCGCGCTGCCCGATTTTACAGTTTCTTTATAAGAAAAACCCGGCTCGCGAAAATGCACATGCACGTCACAAAAGCCGGGGAAAACAGCATATTCAGAAGAATTGAAACGGGAAAAAACGCCTGCATCAAAAAAACGGGAAACGCAAGCTCGTTCGTTATCAGTCATCATATAGGTCCTTGCTTTGAGCTTATCTGACATCGTTTTTCCTCCGTATAACAAAAAAATCTTGCCGAAACCGACAAGACAGTAACCCAAACGGGCGCAATGCTCCTGCGCTTCCGCTTATATTTACATCGTCTTACCGATCTCTCTGTATCGCCTTAAAGACTAACGAAAGTATACTACTGTTTTTGCGTTTTGTCAATATTATAACGCCTTTTTTATAAAAAAATGTTAAAAAAGATTGTTGACAAGGATATGGGGCTATGATATAATTATTTCCGTAAGCGGCCTTTGAGAAGACCTGCGCCGTTTATAATTTGAATTGAAGAAAAATAAGGCTCCCTGCGACTGACGGATAATTGTGGAATACCACAGTGGACCAGGGGATTTGACCGAGCCGACCGTCTGGGCGCACTTATTAACGAAATAAGTGTGCTTGTTTTTATTTTAGAGAAATGGAGTAACGGTATGAGAAAAGTCGGAATCGTTATGGGAAGTGACAGCGACCTTCCTGTTATCAAGAAGGCAACGGATATGCTCAAGACTCTTGAGATACCCTTTGAGGTCCATATTTATTCAGCGCACAGAACGCCCGATGAGGCGAGGGATTTTGCGCGCAATGCAAGAGATAACGGCTTTGGCGTTATCATTGCGGCTGCAGGAATGGCGGCACATCTTGCAGGTGCTATTGCTGCAAATACTACGCTCCCTGTTATAGGAATACCCTGTAAGGGTCCGAATTTCGACGGCATTGATGCTCTTCTTTCTACTGTTCAGATGCCCTCAGGCATACCTGTGGCAACTGTTGCGGTAAACGGTGGAGTCAATGCCGCTTTGTTGTCTGCAGAGATACTCGCGGTTTCAGATCCTGCTCTTGCGGCAAGGCTTGACGCCAAGAGAAAGGCAGACGCCGAGGCAGTTCTTGCAAAGGATGCAAAGGTTCTCGAAAGCCTCTGATTTTAGATCGAGCTTTTCGCCAAAGCGAAAAGCAACCGCAATTATTCATTATTCATCATTCATTATTCACTATTCATTTCCGCCGAAGGCGGACGCAAAGGAGATTTATGGGCGGCTATTTCGGTGCGGTAAGCACTCGTGACATCATTGCCGACGTATTTTACGGCACAGACTATCACTCTCACCTCGGAACCCGTCGCGGCGGTATGGCTGCATATGCTGACGACGTAGGTCTTCAGAGAGATATACATAATATTCAGAATTCACCCTTCAGAACCAAGTTTGAGCATATTTTTGAGGAGATGCACGGCAAAGCGGCCATCGGCTGTATCAGCGATACAGACCCTCAGCCACTGCTTTTCCGTTCAAAGCTTGGTAAATACGCCATCAGCGCAACGGGAGCTATCAATAACTCTGAGGAGCTTATTGAAAGATATCTCAACGACGGAGGAGGGCACCTGTCCGCAATGACAGGCGGCAAGATCAATATGGTTGAGCTTGTTGCTGCTCTCATCAATCAGTTCGATTCATTTAAAGAAGGCATCAAATTTGTCCAGGACAAGATCGAAGGCTCTATCACCATCCTCATACTTAAGGAGGGCGGCAGCATCATTGCAGCCCGTGATAAGCTGGGAAGACTTCCCATAATCATCGGTAAGGATCCTGACGGCTACTGTGTATCATTCGAGTCCTTTGCCTGTGATAAGCTTGGCTATGAGCAGGAAAGAGAGCTTGGCCCCGGAGAGATCGTTGAGATCACTCCCGAGGGCATCACCCGACTTGCAGAGCCCGGCAAGGAGATGCGTATATGCTCCTTCCTTTGGTCCTATTACGGATACTCCACAGCAGCTTATGAAGGCGTCAACGTTGAAGTCATGCGTTACAAAAACGGTATGATAATGGCGGAGAACGATATGGCGGCAAAGAACGCCGAGGGTATCGACTACGTTGCAGGAGTTCCCGATTCCGGAACCCCCCACGCCATTGGCTATGCAAATCACAGCCACGTGCCCTTTGCACGTCCCTTTATCAAATATACACCCACCTGGTCAAGAAGCTTTACACCTGCAAAGCAGGCCGAAAGAAACAAGGTGGCAAAGATGAAGCAGATGCCCGTCCATGAGCTTATCAAGGACAAGAAGCTTCTCTTTGTGGACGACTCTATCGTCCGCGGAACACAGCTTCGCGAGACTGTGGACTTTCTCTATTCCCACGGCGCAAAGGAAGTTCATATGCGTTCTGCCTGCCCTCCCATTATGTACGGATGCAAGTATCTCAATTTCTCAAGAGCCACGAGCGATCTTGAGCTTATCACGAGAAGCACCATCCTTGAGCTTGAGGGAGATGAGGGCTTTAAGCATCTTGATGAATACAGCGACTCCTCCACCGAGCGCGGACAGAAGCTGAGAAAAACCATTTGCGAAAAGCTTAATTTCGCATCTCTTGAGTTCCAGTCCATAGACGGCATCATAGAGGCCATAGGCATTGAGCCCTGTAAGCTCTGCACCTATTGCTGGAACGGCAAGGAATAAGAAAAAATCAGAGAGGTAATAAAAAATGCATTCAGATTCCAGAAGCGAAAGCTACGCAGCTGCGGGCGTTGATATAACCGCAGGATATAAGGCAGTTGAGCTTATGAAAAAGCACGTTGCGAGAACCAGAAACGAAGGCTGTCTTGACGACGTGGGAGGCTTTGGCGGATGCTTCGGCCTGAATATTGCAGGCATGGAGGAGCCCGTCCTCGTTTCCGGCACCGACGGATGCGGTACCAAGGTAAAGATGGCTATCCTTATGGACAAGCACGACACGATAGGTATCGATGCTGTTGCAATGTGTGTTAACGATATCATCTGCTGCGGCGCGCGTCCTCTCTTCTTCCTTGACTATATCGCTTGCGGCAAGAATATTCCCGAGAAGATCGCCGCAACCGTCAGCGGTGTTGCAGAGGGCTGTGTACAGTCCGGCGCTGCTCTCATCGGCGGCGAGACCGCTGAGCATCCCGGTATGATGCCCGCTGAGGAGTATGACCTTGCAGGCTTTGCCGTAGGTATCGTTGATAAGAAGAAGATACTTGATAACAGCAGAATGGCAGAGGGCGACGTTGTTATCGCTCTCGCATCCACGGGCGTTCACTCCAACGGCTTCTCTCTTTGCCGTAAGGTGTTCGATATCGACAATGATCCCGAGTCTCTCTACGTTGCAAACGAAAAGCTTTCGGGCAAGAGCATCGCCGAGACTCTTCTCACACCCACAAAGATATACGTAAAGTCCATCCTCGCCCTTCTTGAGAAGGTAGACGTTAAGGGCATCTCCCATATCACGGGCGGCGGCTTCTATGAGAATATTCCCAGAAGCATTCCCGAGGGCCTCTGCGCAAAGATCGATAAGAGCGCAGTGAAGGTGCTCCCCATCTTCGATCTCATTATGGAAACGGGTAATATCCCCGAGCGCGATATGTATAACACCTATAATATGGGCGTTGGTATGAGCGTTGTGGTTCCCGCGTCCGAGGTCGATACGGCGCTTCAGATCCTCCGTGAGGCAGGTGAGGACGCTTACGTTATCGGCGAGATCGTCAAGGGCGATAAGGGAGTAGAGCTTTGCTGAGGGCCGCGTTTGTAAAGGCCGTTCTCGCAGGAGGCGCCGTCGGCATCGGCGGCGGAGTATTCCTCTCCTGCCTGAATGAAGGAAATAAGGTGGTTGGAGCAGTTCTTTTTGCAGTTGCGCTCCTCACCGTATGCTGGATGGGTCTCAACCTGTTCACGGGCAAGGTAGGCTTTATGGTAGAGTCCCATAAGGGTGCAGATTGGTCAAATCTCGCCATGGCCCTTATCGGAAATACCGTCGGCGCTATGCTTTTCGGCTTTCTTCTCAGAGTTGGCATCCCCTCCGTGGTTGAAAAGTGCGGGGAGATATGCCTGTCAAAGCTCAGCCAGTCTATCCCCGAGGCTCTGGTGCGCGCATTCTTTTGCGGCATAATGATGTTCCTTGCTGTGTGGATATACAGAGAGAAAAAGACCGTTGTCGGAATACTTTTCTGCATTCCCGTGTTCATCCTTTCAGGCTTTGAACACTCCATTGCGGATATCTTCTACTTCACCCTTGGGTGGACGGGCGGCATAAAGGCCGTTCTCTATCTTGCTCTTATCGTTCTCGGCAATTCCCTCGGCGGCATCTTCATTCCTCTGATGATGCTCCTTGCAGGCAAGCCCAAGGAGGTAAAGTGATGAAAAAGGCAAAAATAGCCGTCCTCGTTTCAGGCGGCGGAACAAATCTTCAGGCTCTTATAGATGCTGAGAAGTCAGGCATAATAAAGAGCGGCGAGATCGTTCTCGTTATTTCAAATAAAGAGGGAGCGTATGCTCTTGAGCGAGCAAAGAATGCCGGTATCGAAACGGCAGTGGTGCTCAAAAAGAATTATGAAACGGCTCTCGGCTTTGAGGAGGCTATCAAGGAGCTTCTCACAGAGAAGAAGATAGATATAATCGTCCTCGCAGGCTTTATGTCCATCCTCTCCGAAAGCTTTACGAGTGCATACCCCGAAAGAATAATAAACGTACATCCCTCCCTTATCCCCTCCTTCTGCGGCGCAGGCTTCTACGGCCTTCGCGTTCATGAGGCGGCTCTTTCCTACGGCGTCAAGGTCACGGGAGCCACGGTGCATTTCGTAAACGAGATCCCCGACGGCGGCCGCATCATTATGCAAAGGGCAGTTGAGATAAAGGAAGGGGATACCCCCGAAGTGCTCCAGAAGAGAGTAATGGAGGAGGCAGAGTGGAAGATACTTCCCCTGTCTGTTGAAAAAGTCTGCGCATCCATCAAGGAGGATAAATAAATGAACGTATACGAAACAAAGACAATGGCCCAGCGCCTTTGCGGTAATGCATATCCCGGCCGAGGCATCGTCCTCGGTGTAACGGCAGACGGCAAAAAGGCCGTATGCGCATATTTCATCATGGGCAGAAGCGTGAACTCCAGAAACCGCGTGTTCTGCGAGGAGCCCGACGGCATCAGAACCGAGGCTCACGATCCCAGCCTTATGGTGGACCCTCATCTCATCATCTATCATCCCGTTCGTGAGATAGGCGACGGACTTATCGTAACGAACGGCGACCAGACCGATACTGTCTGGGAGTATCTTGCAAAGGGCGAAAGCTGGGAGGCAGCTCTCAGAACCCGTCAGTTTGAGGACGACCGCCCCAACTGGACTCCCCGTATCTCAGGTATTCAGGCCCGCGACGGCTCTTATAAGATGTCCATCCTCAAGGCGGCAGACGCAGAGGGCGAGGCTTGCGCGAGATTTTTCTATGAGTATCCCGCAACAAAGGGAGTAGGCCATTTCCTCCATACCTACGTTTGCGACGGAAACCCCGTTATCCCCACCTTCCAGGGCGAGCCCGAGAGAGTTTCCATCCCCGATACTATAGACGAGTTTGCAGACGAGCTCTGGACAAATCTTGATGAAAACAATAAGATCAGCCTTTTCGTAAGATATACTGATCTTGAAACGAGAGATACAGAGCAGATCATCATCAATAAGCACGATAATTAAGAACGGAGAATTGAGATAATGAAAGAATTTGAGCTTAAATACGGCTGTAATCCCAATCAGAAGCCCTCTAAGATCTTTATGGCAGACGGCTCTGAGCTTCCCATTGAGATCCTTTGCGGTCGCCCCGGATATATCAACTTCCTCGATGCATTCAACTCCTGGCAGCTCGTAAAGGAGCTGAAGGAGGCAACAGGTCTCCCTGCGGTGACCTCCTTTAAGCACGTAAGCCCCACAAGCGCCGCTGTCGGCACTATCCTTCCCGAGAAGCTTAAGAAGGCTTGCTTTGTAGACGATATCGAGGGTCTTGACGACTCTCCCCTCGCTTGCGCTTACGCAAGAGCAAGAGGCGCTGACAGAATGTGCTCCTTTGGCGACTGGGTAGCTCTTTCCGACGTTTGCGACGTGACCACCGCAAAGCTCATCCAGCGCGAGGTGTCCGACGGTATCATCGCTCCCGGATACGAGCCCGAGGCGCTTGAGATCCTCAAGTCCAAGAGAAAGGGCAGCTATAATATCGTTAAGATCGACCCCGATTACGTGCCCGCTCCCATCGAGCATAAGCAGGTATACGGTATCACCTTCGAGCAGGGAAGAAATAACTTTGAGATCAACCGTGAGCTTCTTTCCAATATCGTGACCGCAAATAAGGATATGCCCGAGAGCGCAGTTCGCGATCTCATCATCTCCCTTATCACCCTTAAGTATACTCAGTCCAACTCCGTTTGCTTCGCAGTTGACGGACAGGCTATCGGCGTTGGCGCAGGTCAGCAGTCAAGAGTTCATTGCACACGTCTTGCAGGCGGCAAGGCTGACACCTGGTTCCTCCGCCAGCACGATAAGGTCCTTGCTCTCCCCTTCAAGGACGATATCAAGAGACCCGACCGTGATAACGTTATCGACGGATATATCAACCGCAACGAGGAGGACGTTTGCGCAGAGGGCAACTGGCAGAAGTATTTCACAGTCAGACCCGAGCCCCTCACAGATGAGGAAAAGCGCGCGTATCTTGACACCATTGACGGCGTAGCCCTCGGAAGCGATGCGTTCTTCCCCTTCAGCGATAATATCGAGAGAGCGAAGAAGTCCGGCGTTAAGTATATTGCAGAGCCCGGCGGCTCCATTCGTGACGATATCGTTATCGAGTGCGCAGATAAATACGGAATGGCAATGGCATTCACGGGAATGCGTCTGTTCCACCACTGATATCAATTGCCTTGGGGCTGTCATACGACAGCCCCTGTGGTACATTTTTGGATAATAAAAAACACAGTTATAATAAGGAAGGTGCGACCGATTTGAAGGTACTTGTAGTAGGCGGCGGCGGCAGAGAGCACGCCATAATCAAGAAGATCAAGGAAAATAAGGAAGTAGAAGAAATATTTGCCCTCCCCGGAAACGGCGGTATTGCGGCCGATGCCACCTGCGTTGCCATCAAGGCAACGGATATTGAGGGTATCGTGGGCTTTGCAAAGGAAAATGCCGTTGATTACGCTGTTGTCGCACCTGACGATCCCTTGGTGCTTGGCTGTGTAGATGCCCTTGAGGAGGCGGGCGTTCCCTGCTTCGGCCCCAGAGCCTGCGCGGCTATCATTGAGGGCAGTAAGGCTTTTTCCAAAAAGCTGATGAAAAAGTATAATATCCCCACCGCAGAATTTGAGATATTCCGCGACCTTGATAAGGCTCTCGAATATTTGAAAACAGCCCCCATCCCCACGGTCATCAAGGCTGACGGACTTGCTCTCGGCAAGGGCGTTATCATCTGCCAGACGAGAGAGGAAGCGGTCGAGGCCGTTCGCGAGATGATGGCTGAGGGAAAATTCGGAGATAGCGGCAAGACCGTCGTTATCGAGGAATTTCTTGAGGGACCCGAGGTATCCGTTCTCGCCTTCACAGACGGAAAGTGCGTCGTGCCCATGATCTCTTCAATGGACCACAAGCGCGTGGGCGACGGCGATACCGGCCTTAACACCGGCGGTATGGGAACCGTAGCTCCAAACCCCTATTATACAAAGGAAATTGCCGACAGATGTATGAAGGAGATATTCCTTCCCACAGTCGGCGCAATGGTGGAGGAGGGAAGGACCTTTAAGGGCTGCCTCTATTTCGGTCTTATGATAACCGAGAAGGGCCCCAAGGTCATTGAATATAACTGCCGCTTCGGCGACCCCGAAACTCAGGTAGTTCTTCCCCTTCTTGAAAGCGACCTTCTCACCGTTATGAAGGCGGTAACGGAGGAAAAGCTTGAATCCACCCCCGTTAAATTTGCTAATAAGAGCGCGTGCTGCGTTATAATGGCCTCAGGCGGCTACCCCCTCTCCTATCCCAAGGGCTTCGAGATAAATATTCCCGAGGAAATAGCGGATAAGGTGTATATTGCGGGAGCTGCAGAGCAGGACGGCAAGATAGTCACCTCGGGAGGAAGAGTCCTCGGCGCGGTGGAGGTTGCCGATACTCTCGAGGAGGCTGTCAGCGGAGCGTATGCGCTTGTAGATAAGATAAGCTTTGAGAATGCGTACTACCGTCACGATATCGGCGAGAGGGCGCTCAAGGCAAAGGCATAAGTCATAAAGAGGTAAATATGGTATACAGAGTATTTGTTGAAAAGAAAAAGGAGCTTGCCCACGAGGCAAAGGCCCTCCTCTCCGATGCGAGAACCCTTCTCGGCATCGACTCTCTCAGCGACGTTCGCGTTATAAACAGATATGATGCTGAGAATATCGCCCCCGAGCTTTTTGAGTATGCGAAGAAAACGGTGTTTTCCGAGCCTCAGCTTGATACCGTAAGCGACTGCCCCGACCTTTGCGGCGCATACGTGTTTGCGGTAGAGTTTCTCCCCGGTCAGTTCGATCAGAGAGCAGACTCCGCGGCTCAGTGCATCCAGATCATCTCTCAGGGCGAGCGCCCCGCAGTTCGCTCAGCTAAGGTCTACGCCCTTTACGGCGACCTCTCCGAGAGCGAGATCGCAGAGATCAAAAAGTACGTAATAAACCCCGTTGAGGCAAGAGAGGCTTCTCTTGAAAAGCCCGAAACTCTTGCGATAGAATATGAGATACCCACAGAGGTTGCAACCCTTGAGGGATTTACGTCTCTTGACCGAGAGGGACTTTCCGATTTCATCAGGTCCTACGGCCTTGCGATGGATATCGATGATATCACCTTCTGTCAGGAGTATTTCGTAAGCGAAAAGCGCGATCCCACCATAACCGAGATCCGCATGATAGATACCTATTGGTCTGACCATTGCCGTCATACCACCTTCCTCACAACCATTGATAACGTGACCTTTGAGGACAGCCTTATCCAGAAGGCTTACGAGGAGTACGTTGATACCCGTAAGGAGCTTGGCAGAACGAAGCCCGTTTGCCTTATGGATATCGCAACTCTTGCAGTCCGCTATCTCAAGAAGGAGGGCAAGCTTGAAAAGCTTGATGAGTCCGAGGAGATCAACGCCTGCACCGTTAAGGTAGATATAGAGGTGGACGGAGAGGCGCAGAAGTGGCTCCTCCTCTTCAAGAACGAAACACATAACCATCCTACGGAGATCGAGCCCTTCGGCGGCGCGGCCACCTGCATCGGCGGCGCTATCCGCGATCCCCTGCTGCAGCGGGCCTGGCAGGATTATCTGGACACCCGGGAGGCGCTGCACCGCACAAAGCCCGTCTGCCTGATGGACCTGGCCACGATCGCCGTGCGTTCCCTGAAAGCCCGCGGCATGCTCGACAAGCTTGACGAGAGCGACGAGATCAACGCCTGCACCGTGAAGAT
>JAZQAS010000032.1:0-14794 GCA_045545335.1 Candidatus Avispirillum sp. | reverse complement strand
AGGGACAATTCGCGGCTAAAAAGCCGCTTATAACAATGAAATCCGCCGATTTTCTCGGCGGATTTCTACTTTTTTGCTGTATTTTTCTCTAAACTAAATGTTATATGTTTTGCGGCTTTTGTTCTGCGCCTTTTTCGACAGACTGAGCATTTTTTTATTCTTCGAGATATTCTATGACCTGATCGCAGATCTCCTTCATTCCGAGGGAGGTGGGATGTCCTCCTCCTATCTGAAACTCCCGAAGGGGGAGAAATTCAACTCCGAAATGGCGGCAGGACGCTTCGAAGCTTTCGGCAAAGCCGGGAGTGAGACCGTAATTCATTATAAACAGGATCCTTCCCTCGGGCAAGGCCGCCTTCGCTCTTGAAAGCATATAGGAAAAGGCGGGATAAACACGGTAAAGGTCCTCCTCGCTCCAATCTTCAAGCTTCTGCTCGCCGACGGGGGAGCCTGCCCAGCAGTCGTTGGTCGAGCCGAAGATGATCATCGTATCGATTCGGTTTTCCTTAAAATAGCCCTCTTCTATGAGACGGTCAAGACGGGCGATGAAGGATTTATTTCTGCAATCCTCCCCGCCGTAGCCCGTGTTGCATATAGTCGTTCCCGAATAGCTGCAATTGCGGACAAGCCTTGCAGGCACCCTTTCAAAGAACTGATGCCACCAGCAATCCTCCACGCGGCAAACGTCGTTAAACTCCTTGCTGCAGGAATTATACCAAACGTCATACCCCTCGGGATTATAGCCCTCAAAGGTAGAATAGCTGTCACCCAAAATGAATACGTTTCCAAGATCTTTCATAATCTCATCCAATTATCATCTGTTTTAAGAGGTTTGCATCCTTTGCGTCTATCGTACCGTCGGAGTTCAGGTCGGCCAGGCGGACCGATGCATAAAGGTGGCCCTCCGTTCCGCTGACTATGAGGCTCTTCATAACGTTTGCATCCTTGCCGTTAAAGCCACCGTCAAAATTAAGGTCACCCTTCTCGCAAAAGAGCTTGAGGGCGGGCATGCCGTCGATCATCGTCCAGGTGTTTTCAAAATCAAGATGCTCAAAGGCCGAGCGGTCTCCCTCCGCTGCCTTGCATTCCTCAAGACTGTAGCACTTGTCGTCAGGGTCATCTATAAGCGTTCCGCCGAGATCGACGTAGCTTTCCTTTGTTCCTGCGATCACGGCAGCTTTATTGTTGATACAATCAATAAAGGTCGGAGAGCCCTTGACAATGAAGCCCGAAACGGTAGAGTATACAGGTTCATCCGAAATAGCGCTGACATACGTTACGGATGATCCTGCATCGGCGTTAAACGAGCAGTTACTTACCGTGCAAGAGCTGTCGATGCTGTAAGCAAAGGAACCGTTACCGTACGCCTTGACCTTCAGATTTTTGATCTCGGCGCCGTTTGCCACAAATCCGAAAAGCAAACGTCTTGCTCCGGAAACGGTCAACGTATGTCCGTTTCCGTCAAACACTCCCGTAAACGCGGCGCTGCGATAAAAGTTGTCATAAAAAGTAGTATGGCTTTTTGTATGATACCGATCGCCATAGCTTTCAAAGCCGCCAAGACTTGCCTCAGAAAAATACTCATCAAAGGTGCCGTATTCATCTGTTGACAGCCGCGTTATCTCATCCAGCATCTCATCGCCGAAGGAAATGGGATATCGAATGGTCCGCGCCATAGCCGCCAACGGTCCGATACTGCCGACCACGGCTTCAAACTCTTCCTTTTTCTCATCCCGTTGATCCCAAGAATAGAAGCAGTACAGATCGTACTGTGTTTCAATATAGCAATTGGGCCCTAAACCATCCGTTATGTAAAAGGGTCCGATAGTACACGGAACGGTGATGTCGGAGATAAGCTTATAATAGACCTTTCTTGAATAAAGAGTGGGATCCTTTTCTATGTTCTCGTTCAGCTCGCGTATATCGTTGACCGTGCCGATAAGATAGGGATCCTCCTCGGTGCCGCTTCCGCCGCTGTACATAGCATCCTCGGAGGCACCTACAACAGAAAAGAACGTACACACTCCGAAAAGGATAGAAAAGCATAGAATAGTTGATATAAGTTTTTTCATCGTTCTACCTCCTTTAGCAGTATTTCTATCTTTATTATATATCATATTTTTTCAAATGTAAATAGTTTTTTCGCAGGCCAACGGAAAACGCCCCCGCAGACCCGTAGGGGCGTCACTGTGTGCGCCCGTTTAGAAACGAAGTCCCAAAGGAATGCGGTACGGCAACAAAAGAACGATGTTCGCTCCTACGAGGAAACGGAAAATTACGCAGATCCGCAATGCATCCTTGCACGCCATACACGGCACAAAGAATTGAAGAAGCCAAAATATTCCGAAAGTTATTTACAAAGAGGAAAAAATAGAGTATAATAAAGTGTATATTTGTATTTAAGTCCATAATATATAAGGAGGGTGAGCTATGCTTTGCTGCGGAAGAACCGACGTAGGCAAAAAAAGAAAGGTCAATCAGGACAGCTTTTTCTGCGAATACTATGATAACGGAATGATGCTCGCCGTCGTTTGCGACGGTATGGGCGGCGCTGCAGGCGGCGGTATCGCCTCAAGTCTCGCCTGCGAAAGCTTTGTCAGCAGTATTACTGAATTTGCAGAGACCTTCGCCCCCGCCGACAAGCTGACTCGCACTGAGGAGCGCATTATCAGAAAAACTCTTGCAGAGGCCGTTGACTGTGCAAACAAGGTGGTTTACGAAAGGGCGGAGAACGATCCCTCCCTCATCGGTATGGGCACCACCCTCGTTGCTACCCTCGTTTACGGCAGAACTCTCTTCACCGTTAACGTCGGCGACTCAAGAATGTATCTTATTCGCGACGGCGTTCCTACCCAGATCACCAAGGACCACTCATACGTGCAGTATCTCGTTGATATGGGCAAGATGACTCTTGAGGAGGCAAAAAGGTCGGTCAACAGAAATATCATCACCCGCGCCGTGGGCACCGATACTCAGGTGGAGGCGGATATCTATACCACCCGTCTGCCCGAATGCGCCCCCGGAGTGCGCCAGGACCACGTTATAGTTCTCTGCTCCGACGGACTTACCAACCACGTTCCCCCCGAGAAGATAGCCGAGGTCACAAAGCACGCCTGCGCCGTTGATAACGACAGGCTTCTCGGCCCCATTGCCGAAATACTTATCGATATGGCAAACGAGGGCGGCGGCAGCGATAACATTACTGCGGCTCTCCTCACCGTCTGACGGGGTCTTCCCATTTTATCGGAGGTCATATGGAAATATATGAAAGATACGTTGGCACCGTTCTTGACGGTCGCTACAAAATAGAACGCATCATCGGCGTCGGCGGTATGGCGGTGGTCTTCAAGGCATTCGATATGCTTATGAACCGCTCCGTTGCCATCAAGATGCTGAAAGAGGAGATAGCCGGCGAGGAGGAGAGCGTCAAGCGCTTCGTTAACGAATCCAAGGCTGTTGCCATGATGTCCCATAAGAACATCGTCAGCATTTACGACGTCAACGTTCGCGAGGATATCAAATATATCGTTATGGAATATATCGAGGGCATCACCCTCAGAAACTATATGTCCAAGCGCGGACAGCTTACCCTGAGAGAGATCATCAGCTACACCGAGCAGATCCTTCTCGCTCTCGGCCACGCTCACTCCAAGGGCATCGTTCACCGCGATATCAAGCCCCAGAATATCATGCTTCTCAAAAGCGGTATCATCAAGGTCACCGACTTCGGTATCGCAAAGCTGCCTAACGCCGAGACCGTTACCGTTACGGACAAGGCCATCGGCACCGTTTACTATATCAGCCCCGAGCAGGCAAGCGGCCACCGCATCGACCGCCGAAGCGATATCTACTCCCTCGGCGTTATGATGTATGAAATGGCAACGGGCGAGCTGCCCTTCACGGCGGACACCCCCGTTTCCGTTGCTATGATGCAGATCAACGAAACTGCAAAGGCCCCCTCGGAGATAAACAAGAATATGCCCCGCGGCCTTGAGCAGATCATAGGCATCGCCATGGAGAAGGACCCTCAATACAGATATCAGTCCAGCGAGGATATGCTCAGACAGCTCCGCCGCCTGAAGGAAAACCCCAATATCATCTTCAAGATGCCTAAAAAGCACGATGACGGCGAGCCCAAGAGCGTTCTCTCCCTCCTTACGGGAGGCGGCCCCTTCTTCCCCATCATTGCAGGCGTTTCTCTCGCATTCTTCATCGTTCTTGCCATTGGCGCCGCTTTCGTTCTCGGGCGGGCAAACGATGCTATGACGCAGACCGTTGAGACCATCGAGGTCGATACCTTCGAGGGCCTTATCTACGACGCCGAGCTTGCGGAGGCGCTGAAAAACTCCGACAAGTATACGGCGGAGATAGTTTATCAGCACTCGGACGAGTTTGAAGAGGGCGTTATCATGGAGCAGTCCCCTGCCCCCGGCGCCTCAAAGAAAGTAAAGGTCAAGCTCACCCTCACCGTTTGCAGCGGTAATCAGGAGATCACGATGCCCTCCCTTGCAGGCTACAACCATAAGGCCGCAGTCAAGGAGCTTATAAAGAGAGACCTTAAATACGTTATCGAATACAAAAAGGATAACTTCAAGGAGGACGGTCAGGTCGTCGGCACCTCGCCAAACGCAGGAGATATCGTCACCGTTGGCAGCACCGTTACACTATATGTCTGCCGCGGCAGCGAGGAGGGAGATATAAAGATCCCCAAGTTCGTCGGTATGACGGAAAAGCAGGCCCTCAAAAAGCTTGTTGAGCTTGAGCTTCGCATCGGAGCCGTTTCCTACGTTAAGGACGACGCCCAGCGCGGCACCGTCATAAAGCAGTCCCTTGAAAAGGACACAAAGGTAGTTCTCGGAACAAAGGTCAGCTTCACGGTAAGCGGCGGCCCCGATTACGACCCCGACAACCCCGACGGAACAACTGCCCCCGAGGAGACCACCGAGCCTGAGGACACCACCACAGCTCCCGAGGAGACCACAAAGGCTCCTGAGGATACCACACTCCCCGAGGACACCACAGCCGAGGGCGACACAACTGCCCCCGAGGAGACCACGGGCCCCTCTGACGACACCACCGCTTCCGAGGGAACGGACACCACCGCCGCAGATGCACCCGCCGCCCCGGAGGGCGAGGGCACTCAGGCATAGGAAAAGCAATGAACGAAAAGCAGTTTAAAGGAATAATAATCAAAGGGATAGGCGGACTCTACGGAGTCCGCCCCATCTCAAATGAGGAATGCACAGCCGACGTAGGCGACGAGGGATACGTTTCCTGCCGCGCCCGCGGAGTTTTCCGCCACGACGGCATCACTCCCCTGCCGGGAGATATGGTCATCTGCAAGCCCACCGACGAGGCGGGCGGCGAATACTATATCGACGATATCGTTGAAAGAAAGAACAGCCTTATCCGCCCCGCTCTCGCAAACCTCACCCACCTTTTTATAGTTATCCCCGCAACGAAGCCCCGACCCGACCTTCTCACGGCGGACAAGCTTGTTTCTGCCGCAGAGGATAAGGGCATCGAGCCCGTCATCGTTATCACCAAGGAGGACCTTGACGAGGAGGAGACCGAAAGGATAGCGGCCATATACCGCACGGGCGGCTTCTCTGTGTTCACCCTCTCGGGCCATACGGGAGACGGAGTTTCCGCTTTGCTCTCATATATGGAAAAGGAGGCGGAGAATACTCTCACCGCCGCCTTTGCTGGAGTTTCCGGCGCGGGAAAATCAACTCTTATGGCAAAGCTCTTCCCCTCCCTTTCTCTGAAAACGGGAGAGGTGAGCCGCAAGATACATCGAGGAAAGCACACCACCCGCCACGCGGAGCTTTACCCCGTTACCGTTGGAGAGAGCATCTGCTATATCGCAGATACCCCCGGCTTTTCAATGATAGACTTCGCCCGCTTCAACTTTACGGACAGAGAGGGCCTGCCCTATACCTTCCGCGAGTTTGCACCCCTTATGGGCGAATGCCGCTATACGAAATGCACCCATACCAAGGAGGAGGGCTGCGCCGTTCTCGAAAGGGTGAAGGCGGGAGATATCTCCAAATGCCGCCACGAAAGCTACGTTGCAATGCTTGAGGAGATCAACAAAAATCCCCCGTGGAAAAAGAGATAATATGAAAAAACCGACGCTCGTCGGTTTTTCTTTTTATCTGATAACCCACGTCTTTTTATCATTGAAGTTTTACACTTTGTATGATATAATCAGTTACAGTATATACTTAGTATGAGGTGTTACTATGCTTTCTCCCATGTATTTTTATTTTTCACCGGACTATATATGGTTCCTTGCGGCCATCGCCGCGGTGGCCATTCTTTCAGCCATTGCAAGCAGCCGCGTAAAGTCCACCTTCAAGAAATATGATAAGCTCCCCTGCCGCTCGGGCAAAACGGGTGCGCAGATCGCCGCAGAGCTTCTGCGAGCAAACGGCGCATCGGATATCCGCCTCGGCCGCGTTTCCGGCGAGCTTTCCGACCATTATCACCCCTCGAAGGGGATCGTCAACCTCTCCGATTCCACCTACGACTCAAGCAGCGTTTCCGCGGCGGCGGTGGCGGCCCACGAAATAGGCCACGTTATGCAAAAAAGGGACGGCTTTTTCCTCTATAACGTGAGGACAGCCCTTGTTCCCGTCGTCAATATCGGCTCCCGCCTTGCAATGCCCCTCGTTCTCGTCGGCCTGCTTCTTGACTCCTTTCTCGCCCTTTCCGGCCCCGATACGGGCTTCTATATCGCAATGATCGGCGTTGCCCTCTACGGCTCCTCTCTGGTCTTCGCCCTCGTCACCCTCCCCGTTGAGCTTGACGCGAGCCGCCGAGCCGTCAGAATGCTGACGGAGGGCCATATGATAGCCGAAAGCGAGGAGGCTGTTGCAAAAAAGGTGCTGAGAGCGGCGGCCTTTACCTATCTTGTTTCCGTTCTCGCCTCTCTCGTCTATTTCCTCCGCTTTCTTTTCTACGTTCTTTCCATCTTCGGCAGAAGAAACAGAAGATAAAGTCAAAAAAAGAGCTGATGATTCAGCTCTTTTTTATTATTAAAGATCGTTTCTCTTTGCGGTCTTGGTTTCGGCGGGGATATCCTTGAGCCTCTCCTCTTTTGAAGGGAACTTTGGGAACGGAGCCGTCGGCAAGGTCTGATACCAGAATGCCGTTGAGCAATAGTCGTCGCTTCGGTCGTAATAGCAAAAATCATCGTCTGCTCCCGCCGCAGGGTAGGAGACAAAATTTTCCGAAAGGCGCTCCATTGCAAGCTTTTTCTCCCCGTAGCCCATCTGCATTATGGCCATCTTAAAGGAGCTTTCAAAGCAGATAGGGTCGGCGGTGTGCCAGCGGTAGAAGGAATAGAGCTTGTTTTCATTATCGCATACGGTGCAGCCCTGACGGGGGGTGATGCACTCGGAAAGTCCCCAGGCGCAGCCTGCGTAGTCCTCAGCGCCCGTGCCGCATATTGTGGGATCCTCCTCGCCGTCAAAATACATCTTCACCTCGCCCTCGCCCCACCATTGCTCGGGAAGGCAGACGCTGCGCACCCCAAGAACCGTGCCGAGGTAGCGTCCCTGTCCCCGAACTCCGTCAAGAATAACATAATCCTCGTGGAAGGGGTGGCAGTTTGAGCGGCGAAACTGGGCGTGAAAATATCCCATATTATCGGGATGCTCGTCGCCGAGAGTGAAATCCACCTGATAGAAAAGGACGGAAAAGGTTCTGTCCGAATCGTTTTCAACAGTGATGCGAGCCGACTTCTTAAAGGGCATGGGGATCCAGGAGTTCAGTCCGTTTGAGCACTGAACGCACATAAGCTCGCTTGAAAACTGACGGTATCTTGCGTGAGCCACGCCGAAAAAGTCGCCAACGGGAGCTTCGACGCTTGGAGTCTCCTGCCCCTCCCAATACATTCTTATAACAAGGCCGCGGTAAAGATCGGGATGATACGGCGGGAAAGTCAGCCAGATGTGGCGAACTGTGCCCTGCCCCTCCACGTCAAGGAGGGTGACCACCTGCCCGGGCTTCACCCACTGAACGCAGGGACAGCCCTTGTGGCCGCCGCCCGCTACTCCGCCCATAGACCTCTCACCCTTCGGGTTTTCCGCGTTAGCCGCGTATGATCTTATATTCTTTTTAAGTTCGTAGAGCATAATTACCCTCACAGAAGATTCTATATTTTGATTTTACCACAGTCTCATACTATTAGCAATATGGGGATGAAAGAAAAAAGAAAGCACTTCATACGAAGTGCTTTCGTGCGGGATCTTTACGCTTACTTCACTTTTACACCTTTATTTTTCAGGAAAGCCAAAAGCTCGTCTGCGCTGCCCAAAGTAAATGAATCTTTTTTAAAAGAGTAGATCAATTTTGTTTTTGTTATCAGAAATATATATTCCTTAGTTTGAACGGCCTTTTTGATATTAGAATAATCCAAATAAAGCTCCGATCCCGTTGACTGTGAATGTGATATCATCTCATCAGTCACAGTTGCCGTGACCTCAACTGCTTTTCCGTGCATCTCAAGATCTCTCTTAAAATGAACATCCCTATTTATCACATAATAAAAAACAACGAACAAAAACCATGCGATCGGTATAATTATAAGACCCCAAGCGACGTTTTTCGATGTGATCGAAGAATAAACCCCAAATACTAAATACAGTACAAATATGATGTCAAAAAGGATCATCAAAGGTCTTTTGAAATAAAAATAACGAAAAATCTCCCTTGACCATTCCCTATCTCTTGTGTATTTGTTTTCAAACAATATTTCCATACAATCACCGCCATTTAAACTTTTATACCCTTGCTTTTCAGAAACTCCATAAATTCCTCTTTTGTTCCGCCGGTAAAGGTGTTCTTGTCGAAAGCATATAACAGCCTTGCCTTTGTACAAAGAAGGATAAGATTTTTGGTCTCCAATACACGTGCAACGTTACCGTATTCGAGACGGTTGACCACTCCCGTGGACGTTGAACTCTCAATACATTCATCCGTAACACGGGATACTATCTCAAGAGGTCCTCCGTACATCTCCGTCTCTCTTTTTTCGGAAACGTACACCTGATAAAAATAAAAGAACACAAGAAATATAGTGTATAACGGAACAACGACCAACACTAACGGAGAGTGATCCGCACCCGTCGTTATCACCATAAACAGTGTCGCAAAAAATATGACCCACATAAATATCAGCATCACTATCATAAGCGGCTTTTTAAAATATATTTGGGAATACATTTCTTTTTTATATTTCTTCGTGCTTGTAAATGTGTTTTCAAACTTGGGCTCCATATTCGCACCTTCTTTCGAAATACTGTACTGCCTATGATTATACCATATAAGTTGACCGGAGTCAAGATACGGTCGGCGTTGAGAAGGTCATCACCACCAATGAAAGAAATCCGCCGAGCAGAACAAAGAGCGGAGGCTCATACTTTTCAGCTTCAAGGCTGCCCTCAGACACATCATAATACATATAACCGGTAAAGGCGTTAACAAGGCTTATGCATGACAGGTCTGCCTCATCAGATACGGCGATTATTTTAAAATCCTCATCAAGAAGCGCGATCTTTACTTTGCAGTAATTATTCAGAACATCCTCGTATTGAGCATAAACTCTGCAAAAAATCAATGCGGAGCTTTGTATATCATCAAGACAGCAGAGATACGCCTGCGGCGATATGATGCATTTGCTTTGCTAATTTGAGCGATCTATAAATTAGCACATCAATTTCTTTCTTGCTAATCATTTCCTCATTCAAACCGTAAAAAAACAATTTCTCACTTACATTTTTTAGCACTCTATCTTATTGAGTGCTAATATTTACGATTATAACATCTTTTCATAACATTTGTGTAACAAATCCGATCTATAATATATCACGTGAAAGGAAGAGATCCGAAGGGCGCCTGAATCTCAAAAAGAATTGCCCTTTCACAAGCATTGATCACAAACAAATAAGGAGGATTCTGTTATGTTTGAACTTACACCCTTTGCACGCAACAACCATTTCCTTGGTTTCTATGACCCTTTCAAAGCAATGAATGAATTTGAAAAGAGCTTCTTCGGACATCAGCTTCCTGCCTTCAAGACCGATATTCGCGAGAACGAGAATGCATACGTTCTTGACGCCGAGCTCCCCGGCTTCAGAAAAGAGGATATCCACGCCGAAGTCAGAAACGGTTACCTTACTATCCGCGCTGAACACAAAACCGAAAACGAAGAAAAGGGCGAAAAGAACAAGTATCTCAGACGAGAGCGTTCTTACAGCTCCTTCTCAAGAAGCTTCGATCTGGAAGGCATCAACAGCGATGATATCTCCGCCTCCTATAAGGACGGTATTCTCACGTTGACGCTGCCGAAAGCAGCACAGAAAGTCGAAGAAGGCAGACGACTTGAAATTCAGTAAATGATCGGGGAACCCTTCTTCGCAAGGGTTCCCCACTTTATTATAAGGTATATCGAGGTGGAATTTATGAATATGAATCAATTTACGCAGAAAAGTATTGAAGCGCTTCGTGATATGCAGGCAATTGCCTTAGAAAACGGAAACCGGCAGATCGAACAGCTCCATCTGCTCGCGGCCCTCACCTCAGGAGAGGATGGGCTCATTCCAAACCTTATCAAGCAATCCGGAGCCTCCATAGAAAATATCAGGCAGCAGACCGAGCATGGGATCTCTTCCCTGCCGAAGATCGGCGGTATGCAGGCGGACAAGCTCTACCTCTCAAGAGAGCTCAATGCAGCCTTCACCGAATCGGAGATACAGGCAAAAAAGATGAAGGATGATTTCGTCTCTGTAGAGCACTTGATGCTTGCCCTTTTTGCAAAGGGCGATATGCAGATCAAGGAGATCTTACGAAATGCAAGTCTTACGAAGGATGCCTTTTTAACGGCTCTGAAAAACGTTCGCGGCAACAGAACGGTCACCAGCGACAATCCCGAAGAGACCTATGACGTACTCAAAAAGTACGGTCAGGACCTGGTCGCCAAAGCAAAGGAGCAAAAGCTTGACCCTGTTATAGGTCGTGACGACGAGATACGAAACGTGATCAGAATTCTATCCAGAAAAGCAAAAAACAACCCTTGTCTCATAGGTGAGCCCGGTGTCGGCAAGACTGCCATCGCAGAAGGACTTGCTTTACGTATCGCCAAGGGCGACGTTCCCGATAATCTCAAGGATCGCATCATCTTCTCTCTTGATATGGGCGCGCTGATCGCAGGCGCGAAATTCAGAGGCGAGTTTGAGGAAAGGCTCAAGGCTGTGCTGGAGGAGGTCAAGAGCAGCGAAGGCAAGATCATTCTGTTTATCGATGAGCTCCACACCATTGTCGGCGCCGGAAAGACCGACGGCGCAATGGACGCGGGAAACCTCTTAAAGCCTATGCTTGCACGCGGAGAGCTCCACTGTATCGGCGCAACGACTCTGAACGAGTACCGTCAGTACATTGAAAAGGATGCGGCTTTGGAGCGTAGGTTCCAGCCGGTTATGATCCCCGAGCCTACCGTAGAGGACACGATCTCGATCTTGAGAGGACTCAAGGAACGCTACGAGGTATTCCACGGCGTCAAGATCCACGACGGAGCGCTCATTGCCGCCGCTACGCTTTCCGATCGCTATATCTCCGACCGTTTTCTTCCTGACAAAGCCATTGACCTTGTGGACGAGGCGTGCGCTCTCATCAAGACCGAAATGAATTCTATGCCCTCCGAGATGGATGTGGTTGCCCGTAAGATCATGCAGCATGAGATAGAGGAAGCAGCGCTGAAAAAGGAAAAGGATAAGCTCTCGGCAGAACACCTCAACGGTATCCGTGCAGAGCTTGCCGACCTGCGCGCAACCTTTAACGAAATGAAATCCAAGTGGGATATGGAAAAGCAATCCATCGAGAAGCTGCAAAGACTTCGCGAGGAGATCGAACAAACGAATGCGGACATCGAACGCGCGCAAAGCAACTACGACCTTGGCAAAGCCGCAGAGCTTCAATACGGAAAGCTTCCTTCATTGAAAAAGCAGCTTGAGGAAGAGGAGGCCAAAGCTGCAAGTACTTCCACAAGCACCTCCCTCCTTCGCGACAACGTCAGCGAGGAAGAGATCTGCAAGATCGTAGCCAGGTGGACCGGTATTCCCGTATCCAAGATCATGGAGAGTGAACGAGAAAAGCTTCTGGGACTTGAGGATATCCTTCACAAGCGAGTGATCGGACAGGATGAAGCGGTGACCAAGGTCAGCGAAGCAATCCTCCGCTCCCGCGCAGGCATCAAGGATCCCCGCCGTCCCATCGGTTCGTTCCTCTTCTTAGGTCCTACGGGTGTCGGCAAGACTGAGCTTGCAAAGGCTCTTGCCGAAGCCTTGTTCGATGACGAAAAGAGTATGATCCGAATTGATATGAGCGAGTATATGGAGAAGTACTCCGTATCCCGCCTCATCGGAGCTCCTCCCGGATACGTGGGCTACGATGAGGGCGGTCAGCTTACTGAGGCGGTACGCAGAAAGCCTTACACCGTTATCCTCTTTGACGAGGTGGAAAAAGCACATCCCGATGTTTTCAACGTACTGTTACAGGTATTGGACGACGGTCGCATAACCGACAGCCAAGGCAGAACGGTCGACTTCAAAAATACCGTTATCATACTGACCTCAAATCTCGGCTCGGGAGCGATCCTGGAAGGGATCAACTCAAACGGAGAGATCAACGAGGAAGCAAGACAAGCAGTATCCGAGCTACTGAAGCACAGCTTCCGTCCCGAATTTCTCAACCGTCTCGATGAGATAGTGTTCTACAAGCCCCTCACAAAGGAAAACGTTAACGGCATCGTAGATCTTCTGATGGCCGATCTTAATAAGCGCTTGAGGGATAAGCAATTGAAGGTCAAGATCACCGACGCTGCGAAGGAGCATATCATTGATTCGGCTTACGATCCCGTATATGGCGCAAGACCGCTGAAGAGATTCATTCAGTCCAAGATCGAAACGCTTCTTGCACGTGAGATCATTGGCGGTGATCTTGAGCCCGACAGTGACATTTGCATTGACTATAACGGCTCCGAGCTCACGATCCGATGATGATCTGCAAAGCAAATTTCTATGATTTTATAACTAACGGACTATCTGCCATAACAATACCACCCTTCTTGCCATAATTATACCACTATAAAAAAAGAGCAAGGCCAAGCCTTGCAAAAATACTTATTACCTCTTACTTATTACTTCCCAAAGCCCCAAGGACTTTATAGGTAAGAGTGAAGAGGTAATAGGTAAGAAGTAAGCCCCAAGAACTTATCGTCCTTGGGGCTTTGAGATGTGTTGACAAAAAAGATGCCATCAGTTTGATGTTTTGATACTCCAAATATATGTACCATCATTTTTAATCTCACCGTACTGTATGATAAGTATTTGATTGCTTTCAAAGGCATCCACAACTTCTTCAGAAAAAGTATTGGCAGGGGAAATGATCTGCCCTTCTATTTCTATAACAACATTATATCCTGAAAAACTTCCCCTATAATATTCTTCCTCCACCGAAACAACAGTAACATCTCCCTCTAAAACAGAGGCGTTCCCTTTTTCCATATGATAATCCCAAGATGTGTATTTTATAAATTGGGTGGCAAATACAATCGAAAACGCAAGAGGAATGATCACAAATGGTATAAAGACAAGAATACGTTTAAAGAAATATTTCAACCCGTTCTTTAACTCGTTCTTCATTTGTCGAGCTATAAATTTGACAACAAGCGCAGTAACCACAAGCATTCCGATGGCGGCAAGTGCAAAAATAATATTCATGAAAGAACCGAATTCAAATTTATATATTTCCATAAATATACACACTGTCTTTCTGATTTTATTATAGCATACTTTGGGGCGAATTTCAATATGCATAGTGAAAATGCTTAAAAAACAGGCATTTGAGATCGGTAACGTAGGAAGATAAATGGCAAATGGACCGAGTCAATGACTCGGTCCATTTGAAAACGGATCGCTAAATATACCGATCACCGAAACATTGCTTCGATCTGCTCTACAGTGTATCCGCTCGGGATGGTTGCGATTATAAAGCACATAAATTTGTCCGCCTTCTTCAGATAATATACCTGCTTCATAGAGGTTCCCTGAACGGTGATAGTGCAATCAACCTTTGTAAATTCGGTTTTGCCAAGCTTTACAGTTTCAAGAGAATCGGGGAAGGTGACCGTCATACCTGATACATTTGCAAGTTGAGTTTTAAGTGCTTCAACATACTGCTCAACGGTGATGTTGGTAGCAAATGTTTTGGAGAGGTTTTCGAATCCTACGTTGATATTGCTTTTCGTAATTATGTCCACTACCATCATATCGTATATAGATGGGTTGTTTTCCAAGGCGTTTTTGAAGTTTTCCCCCAGAAACATATCCACACCCAAGTTCATCGCTGCCGCAATCTCTTCGTCGGTGGAATATACCCATGACTCCGGCTTTGTAAAAGTAAGGCCCAGATATTCAGATGTGTAAATGTCACCCTCAATGATGCCGCGGGAAAGCTCAGGCGATTTTTTGTTGTCATCGGGTTGTTCGTCTTTATTGGACGGAACAAAAGTACAAGAGACAAGCAAAAGTGCCATTACGACCGCAAGGGTAAGCGCCAAAAATTTTTTCATTGTTAAATCCTCCTTGTGGCTCGTTTTTTATTATACCTATTATACTAAATTTTCGCAAAGTTGTCAATATACCTTCGCGGAAACATTTGGCTCATTATGACAAAAAAGATGCCAATTTATTGCGTCTGCGGCGCAAAGTGATGTGATGTGTTCCGCATC
>JAZQAS010000031.1:0-5565 GCA_045545335.1 Candidatus Avispirillum sp. | reverse complement strand
ACTTGGGCAGTTTTATTCGCCTTCCCACAGGGGCCCCTACGACAAGGAAATTGTCGCGGGGAGTGGGTGCGGCGAGTGATATTGCTACGCAGTCATATTCGGCTAACGTCGAGTGAAAACCGACGGGGACCGTCGGCTTTCGACCTCACTTCTTCACTATTACCTATTACCTTTTACCTAAACCAAAAAAACGCCCCGAAGGGCGTTTTTTGGTTTTATTCAAGGCTTCCGAGTGCTCCTGCAAGGAAGCGGGCGAGGATGTTCGCATCGTTTCCATTGATCGCGCCGTCGGCCTTAATGTCTGCTGCCTTCTGCTCGGTCTCCGTGGGGATAGCAGCGCCTGAGAGGAACTGCTTGAGCTGATTGGAGTCCTTACCGTTGATAGCTCCGTCGGAGTTTACGTCACCGACGGTGTAGGTGGGCTCAACGTAATCGGGGTCGGGTGCGCCGCAAACGGTGCAGACGCCCTTGGAGTTGAACTTATGTCCGAGGGCTTCAATCACGGTCTCTGTGAGGATCTCGCCGCAGTTTTCGCAAACTACTCTCTCGTATCCTGCATCCTCGCAGGTAGGAGCCTTAGTTTCCGTAGCTCCGTCGCCGTGGCCCGTTGCGGGAAGTGTTTCAGCCTCGGTGTAGTCGCATCTTGAGCAAGCGTAGCCCGTGTAGCCGTTCTCGGTGCAGGTGGGCTCTACCGTTGTTTCAATAAGATTATGACCCTTTGCGCTTACCGTGCCCTGAGAAACCGTATAGTCACAGTATTTGCAAACGTTCAGCTTTTCGCCGTCCTCTGTGCAGGTCGCTGTGATCTCTTCAAGATACACGTGGTTGCCCGTGTCAATATTCTCGTTACAGTGCGCGCACTTTATATGATGGACCTTATCGCTCTTATACTCATAGAGGTAATGCTCGGGGTCAAGGTGGAAAGCAGTTGTCTCGACCTTCTTTTCAAAGCCGCAGACAGTACACTTCATGATCTCAGAGCCGTTTGTAAGGCAGGTGGCCGCATTTCCGGATACCTTTTCAAAGGTATCGCCAACAGCGTGGAGAGTGGGGATGATCTCGTCATTCTCAGCGCCGCAAAGGGTGCAGGTGCGGCGAAGCGTACCCATCTTAAGGCAAGTAGCTTCCTTTATTACCTTGCCGTCGTCATAGTCGTGGTCGCACTGACCCTCAAGGACAGCTGCCTCTACCTGATCGCCGAGGCTCTTGCGAACGGATGCCATAATATCGTATTCGTCCATATCGCTGTCCCAGCCTGCGGTGGAATAGCCGGGGAGAGAGAGGTAATCAACAACGTTGTTGGAGACCTTTCCTACGATGCCCTTGGAGACCTCGTTACCCTTATACTCCTCAAGCATCTTGAGCATCTGATATTCCTCAACGCCGTCGCGCATGATCTCAACGCGGATCGTGCCTACAACGCCGTTTGTAACAAAGAGGGTACCGTGAGCGGGAGCGTAGAAGAGAACGCCCATGCCGTAGATGTTATATCCGTCTGCGTAGGTGTGAACACGTGTGGGCCAGCTTGACTCGGTCCAGTTACCGGTAACGGTCTTGTCGCCGCCTGCCCATTCGTTGGTTGCATAGTAGAGATAGCCTGTAATGTCGTTCTGGTAGAACTGCCAGAAGAGCATCTTTGTCTGAAGGCCCGTGCTTTCAATAAGGTGGTGGCAATATGTGTAGCTGTTGTTTGATCCTGCAAGATATGCCCACATCTTATAGGAGTCGCTTCCGGTCTCAGCCTTCTTTACGGCTATATCGGAGAATACGCGGTCGGGGAATTCACCGTACATACCGTCCCAGTCGTAGTAGCCGGGATAGTAGAGGTAGTTTCCTGCAGTACCCGTAGAGTACATACCGGAGATAACGCCGGTGAGGGTCCTGATCTTTGAGGTTGCATACGTATTGTTATAATCAACCTTGAGAAGCTCCTCGCGGGGAGTGAAGGCGTCAAGGTGAGGACACCATACGCGGCAGGAGTCTGTCTCGATCATAGCCTGAGTTGAGTCCATAAGGTCTGACTGAGGATATGAGGTGAGAGGCTTCTGATAGTAGTAGTAGGGGTAGGGATGGTTCTGATGGTAGGGAATAACGGTCTGAGGATATTCGCCTCCCCAGTATGAATCAAGAAGCTTGTCTCTTTGTATAACTTCGGTAATGGTGTGGCCTGAATTTGCAGCTCCGCCCGTGCTTTGGATGATGGCATCCTGCTGCTCGCGGCTCATAGGCTCGTCTACCGTGTAGAAGTAGAGCTTATCCTTGATCTCGTCCCAAACGTCGGAGTTCTTCAGATCGTTGTAGATCGCCGTGTAGCTTGAGTAGTGAAACTCGTTATCCATATAGGAAGGATAATCTGCTGAGCCGTTTCCGTCGTGGCTTACGCGTATGGCGTTAACACGGGGATTGGTGAGGTAGGGGTTTGAGGAAGTGATCTTACCGCCGGGAACGTCCATACCAACGAGGCGGTTTTCAAGGAGATAATCGTAGAACTGCTTGTAGCTTCCGCCGTAATTCCTGTTGTTTTCAATAATAAAGCCGGACTGGAATGCAGTTTCCTCGGAAAGCTCGAAATCCCAGACGTATGCAAAAACGGTAGCGGTCTTGATAACGTTGCCGTCAGCGTTTTTGATATCCACCTGAGCTGAGTACCAGCCTGCGGGGGTATCGGCGGTTGTTCTCAGCTTAATGAGAAATGCCTGGCTCTTGCCGCCGTTGAGCTGGAATGCTTCGATGCACCAGAAAGGGGCAAGGGGGTCGGGAGTTTCACCCTCGCGGATGATGGAGTTCTCTTCTGTAGAGCCGAGAACGGAGGTGGTGTTGAGGTTCTCCGTCGTAACGTACATCTCGTAGAGAAGCTCGGTCTTGATCTTATCGCCGTTCTCGTTTGTAAACTGAGTGACCTCAGCGGTAAGGCCCGTGTGGGTAGTATCGGAATAGAGAACGAACTGAGCGTTTTCTATCTCGTTCTTTGCCATATATACCGAATAGGTATCCATTCCCGAGGACGTCACGTCACTTGTGAATACCTTCTTGAAGGAATGCTCAAACCAAAGGTCGATAGAGGAGTCCTCGTAGGGAGCGGTCTGCTTTTGATAGCTGTCGGCAGGGTCATCCGAGGCGGCGGATGCGGTGAACAGCCCGATGCAAACTGCAGTGAGGAGCGCAATGGCAACTGCGGTCAAAATAAGGTTTTTTAATAACTTTTTCACAAAAGCTACCTCCTTTGCTATATTTATCTACAATAATATTAACAAATGAGTGTCATATTGTCAATATAGCGGACCAAGAGAAAATTCATCTTTTTTTTACAAAATACCTTTACAAGCGACTCTATTTGTGCTATCCTATGTGGGAAGAATTTTAAGCGGCCCCGTGAGACCGGCAAGATCTTTAGCATAGTACTGTCTTGCCGCGGCAAGGCTTTTTTTATGAAAAGAAAAGGAAAGGTAAATGGAATATAAGGCTCTTCTGATGGATGAAGCGCAGATGAGGCGAAGCCTTGCGCGCATCACCCACGAGATCATCGAAAAGAATAAGGGCTGCGAGGGCATAATGCTCATAGGCGTCAAGCGCCGCGGTATATCTCTCGCTCATATACTGGCGGAGAATATCAAAAAATTCGAGGGTATAAGCGTTCCCGTGGGATACGTTGATATATCTCTCTATCGCGATGATATGACCACCATCCGCTCGGAGGCCGAAACGTCAGACTGCCATTTCCCCGAGAGCGTTGCAGACAGGACGGTTATCATAGTTGATGACGTTATCTATACGGGAAGGACCACCCGCGCCGCAATCGAGGCTGTGTTTGCAGAGGGCCGTCCCCGCGCCATCCAGCTTGCCGTTCTTATAGACCGAGGCCACCGCGAGCTCCCCATCAAGCCCGATTACGTAGGCAAGAACGTTCCCACCTCCCACGATGAGCGCATCTCCGTCGGCGTTGAGGATATCGACGGATTTTACAGAGTCGTGCTTGTGGATAAGGATAAATAAGTTAACCTTTGCGGCGATGCCGCTTTTCAATAATTTTTTACGGAGGTAGATAGTATGAAGCTTATCTACAATATTCAGGACAAGCCCAAATTCGGTCAGCTGATCGTATTTGCGATCCAGCAGCTCCTTGCCATTATGGCGGCAACCCTCGTTGTTCCGATCATCATCGGTAACGAAATGAGCCCTGCGGCAGCACTTTTCGGCGCAGGTATCGGAACCCTCGTATACCTTCTCTTCACAAAGTTCAAGAGCCCCGTATTCCTCGGCTCCTCCTTTGCGTTCCTCGGCTCCATGGCAGCAGCCTTTGCAGGCGGCGTTTCCATGTCCCTCGGCTACCTCGGCCTCATCATCGGTGCTGTAAGTGCAGGCCTCGTTTACGTTATTATCGCTATCATCGTAAAGTTTGCAGGCGTTAAGTGGATTTCCGTTCTTATGCCCGCAGTAGTTATCGGACCCACAGTTGCTATCATCGGTCTTTCCCTTGCAGGCAACGCTGTCGGCGACCTCACAAGCGGTGAGACAGAGGGCACATCCCCCTACGTTGCTCTCATCTGCGGTCTCGTAACTCTCGCAGTTGTAATGCTCGCTTCCACCTTCGGCAAGAAGATGGCAAAGCTCATCCCCTTCATCATCGGTATCGGCGCAGGCTATGCTGTTGCAGTTATCTTCACAGTTATCGGTATGGCAACAGGCAACGATGCTCTCAAGGTTATTGATTTCTCCTACTTCTCCAATCTTCTTGTAGAGGGTAAGGTTGCAGTTTCCACCTTCGTTTCCGTTCCCGACTTCACCTTTATCACCGCATTTGCAGGTCTCGGCGAGATCAGCGCAACTTACATCACAAAGATCATCGTTGCATACGTTCCCGTAGCATTCGTTGTATTTGCCGAGCACATCGCAGACCATAAGAACATCTCCTCCATTATTGAGAAGGACCTTCTCACAGAGCCCGGTCTCCACAGAACTCTTCTCGGTGACGGCGTAGGTTCTATGGCAGGCGCATTCTTCGGCGGATGCCCCAACACCACATACGGCGAGTCCGTTGCCTGCGTTGCTATCACAGGTAACGCTTCCGTTGTAACTATCCTTGCAGCGGCTATCGGTGCTATCATCGTTTCCTTCCTCTCTCCCTTCGTTGCTATCGTAGATTCCATTCCTCCCTGCGTAATGGGCGGCGTATGCATGGCTCTCTACGGCTTCATCGCAGTAAGCGGTCTTAAGATGATCCAGAAGGTAGACCTTGAGGAGAACCGCAACCTCTTCGTTGTATCCGTTATCCTCATCGCAGGTATCGGCGGTCTTACCGTAAACTTCGGCGCAGTTACTATCACAAATATCGCTTGCGCTCTTATTCTCGGTATCCTCGCAAACCTCATGCTTTCCAAGAAGGCTAAATAATTATAAAAAATAATCAACAAGAAAACCGACGGTTTAGTAGGTTGGTCTTAGGGATAAGACCAACCTACAATGAAATAGATTTGCGATGCAAATCTGTGATATTCGTCTTACGACGAGTGAAATAGGCTTCGCCTGTGAAATATTTTCTTCGAAAATGTTAAGGAATAAAAAATA
>JAZQAS010000030.1:0-11280 GCA_045545335.1 Candidatus Avispirillum sp. | reverse complement strand
GTTCTTTTTTCATAGATAAATCCTCCGATTGTGTTTTTTCGACTGGCAGGTCGTTTCTATTCTATCACAATCGGAGGATTTTTTCTCATCGGTTAACCTCTTTTGAACCACGCGACTATCGCGTGGTTTTCGGTTTACAAGAATATCCCTTCATACTTTAACGTATGAAGGGATATTTGTTTTTTTGATTTCACAAAAAGCTTTGACAGGCTTCACCCCATCTTCACATTTTCTTTTTCCCCCTGTCAATTTCAGGGGGTATAATTATCTTAGAGAGCCTTGCGATAAGCTATCCTGTCTCCATCAGCCTCGGCAACGATACGGTCCCCCGCTGAAAACTCGCCCAAAAGCAGACGGCACGCGAGAGGGTCCCCCGCAAGGCTCACCACGGCACGGCGGATATGCCTTGCACCGAAGGCGGGATCATACCCCTTTTTCGCAACGAGCTCAAGAGCGCTTTCTGAAAACTCAAGCTCTATCCCCTGCTCCCTTGCCTGATCGCAAAGCCTTTCAAGAAAGACGGCGGCTATCCTTTTCACCTCATCCTCTCCAAGGCGATCAAAGACTACGGTCTCGTCTATCCTGTTGAGAAGCTCGGGAGAAAATATGCCCCGAAGGGCCTTCTTGGCGTCTCCACCCATCTTTTCCGTATCATTGAAAAATCCCGCCCTCCCGGACGAGAGAGCCTCTGCCCCTGCGTTTGACGTCATTATGACAACCGTGTTTTTAAAATCTGCCCGCCTGCCCTCGGAATCGGTAAGCATTCCCTCGTCAAGTATCTGGAGAAGGATATTGAAAACGTCGGGATGGGCCTTTTCTATCTCATCAAAAAGCACTACGCAATAGGGTGAGCGGCGCACACGGCGGGTCAGCTGTCCTCCCTCCCCGTAGCCAACGTAGCCGGGTGGGGAGCCTATAAGCTTTGCCACCGCATGGCGCTCCATATATTCCGACATATCAAGCCTTATCATCGCCCGTTCGCTGCCGAAAACGGCCCTTGCCAATGCCTTTGCAAGGGCGGTCTTGCCAACGCCCGTGGGCCCGATGAAAACAAAGGAGCCCATTGGCCGTCCCTTTTCAAAAAGGCCTGCCCTGTTTCTCCTTATTGCTCCCGCAACTGCCCTGATGGCCTTCTCCTGCCCTATTATCTCCTCGCCAAGGACCCTTTCAAGGCTGAGAAGGCGTTCCGCCTCCTCGGCGCTCAAAGTTTCTGCGGGGATGCCCGTCCACTCCGTGACGATGCCTGCAATATGCTCCCCCGAAAGCACGGGGCGCTTTGCCTCAGACTTCTGCATCTCACTTTCCTCTGCGAGAAGCCGCACGCTTTTCTCCCGATCCCGAAGACAAGCCGCCCTTTCATAATCCTCGCCGATTATGGCAGCCTCCTTCTCCTTTTCAAGAAGAAGCGCCTCCTCACGAAGGCGAAGGGCCTCGCGGGAGGGGGTGGTTCCCCATATCCTCAGCTTCGATGCCGCCTCGTCCATCAGGTCTATGGCCTTACGGGGGAGAAACCTGTCGCCTATATAGCGAACGGAAAGCTCCACCGCCGCCGCTATGGCCTCATCCGATATCTCAATTTTATGATGCTCCTCGTATCGGGAGCGAAGGCCCTTAAGTATCTCAACGGTCTCCTCCTTTGAGGGCTCTCCAACCTTCACCGCCTGAAAGCGCCGCTCAAGGGCAGGATCCTTTTCGATATGGGCGCTGTATTCCCCTGCGGTGGTTGCGCCGATGACCTGCAGCTCACCTCTTGCAAGGGCAGGCTTTAAGATATTGGCGCCGTCCACCGCCCCCTCGGCTCCCCCCGCGCCGACAAGCACGTGTATCTCATCAATGAAAAGGATTATATTTCCCCCGCGGGAGACCTCATCCATAATGCTTTTCATCCGCTCCTCAAACTCGCCTCGGTATTTCGCCCCTGCGACCACCGAGGATATATCAAGGGTCACAACTGTCTTTTCTGCAAGAGACTCAGGCACGTTTCCCGATATTATACGAAAAGCAAGCCCCTCAACGACGGCAGTTTTGCCGACCCCCGGCTCGCCGATAAGGCAGGGATTATTCTTCGTTCTTCGGGAAAGGATCTGAATGATGCGCTCCGTTTCCCGCTCTCGACCGATAACGGGGTCAAGCCTTCCCTGCCTGCAGGCGCGGCAAAGGTCCTTTCCGTATTTGGAAAGGACGGGGCAGCCCTCTATGGCCTCCCGCTCCCTGCCTGACACGCGGCTATCGTCCTTTGCAAAGGCGGAGCTCTTCGTATATTTCATAAGCTCTCCCCTTATATCCCCCACAGAAACGCGGATATCCCGCAAAAGCTTATTTGCAAAGCAATCGTTTTCGCTGACGATGGCAAAAAGCAGATGCTCCGTTCCTATAAGAGCGTTGCCCCCTCTTTTGGCATAGGCGGCGCTATCCTCAATTATCTTTCGGGTCATTGGAGTCATATCCCGAGGGCCTACCCCTGAGGAAAGACCGCGGCCCACCTCGGCTATCATCTGCTCTGTTATCTGCTCGCCAGTTGCGCCGCCGGAGCGAAGGGCCCTTGCGGCCACGCTATCCTTTGCGCTGAGAAGCCCAAGCAAAAGATGCTCGCTGCCTATATAGGAATGACCAAGCTCCCTCGCAAAGGACAGAGATGCATCGAGAGCCTCGCTTGCCTTTTTCGTGAATTTTGCGTTCATACATCCTCCAAAGCGTTTTTTCTATGATATCAAAGGGCTGCGGCGAATAAAAAAGAACGCTGTCGCAAAGCATTATGATATTTTCATCAAGTGTCTCTTCTTTTGCGACTTTTGCCAAAAATATTTTTATACAGAAGCCTAACATATTGACTTTTGACGAATAATGTAGTAAAATACAATTTAGACACACCCGCCCACCGAGCTTTATAGGAGGTTACACAAATGTATAAGATCCTCGTAGCAGACGACGAAGAGATGATCCGACGCCTTATTTCCAAGTATGCAGTTTTTGAAGGCCACTCCGTCAGCGAAGCTAAAGACGGAATGGAGACTGTGTCCATGTGTAAAAACGGAGATTACGATATTCTTATCTGCGATATCATGATGCCCGAGCTGGACGGCTTTTCCGCCTGCAGGGAGATACGCAAATTCTCCGATATTCCCATCATCATGCTCTCCGCCCGCGGAGAGGAATACGACAAGCTCAACGGCTTTTCTCTCGGCATTGACGACTACGTTGTCAAGCCCTTCTCCCCCAAGGAGCTTATGATGAGAGTTGACGCTGTTATGAAGCGCTACGCAAGGTCTGCAAAGAAGGACACCTCAAACGAGACCTTTACCCTGGGTGCGCTCAGCGTTGATATCACAGCGCGCATAGTTTATATAGACGGCGAGAGGCGCGACCTTTCTCCGAAGGAATACGATCTTCTCTTCTACCTTATAAAGAACAAAAACGTTGCCCTCTCCCGCGAGAGGCTTATCACCGAGGTCTGGGGATACGACTATTACGGCGACGACAGGACCCTTGATACTCATATAAAGCTCCTTAGAAAGAGCCTGGGCGACGCATCCAAATATATAGTTACCCTCAGGGGCGTGGGTTATCGCTTTGACACAGATGCAGAAGGCTAAGAAGCAAAAAGAGCGCCGCCCTGCGGGCATGAAGCTTAAGATGTTCGGCTATATGGCAGCTTTTATCGCCATCGTCATCGCCGTGCTTTGGCTTTTTCAGATAGTTCTTCTCGACGATATATATAAGGGCACCGTTACCGCAGAGACGAAGAGCATAGCCTCTGCCATCAGCGTTGCCGCAAGGCTGGACATTACGGACTACCGCCAAAAGGTATATACCATAGCGGCAGAAAACTCCACCTGCGTTTCCGTTTACGAGATACGGGGCGGAGTCGGCCGCGAGATAGTTAACGCCCATTCTCAGAACCTTTGCCTTATCCATTCTCATATGGTTGGGGAAAGTATTCTTGCAAATATTTATGCAAACGCCAAATCAAACGGCACCTACGTTGAAAATATCCCCGGCCACGACGGAGATAACGGCTCCGTTCTTGCGGCTAAGGTGACGGCGGGAGACGGATGCGATATCCTCGTCATCGTCAACACTCCCCTTGCCTCCGTTGATGCAACGGTAAAGACCCTTCACATCCAGTTCGGCTTTATTACGGTCATTCTCCTTATCGTTGCCGCCGCCATGGCTTATATCATCTCCGCAAGAGTAACGAGGCCCGTTGCCTCAATGAACTCAGAGGCAAAAAAGCTGGCCCTCGGCAACTATGACGTTGACTTTAAGGGCGGCGAATTTCTTGAAACGGCGGAGCTTGGCAAAACGCTGAACTACGCCGCAGAGGAGCTCTCAAAGCTTGATACCATGCAAAAGGAGCTTATCTCCAACATCTCCCACGATCTTCGTACCCCCCTTACCATGATATCGGGCTACAGCGAGGTCATGCGGGATATCCCCGGCGAGATGACCGCCGAAAATATGCAGATCATTATTGACGAGACGAAGCGCCTTTCCACCCTCGTTAACGATATGCTGGACCTTTCCCGCCTTTCAGGCGGCTCAAGACAGCTCAAAAAGAGCGTTTTCTCCCTTACGGAGTGCGTTCGCTCAACTATTGAAAGATACGCCCACCTCTGCGAGGGAGACGGCTACACCATCACCCTACACGCAGACTGCGACGTTTCCGTTGAGGCTGACGAGATACTCATCCTTCAGGTCATCTACAACCTTATCAGCAACGCCATCAACTATACCGGCGATGATAAGATGATCTATATTAGTCAGACCGTGAATAACGGCGTTTGCCGAATTTCCGTTTCCGATACGGGCGAGGGCATCCCCGAGGATAAGCTCCCCCATATCTGGGAGAGATATTACAGAACGGGAGATTTCCATAAGAGATCCGTTACGGGTACGGGCCTCGGCCTCTCCATCGTTAAGAACGCCCTCGTGCTCCACGCCTCTCCCTTCGGCGTTTCAAGCACCCTCGGCAAGGGCTCTACCTTCTGGTTTGAGCTGCCCGTTTACTCCGAAGAGGGCTAAGAGCGCAGATAGATAAGCTCAAGTATGCCGTCGGCCACGCCCTCGGCATAAAGACGGGGCTCGCTTGCCATAAGGGCGGCCTCCTCGGGATTGGTTATGAACCCGAGCTCAACGAGAGTTGCAGGCATCTGAGTTCTGCGAAGAACGTATAAAGTGGGGCGTGCAAATACTCCTCTGTTCGGCGAGCCAACCGTCGCCGAAAGACTTGAGAGGATGCTATCTGCAAGCTCCTCGGCAACTCCCCCAAGGCTGAAGACGAAGGCCTCGCTGCCGCTCGCTGAGGTTATATCCGATGCATTAGCATGGAGGCTTACGAAATAATCGGCGCCCCAGGAGTTTGCATCGCCGACCCGCGCCGCAAGGCTTGAAGCATTTGAGGTTCCAAGCTGAGTTTCGGGCGTGGGACGGGACAGGCGCACCTCCTGCCCTGCCCTTCGCAAAATATCCGCCGTTTCCACCCCTATTCTGTAAACCAGATCCTGCTCGCGATATCCGTTCGCCTCGGCGCCCGCATTGGGATTTACGGGGTTATGCCCCTGATCTATATAAATCTTTGCCATATACACCTCTCCTTAAAAGCAATATTCAATGACAGTATATTCATAAATACAGGTTCTGACATGAAAGAAATTCAAAAGATACTCTCAAGGGCAAGGCTTGCCATTGAGAAATACGATATGATCGAGGAGGGCGACCGCATCGCCGTTGGCGTTTCGGGAGGAAAGGATTCTCTCGTTTTGCTCCTTGCCCTTTCGGAGATCAGAAAATTTCTCCCCCGAGCCTTTGACCTCGTTGCCATCACCGTTGACATGGGCTTTCACACCTGCGAGACGGCACCAAGCGAAAAAAGCTCCCACGCCGAGATCCGCGCCCTTTGCGAGAGCATCGGCGTTCCCTATATCGTTAAGGAAACGGAGCTTGCCCATATCATTTTTGACCTGAGACGGGAATCAAATCCCTGCTCTCTTTGCTCAAGAATGAGAAGAGGCATACTTCACGACGCGGCAAAGGAGGCAGGCTGCAATAAGATAGCCCTCGGCCACCATTTTGACGATGCCGTTGAGACCTTTATGCTGAACCTCTTTTTCGAGGGACGCATCGGCAGCTTCTCTCCCGTTACCCTCCTTTCCAAAAAGGAGCTGGTCCTCATCCGCCCTCTTGTTCTCACAGAGGAAAAGGAAATACGCTCATTTATAAAGAAATACCCCGTTCCCGTTGAGAAAAGCCCCTGCCCTGAGGACAAGCATACCGAACGGGAAAATATGAAAAAGCTTCTCGCGGATTTCGACTACAAGCACCGCGGGCTTTACCGCCGCATTCTCGGCGCTCTTGAGCGCTCGGGCATTGACGGCTGGCACGAATAAAACAGTTCAGTATCCCCAAAAAATATTATATATTCAGAGGAGATTTATGAAAAAGCCGATCTTTAAAATATGCGGCGTCGCTCTGGCGCTTGTATTGATCTTATCAGCTTTTCCCTTAGTTTTCACGTCAAGCGCCGAGGATAACACCGTATATTACGGCAGAAGCACCCTTGCCCTTATGGAGGGCGGCGACAGCCTTGTCAAGCTCTATGACCATATCGCCTCCCGCATCGAGGCCCGCGACGAGCGCATAAGCCTCTGGGGTCTTCCCGTTACCACCACGAGCGAGCTCTCTCTCATTATGGAGGCCTATTTCAACGACTCTCACGGCCACTTCTGGGTGGAGAACGGATATACCTACGGCTACTACGTGCTGACTAACATAGTCTCCCACGTGAAGCCGATATACAACGACCTTGCAGGCTCCTCAAGGGCCGAGCTTACAAAAAACCGCGAGACCTTTGAGGGCGCGGTTGAAGATATCATCGCTTCATCGGGCATCACCGATAATATGAGCGAATACAAAAAGGAGCTTTGCCTCCACGACGCCATCGTCAAAAAAGTGGCATACGTTGAAGGCGACCACGCCCACACCCCCTACGGCGCCATAGTTGAGGGCAAGGCTATCTGCCACGGATACGCCCTCGCCTTTGAATATCTCCTTGCAAGGGCAGGCATACAGTCCTACACCGTCAAGGGTATGGCAGGCGACGAGCGCCACAGCTGGAGCCTCGTTCGCATTGACGGCGAATACTGCTACACCGACGTTACCTGGGACGACTCCGGCGACGACAGCCCCATCCCCGAGCATAACGTATTCTACTCCTATTTCAATATGTCCGACAGTCAGCTCAGCTTCGACCACGTGCTCTTTGACACAAAGGTCCCTCTCCCCAAGTGCACCGCCGACGTTACCGACTACTACAGCGAGCATCTTGAAATGTCTGTCACCGCATCTCCCTCGGCGGAATACTGCGCAGGCCTCTTTGACCGCGGTATGATAAGGCTGAGAGTAGCTGCAGATGACCCCACAGAGATCGTCAACTGGTTCAGAAACAACGCCATCACCCTTGCTACCCTTACAGGCCACGATCTTACAAAGCCCATTGAATTCTCATACGTTGCCATCAAAAACGAGTATCATCTCTACATAGACGGCACCCGCACGGTCACAGATCCCGATCCCGAGCCCGATCCCGAACCCGATCCCGAGCCCGATGTCCCCACGGAAACGGGAGACCTTGACTCAAGCGGAGGGATCGACGCAAAGGATGCAAATACCTTAAAGCAGATACTTTCGGGAAATATCACTCCCACACCTGAGCAGCTCGCCGCTGCAGACCTTGACGGCGACGGCGAGATCACCGCAAAGGACTCAAACATTTTGAAAAGAATAATTACAGGTACACTTTAATATAATGGAAAAAGAAATCTATAAAGAAAAGCTGGTGGAATTTATATCGGGCTCCTCATCTGAGGACCTGAGAGAAAAGATAGACTCCCTTCAAATTCTTATGTCCTACTATAAGTGCGCCATGCACGAGATAGAGGCAAAATTCAAGGTGCTCAACGAGCAGTTCTCCCTCCAGCACGAAAGAAACCCCATAGAGCTTATAAAGACCCGCCTCAAGACCATTGAGAGCATCAGCGAAAAGCTCCGCCGAAAGGAGCTTCCCTTAACTCTCAGCTCCATTGAGGAAAACCTTAACGACGTTGCGGGCATCAAGGTCATCTGCAGCTTTATTGACGATATCTATATGCTGGCAGACTGCCTTACCTCCCAGGATGACGTTACCCTCATCGAGACCAAGGACTACATTAAAAATCCGAAGCCAAACGGCTACAGAAGCCTGCACCTCATTATTGAGACACCCATCTTCCTCTGCAACGAGAAAAGAGTAGTCCGCGCAGAGGTCCAGCTCCGCACCATTGCAATGGAGTCCTGGGCAAAGCTTGAGCATCGCCTCCGCTATAAAAAGAACCTGCGGGAGGAGCTTCTTGAGGATACCCACGACAAGCTTCTTGAATGCGCAGAGCTCTCCGGCCTACTTGACCTTAAGATGCAGGACATTCGCGATATTATAGAAGGCTGCTGACGTAAAATTTTTTCTAAACCTTTCTTTAGGGGTTGAAATTGGTATTTATTTGTGATATTATACTGATAATTGAAAAAATTAAAAACTGCGATCAGGTGCCTTCGGCAAGTAGACGCGGACAAGCTATCAAAGAGAGCGGCGATGGGTGGAAAGCCGCATAGCCTCCGAAGTTGAATTTCAGCCTGTGAGTTCCCTTTTGGGTGTTTGCCGCATTAAGGCTTTAAAGTGGCGACTTTTGTCGCAATTTGAGTGGTACCGCGGATTTGCTCCGTCTCATTTTTGAGACGGAGCTTTATTTTTTCTACGATTTTCAGAAAGTGAAGGAAATGAAGATGAACGATCTTATCCTTAACCAGAAGTCTGCCTTTGAAGAAGAGCTTTCAAAGGTCACTTCCGTTACAGAGCTTGAGGCTCTCAAGGTTGCCTACCTTGGTAAAAAAGGCTCTATAACCGGCCTTCTCAAAAATATGGGCGCCCTCTCCCCCGAGGAGAAGAAGGACTACGGCCGCGACGTTAACGAGCTCAAGAGCTTTGCAACGGACGCCATTGCAGAAAAGCTCGCTCTTCTCAAGGAGCAGGAGATGATGGCGGAGATCAACGCCGTTCCCACCTTTGATATGGATATCCCCGCAAAGATCGAGGGCGGCTCCTATCACCCCATCACCCTCGTTCAGCGCAAGTGCGAGGAGATATTCCGCTCCATGGGCTTTAACATTGAGGACTACTCTGAGATAGTTACAGACTACGAGTGCTTTGAGTCTCTCAATATTCCCAAGTTCCATCCTGCCCGCGATATGCAGGACACCTACTATCTTGATAACGGTCAGCTCCTTAAGACTCAGACCTCTGCGGCGCAGAACGCTATCTACAAGAAGTATAAGGACGCGCTCATAAACGAGGGCAAGCCCATCAAGGCTATCTTCCCCAGCCGCTGCTTCAGAAACGAGGCTACCGACGCCTGCCACGAGAACACCTTGTTCCAGATGGAGGGCGTTATGGTAGATAAGGATATCTCCATTGCAAACCTTATCTACTCTATGAAGACCATGCTTTCCGAGGTATTCGACAACTACGACCTTAAGGTTCGTCTCCGCCCCGGCTTCTTCCCCTTCGTGGAGCCCGGCTTTGAGCTTGATATCAGCTGCCAGATCTGCGGCGGCGTTGGCTGCCCCTCCTGCAAGCACTCCGGCTGGCTTGAGCTTTGCCCCTGCGGTATGATCCATCCCAACGTTCTCTCCGAGGGCGGCATCGACCCCGAGGAATATACGGGATTTGCCTTCGGCCTCGGTCTTACCCGTCTTGCTATGATGAAGTACGGCGTTAAGGATATCCGCGACCTCAACGGCGGTAGCCTTACGGCCCTTTCACAGTTCTCGGACGACGAATAAGAGAGAGAGGTATTTATAAATGTATATTTCAATGAATTGGATCCGCGAGTTCGTAGATCTTGAGGGTCTTGACACAAATAAGCTTATTTCCCAGTTCTCCCTCTCCACAGCAGAGGTCGAGAACGAGATATTCTATAAGGGCAGCGACGTTTCAGGCGTCGTTGTAGCAGAGATCGTTTCCATTGAGGATCATCCCGAGTCAAAGAAGCTCCATCTTCTAAAGGTTGATATCGGTGAGAGCGAGCCCGTTGACGTCGTTTGCGGCGCTCCCAACGTTCGCCTCGGAATGAAGACTGCATTTGCTAAGGTCGGCGCGCGCCTCGGCGAGATCGAGATCGCTCCCAGAAAGCTTGCAGGCTATACCTCCTTCGGTATGTGCTGCTCCGAAAAGGAGATCGGCATCAGCGACGATAACTCCGGCATTATGGACCTTGACCCCTCCTTTGTAAACGGTACTGACCTTAAGGACCTCTTTGAGATCGACGATATCGTTTTTGAGGTCGATAACAAGTCTCTTACAAACCGTCCCGACCTTTGGGGTCATTACGGTATGGCAAGAGAGTTTGCTACCCTTGCAGGCAGACCCTTAAAGCCTCTTGAGTGCATCGATCTTTCAAAGTACGACAGCCTTCCCAAAATAGATATGCAGATCGAGAACGACGACTGCCTCCGCTACTCCTGCCTTAAGATAGACAACGTCACAAAGAACCAGAGCCCCGTCAATATGCGTATCCGCCTCTTCTACTGCGGTATGCGCGCCATCAACCTTATGGCAGACCTTACAAACTATCTCATGCTTGAGATGGGTCAGCCCATGCACGCATTCGACTCCCGCAAGGTTGAAAAGATCCGCATAAAGAAGTTCGCTTCTCCCTTCACCTTCCAGACACTTGACGGAATTGAAAGAGCTATTGACGAGAATACTCTTATGATCTGCGACAGCGACGAGCCCGTTGCAATTGCAGGTATCATGGGCGGCCTTGCTTCTGAAATTGAGGACGATACAACAGCACTCACCCTTGAGTCTGCTACTTTCGATCCCGTTTCCGTTCGTAAGTCCTCCACCCGTCTCAGCCACCGCACAGACGCTTCCATGCGCTACGAGAAGACTCTTGACCCCGAGATGACCACCTTTGCCATCGCACGCTTCGTTAAGCTCCTTTGCGATATTGACAGCGGCGCTACCGTTATCTCCTCTCTCACAGACGAGTATAAGAGAGGCTACGAGTGCAAGACCCTCACCTTTGACAAGGCCTTCGTTGACCGCTATACGGGCATCGGCGACGCTATCACCAAGGATGAGATCATGAACACCCTCTCCTCCCTCGGCTTTGATATTACAAACGAGGGCGACAGCTTCACCGTTAAGGTTCCCTCCTGGAGAGCTACCAAGGACGTTACCATCAAGGC
>JAZQAS010000029.1:0-20479 GCA_045545335.1 Candidatus Avispirillum sp. | reverse complement strand
CCGCTTGCGTACCGTTTCAGTCTGTCGAAAAAGGCGCAGAACAAAAGCCGCAAAACATATAATATTCAGTTCAATGAAAAAATACGTCAAAAAGTAGAAATCCGCCGAGAATATCGGCGGATTTCATTGTTATAAGCGGGTTTTTAGCCGCGAATTGTCCCTCTGTCGTACCTTTGTACGCCGACGACGGACAATTCACGGCTTCTTCATCCTTCTCGACAGCCCGAGGTCAGCTTGTCGATACCTTTATCGACAAGCTGAAACGGTACGCAACTCGCTTGCGTACCGTTTTTTCTTATTTTATCCCTTGCAGGAGCATTTGCCCGTTTCCTGGGGTCTGTGATGACCGGGGGCAAGGCTTCCGAGAGTGGGAGGGCAGAACTCGGAAACGGGGAAGGACATGGAGTGGAAAAGGGCGCAGGGGTCCGTGTCCGTCGCCTCAACGCATTCCTTTTCGGGAACGCAGAATTCCGTTGCCGAAATGAGATACTGAGCAGGCCGCTGAATGCGAACGATGGAGAAGAGCCCGAGAGTAACGACAAGCTTCTCTCCCTGAGAGTCGCAAAGCTCACCTGAAACGGTGCAGCAAACGCTTTCGGGAATATCCTCGCAATGGCAGCAGCAGCGCACCTTAGGCGTGCATACCACCTTTGAGGAGAGGATAATTGGGTCAACGGTTTCAATGACCGCAATGGGAAGATTGGAGGTCTTCTTGCAGCCGCTCTTATCGTAGCCGGGGCAAAAGCCCGAGCAGGAATGGCCCGCCTCGCTCTTGAAGATGGAAACGTTACCCTCGCTACCGAAGAGGATGACCTTCTTTTCAAGAACCGCGATGCCCTCTATCTCCTGAATATTTCCGGGAGAAACGCATACCTCCGCCGTAATGCGGACGTATATCTTGATATTCAGCTGATAGAAGCCGCGGTTAAAGGGAACGGGGTCGATATCTATATAGGACCAGACCACCCGCGCGCACTTAGCGCGAACGGGGCTGCCCCGTTCGATAAGCTCCTGACCGTAGCCCGTCAGAAAAACGCGAACGTCCTCAAAGCAGTCCTTGTCGCGGCAGGAGTCAAGGATACGGTAAGTATCGATGCAAACCATTTCCCGCATGGGGGGCTGGCACTGTCTTGTTTCAGACATACTGTTATGTTTACCTTTCTTTTAAATTTCCGACCCGAGGGTCGCAGGCGATATCCCGCCTCATTTTTATTTTATGCAGATAACAGGTAAATGCTAACAGATATCTGTTTTAACGTGATCGGGAAAATTCTCCTCAAGAAGAGAGAACCCCGAGATGATGGCCGTTAAGGCTTCCGTAACCGTGTCGCTTCGGTAAGAGTCGCAAAGCTCAAATCTTATAAAAGCGCACCCGCTTGAAAGATCGCTTTGAAGATTTTGTATCTTCCCTTCGGAGAATGCCCCCTCAAGGTATGAGCGCAGAGTATAGCAAAGGATGGAGACCGCAGAGCAAAGGATATCCTGCCCGCAAAGGGCATAGCCCGTATGCCCCTGACACTCAAAAATATAGGTGTCGTTGTATTTTGAGAGAGTGACCGTCGTCATGCCTTTGCCCCATGTACTTCTCCGCGGACCGTCTCCGAAAGCCTTGCCAATACCTCGTCCTTCCCCTCAAACTCCATAAGAGAGAGGCAGAGAGCGGCGCTCTCTGCGTTCTCGGGTGCAAATATGCCAAGCTTGTAAAGTGCCATTGCAAGCTCGTTTGCCGAGGCTCTTGAAAAGGCGGAGCGCTTGTGGGCCTTTATCTTGATATCGTAAACGGGAACGCTTGAGGAAAGAGGGGAAAGATCCTTTCCCGAGCAGTAGATAAATTCGTGAACGCCGCCCCTGCCCGTAATGCGAAAGCAGCGGGGAACGGTGTAGAACTGGCCGATAAGGCTGATGATAATGGAGCATATCTCCTCAAAGGCGCGGTAGGATGCGTTTATCATATCGCGGCTCGTCTTGCTTCCCGCCTCCTGCAATGCGGCAATGGCCGCCGCGGCAGTAACGCCGCCGCTTGCAGTGCCCTGAGAGAAATCGCGGTTTCCGCTGGTTTCCTTCAGCTCGTCTATCTTTTGCTGAAGAACGGAAACGTAAGCGCCCGAGAGCACGGGGCTCGTAATGGGCATAATAGATGCCGCAGGGTCACCTGAGCCCTGATAGTGAACGAAGGGACGCTTGAAATCAGCAAACTCCTTTTCGTTGAGAGCGCCGTCCTGGCGAACGAAGTATCGGCGGGTCGCGCCCATTCTCGCGTTTTTGATAATTGCAGAGGAGAGTGCGTCTATCTGCCCCTGAGTGGTCTTCATGGCGTCAATAACGCCAAAGCCGCAGGGAGAACCCTGAACGGGGTAGAGGCTGTCGATGATAAAGGGATATTTCCCGTGGTCGTAAAAGCCGCGAGAGGCGTATCTCTCGTCGTTTTCCGAGGCGTAGAGAAGAACTCCGTTGCAAAACTTGCAAAAATGAACTGTCTCTTTCGGGCCGCGCGCCTTTTTGTAGTACCAGTCGATAACGCAGGATTTGTCCGAGGTGTCCACCGCCTCGTCAAGAATGTAGCGTGAGGTGTCAAAGGCGGGGGATGAGAGGCTGTCTGCAAGGGCGGGGTATTTTGAGATGAGAGAGGCGTTGTCAATAAGCTCAACGTGAAAAACGTCTCTTGAGTGCTGTATGTCTCCAACGCCCGGCTCCCAGAAGAGCTTGAGAAGATCAATTCTGCGAACGTCAACGTTGCCGAGGCCCCCGTCCCTTGAAGCATCCCAGAAAACTCCGTAGCAGCAGGCCCCCGACTTCAGCTTGTCATACCAGCAGTCGGAGTAAGTCTTTTCAAATTTGTTCTCTTCAAGAATAACGGGAATAATGTCGCATAGGAGCCCTGCGGCGGCAGTATCCCCCGCCTCTCGTGGCAGGAAGGTGGCCTCGGGCAGACTGTCCATAGCATCTGCGTGCTTGTTGATAATAGAGTTGAAGAGCCAGGCCGTTGAGGAAACGTCAGAGCCCTTTTCGTGGTTTCTCATGCGCCACCATTCCTCGTTCTCAATAATTCGGCCTTCAAGGTTTGCCTTTCCCGCCTTGTAACGGGAGAGGGTCTCGTATGCCGCGTTGATAGTGTCTGTCGTCACGGCGTTTTTCTTTTTAGTCATAGATTTTCCTTTCTCAGTAAGAGTATTTTTCGTACCGTTTTGTGTTTTTCAAAAGGTCAAGAGGGTCGTCGCCGCCTATTGGATCAATGCTGGGAGTGTGGGGACGAATGGGTCTTGACATACAAAAGTAGCGAAAGCTGTCTGCGAAATGGTCCTCCCCGTCGGTGTCAAGGTCCTCGGGAGTGGTTTCGCTGTAGGTAAGAAGCGGCAGGGTGCGAATTGCATCGCGGCAGGTGTTGAAGAAGTAGACCTGAGCATATCCCTCGTCATCAAAGGCGAGGCGGTAGTGGCATTGCATCCAGCCGGGCAGGCGCTTGTTGTCTCCGGGGTAGAAGTGAACGAAATTGCGGTCTGCCGCCTCGATTATGGCGTCTCCTCTTGAGGCATCCCAAATGGAGGGATCGGCAATGCCGATTATCTGCTTTGAGCTGAGCCATCGGTGGGTCGTCTCGATCCCGTGTATCGTGCGAAAGATGCGGTCGGGGTCCCACTTGACTCCCTCGTTTGCCGTGCCCGTACAGCCGTAGAGCTGAAGGATAAGGTAGGCTCTCCCCTCGTAGTCAACGGCCCACCAATCGCAGGAAAATGGCTTTGAATAGCCAAAGTCAAAGCTTCTGTATATCCGCCAGTCCCGCGGCACCTCAAATGGGTCTATAACGTGGGTGTAGCGTCTGTCCTTGTAGTGCTGCGGGTCGTCTGTAAACTCCTCGAAAAATTGCCCCTCAAAGATGTTCCAGTCTCCCTCAAGCCAGGCGCGGCGAAGCTTTTCGGGCAGAGAGCGAAGCTTTTGTATGTAGGTGGGGTCCTTTTCCATAAGAGCGCGGTTGTCGGTAACGAGGCTTTTTATAAAAAAGTAATCCTCACGCACCTCTCCCGCGTTCATAGCGCGGTCAATAAAAAGACGCTTCACCCAGCCGTGTCCCCGTCCTCCGGGGTTGCAGGTCAGATATATCCTTTTGGGGCAGGAGTTCACTCCGCGCACGCAGGCCTTCAGCCTGTCGTACATCTCCTCCGTAAACTGCGTCGCCTCGTCAATAAAGAGAACGTCGCATTCCGTGCCCTGAAACTTGTCAAGATCGGAAACGTTTCGGCAGTAGCGAAAGGAGATGACCGAGCCGTTCTTAAAGGTCATATCCCTCGTTGATTCGCGAAAGACGGCGCTCTCTCCCATAAGCTCCTTCATTGGAATAATGTGGTTTTGCCGAAGCTCGGGATATGTGCGGCGAACTATCATAATGCGTATTTTCGGATAGTTCAGACAAAGGAGGGCGGCCTTTAAGCGAACGGCAAAGCTCTTGCCGCCGCCTCTCGCCCCTCCGAAGGCGATATATCTGTGGGTGTCCTCAAGAAAGAGCCGTTGCCTTTCGGAGGGGGAGGGAAGAGATAGCTCTATCTTGCCCAATTTTCGCCCTCTCCCTCAAAAACCACCGTAAGGGTGTTGTCGTTTTCTCCCTCTTCATCTCCCCTTGAGGAAACGAGAGCCGAGAGCTCCTTGACAGCTCCCGCAAGCTCCTTCACCTGCTTTAGGTCAACGGTCTCCTCGGCATTGATGCTTCTGAGCATTGAGGAGGCCATCGAGTCAATGATCTCGGCAAGAGTGTCGATTGCCGAGGATAGCTTTTTTTCTTCTTTGGTTTTTCTTTTTTTCTTTTGTGACAAATCATCACTCCTTTCCGCTGACCTAATGATAGCCCTGCTTTTCTGTCATTTCTCCCCCGTGCAACATAGAATGATAGGGGATAAGAAAAGAAAGGAATGTGAGAATATGTGTATAGCGGCAATGAAAACGATGACAGCCGCGCAAAAAGCAAAAAATGCCCTCAGAGGGGCAGGAATTGAATGTGAGATCGTGGGGCTTGACGCTCGCCTTACAAAAAACGGATGCGCCTACGGAATAAGGTATCCCTGCGCCCTCGGCGAGAGGGTTATCGCCATATTCAGACAGCGCGGCGTTGCATACGGCGAGATAATGGGAGAGCGAAAATGAAGCTCTGCTATCTTGATAACGGGGCAACCACCTTCCCGAAGCCCCCCGCCGTCTGGCAGGAGACTGCACGATGCATAAGTGAGTATTGCGGCAATGCAGGCAGAGGCAGTCATATCCTTGCGGATATGGCGGCGGAGAAGATATATGAGGCAAGATGCCTTGCGAGAGACCTGTTTTCAGCCCCCGATGAGGAAAGGGTAGTGCTCACCTGCAACGCGACCCACGCGCTGAATGCCGCAATAAGAGGCCTCGTCCCCCGAGGGAGCCACGTTATAATATCGGATCTTGAGCATAACAGCGTCCTTCGGTGCGTTGCAATGCTTGCAAGGGAGGAGGGAGTGGAGTATAGCATCTTTCGCACGGAGGGAGACGTTCTTTCAAATATCAGAAGCCTTATAAGAAAGAATACCTCCGCCGTCATCTGCATCCACTCCTCAAACGTAACTAACGTAACACTCCCCATAGAAAGAATAGGCAAAATGCTGTATAGCGAGGGTATACTTTTTATAGTAGATGCCGCTCAGAGCGCAGGATCAAGGAGAATAGACGTATCCTCCTCTAAGATATCGGCCTTGTGCGCGGCGGGGCATAAGGGCCTGCTTGGGCCTCAGGGAACAGGCCTTTGCATATTTTCCCCCGAGGTATCTCCAAAGCCGCTGATGTACGGCGGAAGCGGAAGCGAGTCAAGGCTCGTATCTATGCCGTCCCCCTTGCCCGACCGCCTCGAAGCGGGAACCCTGTCAGCCCCCCTGGCGGCAGGCCTTTGCGAGGGGATAAAATACGTAATGGCAGAGGGTGAGGAGAATATCTGTAAAAGGGAGAGGGCCGTCGTTGAGAGGATACGCCGCCATTATAAGGGCTCGCGCCGTATACGGGAGTATTCCCGAGGGGAGGGCAGTCTTTGGCTCTTTAACGTAAAGGGCAAAAGCGCCCAGGAGATAGGCAGAGCCCTTTCCGAGAGAGGGGTGTGCACCCGCGCAGGCCTCCATTGTGCCCCCCTCGCACATATGACCCTCGGCACCCCCGAGGACGGCGCCGTCAGAGTAAGCGCAGGTCCCTTCAATACCCTAAGGGATGCCGACCATTTCATCGCCTCCCTCGATGATATCCTTGAGAAAACGTAAAATAAAAAGGATGAAAAGCTCAAAAAAGCTTTATTTCCTGAAATATGTTTGTTATAATCAAAGAGATAATAAAGTCAGCAGTATAGGAGAAGCCTATGAAAAAAAGAATAATGATCGTAGTGATCGCCGCAGTTCTTTTGCTTGCGGCCATAGCGGGAGTGGTGTTTTCCCTTGTGTGGAACGGAATTATCCCCCTCAATGCAACTGCCGATGATAAATATCCCGTCCGCGGTGTGGACGTTTCTCATTATCAGGGTGAGATAGATTGGGAAGAGCTTTCTTCTCAGGATATAGAATTTGCATTTATCAAAGCAACGGAGGGAAGCTCTTACGTTGACGATACCTTTGAGTATAATTTCAAGGAGGCAAGAAAAGCCGGCCTTTCCGTGGGCGCATATCATTTCTTCAGCTTTGATAGCGAAGCAAAAACACAGGCCGAGAATTTTATAAAAACGGTAGAGCCCTTTGAGGGAATGCTGCCGCCCGTTATTGATTTTGAGTTCTATGCAGATAAAGAAAAGAACCCTCCCGAAAAGGAGAGCGTTTGCAAGGCTCTTTCAGAGCTTCTTTCGCTGTGCGAGGAGCATTACGGTATGAAGCCGATAATCTATGCGACCGAGCGCTCCTACGAGCTTTATCTTGCAGGCGGCTACAGTGACTACGATATATGGATAAGAAACGTTATAACCCCTCCGAATATGGCAGACGGACGTGAGTGGACCTTCTGGCAGTATACAAACAGGGGACTGCTTTCGGGCTACGAGGGAGAGGAAAGGTTCATAGATATTAACGTTTTTGCAGGAACCAAAGAAGAGTTCGAAGCCTACCCGAGGTACGGAAAATAATAAGAAAAATCCCTCCATTCGGAGGGATTTTTTATGCTTTTCAGTTCTTTTTCTTTTCGGGGATGAGGCGAATGCCCTTAACTCCCATATTGTATGCAATAAAGCAGATAAGAAGGGCGGGAATGATAGCCGCAAGGTAAATGAACATATAGAGAAATGCCTGAAGGTCTGTGGCCTTGTCGGGCTGAAGGACCACGAAAAATCCGATATACATTCCGTTCCAGAAGCGGGTGATGATGTTTGCCCAGTAAGCCGCGGTATTTGCAAAGGCAAGATCTGCAAAGCCGCCGAGAGCCTTGCCGATTATGCAAACTGCCGCAAGAGCAAGGTTTGGAATGTTTGCATAGAGAGCTGCCTTGAGACCGATAAGGCGGTCAGCCTCCATACGGTGGCCTTCAATGGCAAGCTTGTCCTTTGCGCCTATATCCCAAACGGAGGTGTAGAGGATGTACATATAAAAGGCAAAGGAGAGAGCCGCCGTAAATATGTTGAGATAGGTGTTGTTTGAAAAAGAGATCATAATACCCATAACTGCGGCGCCGAACTGGCAGAGAAGCAGCTTTTTCACCATGGGCATATAGTTGTATTTGTTCTTGCATGTAATAATTTCAGTATTCATAAAATCTCCAATGATCTGTTATAAGAATATTGTACATTCCCGAGTGGCGTATTTCAAGTGGAGAGAAAAAAGTTTACAAAAAATCTTTGAAAAGGGGCGAAAATATAGTATAATGACAGTGGAACGGAGGTGCGTTATGGCTATAAAGGATTTTGATACCTATCCCGAATCAATTAAGGCGTTTGCCAATTATATGAATACGGTCCTCGGCAGGTCAGAAAAGACAATTGTAGAATATCTAAACGACCTGAGAACCTTCTGCCGATATACGGTAGCTGTCGAAAACGGGCTTGATACAGATCCGGAGTCTTTGAGAGAGATAGATATATCGGGGCTTGACGAAAGCTTTTTTGCAAAGATAACTGAGGATCAGGCGTATTCTTATATCGGCTATATGTCAAGAGACAGAAAAAACGGCACCGCCGCGAGAGCGCGAAAGCTCTCATCCCTGAGAAGCTTTTATAAGTATATGACCGTGAAGAAAAAGGCCTTTCAGAATAACCCCGTCATAAATATAGAGTCCCCCCAGAAGAAAAAGAAGCTCCCGAAGCACCTGTCGGTGGATGAGAGCGTAGATCTTCTTTCAGCGGTAAAGAACGATCAGAACAGCAAAACAAGAGAGAGGGACTATTGTATCCTCACGCTTTTTCTCAATTGCGGAATGCGTCTTTCCGAGCTTTGCGGCATAAGCCTCGGGGATATAGACCGAGAGCTCCATTCCCTGAGAGTAATGGGTAAGGGCTCAAAGGAGAGAGTGATATATCTTAATTCCGCCGCCCGCGAGGCCTTGCGTGATTACCTGAAGATAAGACTTGCCCAGAGCGAGGCAGGCCCCAAGGAAAACGCCCTGTTTTTGTCAAGGCTCAATAAGCGCTTAAGCGTAAAGACCGTTCAGTGGATGGTAAAGAAGTATCTCGGCGAGGCAGGCCTTGAGTATAAGCATTATTCCACCCATAAGCTTCGCCATACTGCGGCGACCCTTATGTATCAGTCGGGCAACGTGGATATCCGCGTCCTCAAGGATATCCTCGGCCACGAGCAGCTCAATACCACTCAGATATATACCCACGTTTCAAACGCGGGAATGGAGCAGGCAATGGAGCATAATCCCCTTGCAAGCATAAAGATAAAGGAAAAGCCCAAAGAAGAGGAAAGCGAAGAAGAATAAGGAGAATCATATGTCTATTATTTATAACGAGATCACAAGGACCTTTAATTTGAGAGCGGGCGACAGCTCCTATTGCTTCGGCGTGGTAGACGGCGGCTTTCTCGTCACCTATCATTACGGAAGGTATATCCCAGATACGGATTTTTCCTCCTATGCTGTGTACGGCACACGAACATCATCATTTAATCCAACGAAGGAGTGCGCTCCGAAAATGGCCTTCACGCTGGACTCCCATCCGCTGGAATACCCCTCCTTCGGAACGGGAGATTTCAGACGCACGGCGGTGAGAGTCAGAGCGGCAGAGGGCAATACCGCAACGGATTTTCGCTACTGCTCCCATAGGATATACAAGGGAAAGCCCGCTCTTAAGGGGCTTCCCGCAACGTATTGCAACAGCGAAAATGAGGCAGATACCCTTGAGGTAGTAATGAAGGATAGCGTAACGGGAGGCGAGCTTTGCCTCGTTTATACCGCCTTTGCAAACTGTAACGTAATAACGAGAAGCGCCCGCATAAAGAACTGCGGCGAAAAGCCCTTCGTTGTTGAGGATATATGCTCAGCCTTCACAAACCTCCCCTCATCGGATTTTTCAATGATAAATCTGTACGGAAAGCATAATAACGAGCGCAATTTTGCAAAGAATCACCTTTCCCATAACCGTCAGTCCATAATCTCCCGCCGCGGCGCCTCGGGCCACGAGCAAAACCCCTTCATCGCCCTTGTGCGCGACGGCTCAACGGAGGAGTGGGGAGATACCTACGGATTTAATTTCGTCTATTCGGGCAGCTATGAAATGGGCTGCGAGGTGGATTATTTTGATACCGCTACGGTGTCCGTAGGCTTTAATCCCGAGCAGTTCTCCTGGGTGCTTTCCCCCGGAGAGGAGCTCACCGTGCCCGAAACGGTCTGCGTTTATACGGATAAGGGCCTCGGCGAGATGAGCCGCATATTCCATCGTTTCTATTCAAATAACCTTATCCGCGGAAAATATAAAACGGAGAAGCGCCCACTGCTCATAAACTCCTGGGAGGCCGCATATTTCGATTTCGATGAAGAAAAGCTCGTAAGCTTTGCCCGCGAGGCAAAGGAGCTTGGCATCGAGATGCTCGTAATGGACGACGGCTGGTTCGGCCATAGGGATAACGATTGGTCAAGCCTCGGAGACTGGTACGTTTACGAGTCGAAGATAAACCTTCAGAGTCTCGTTTCCCGCGTACACGAAATAGGCCTCAAGTTCGGCATATGGTATGAGCCCGAGATGATCTCTCCCGATTCCGATCTCTATCGCGCCCATCCCGATTGGTGCCTCCACGTGGAGGGAAGAGAGCATTGCGAGTGCCGCCATCAGTACGTCCTTGATATGAGCCGCCCCGAGGTGGTGGATAATATCTTCGGGCAGATGAAGAGCGTGCTTTCGTCCTGCGAGATAGACTATCTCAAGTGGGACTTTAACCGAAATCTCACCGAGGTAGGATCGGCAACGCTGTCATCCGAGCGCCACGGCGAGCTTTATCATCGCTTTATGTTGGGAACCTACCAGCTTATGGATAGGATAACGAGAGAGTTCCCCCATATCCTTCTTGAGAATTGCGCGGGCGGCGGCGGCCGCTTTGACCCGGGTATGCTCTATTATTCTCCTCAGATATGGGCAAGCGATAATACCGATCCCATAGAGCGCCTTGCCATCCAGTTCGGCACGTCTATATGCTATCCCGCATCCGCAATGGGAGCCCACGTGTCCTTCTGCCGCCGCACGGGCTTTGACGTAAAGGGCGACGTTGCAATGTGGGGCACCTTCGGCTATGAGCTTGACCCCACCCGCCTTTCCGAGGCTGATAAGGCGCTTATCAAGGAGCAGATAGCAGCATATCATAAGTATTACGAGCTTATCCGCTACGGAGACCTGTATAGGCTCATATATCCCCATGAGGGAAAGAGAAGGGCAGTATGGCAGATAGTCTCCCCCGATAAGAGCAAGGCCTTGCTGACGGGGGTCTCCACTCAGTACGTGACCATGGAGCGCTTCTATCTTCGCCTCCGCGGCCTTGATCCCGAAAGGATGTACAGAAATTCTGCAAACGGCGAGATCAATTCCGGCGCGTTTTTGATGTACAGCGGCATTAATCTCACCAATCTCCCCCATGACGATAAATCAAGCTTTCAGGTGTATTTTGAAGAGGTATAACGAAAAATGCTGTCCCGTTTATCGGGACGGCATTTTTATTTGTTCAAATTTTGTTGAAAAAAGCGTAACAGGATTGAAAAATATTCGGTTTCGTGGTAAGCTGAATATATAAATTTTTTAAGGAGATCTTTATGGAATTTTACGTTAACCATCCGATCCTTTTCATAATGGTCGGATTGATCATCGCCGCGGTCCTCGGCCAGTCCTTCTATTTCCTTTTCCGCGCCGTCAAGCGCGCAAAGGAGCTTGGAATTGCAAAGAGCACCGTGAAGTCTACGATCACCTCCTCCGCGGTGTTCACCGTGGCCCCCGCCATCGCCGTCCTCGTCGGCGTCGTTGCTCTTTCAAAGAGCCTTGGCGTGGCTCTGCCCTGGCTTCGCCTTTCCGTCATCGGCTCTCTCACCTATGAGACCGTTGCCGCGGGAAATACGCTGAATGCTCTGGAGCTTGACCCCAGCACCACCATCACCGAGGCCTCCCCCTACGTCACCATCCTCTGGGTAATGACCCTCGGTATCGCCATAGGCCTCATCTTTGTTCCCATTCTCACAAAAAGGATACAGGGCGGTATGATGAAGATGGGTATGAAGGATAAGAAGTGGGGCGAGATATTCAATAATGCAATGTTCCTCGGAATGATATCTGCCTTCCTCGGCTACGTCTTCTGCGACGTTTCTCTCGCATTCAAGGGCGATTTTTCAGGCCTTATCCCCGTTTGCGTAATGATAGTGTCCGCTGTTGTAATGGCAGTTCTCGGCCTTCTTGCTACCCGCCTGAAGGTCCGCTGGCTCACAGATTACGCTCTTCCCGTAAGCCTTATATGCGGTATGGCCATCGCCATTCCCGTAACGGGCTGGTTATCCTAAGGAGGTAAAGAAATATGAAAAAGAATAATATTTCATATCTTGACAGCGTCCATCGTGACGGACGCATCTGGGGCGTTGTCCTCTGCCTTCTTATTTTCGCATTCCCCCTTGCCGTGTCCGTTGTTTTCAAGGCGCTTCCCGATTGGGGCGCGCTTGCAAAGGGCCTTTTTGCAACAATGCCCATGTATTGGGCGGTGGGCCTCGTTGAGATATTCACCTACGTTCCCATGCTCGGCGCAGGCGGCACCTATCTCTCCTTCGTAACGGGTAATATCTCAAATCTCAAGCTCCCCTGCGCCATAGACGCCATGGAGCGCGCAGGCGTAAAGGCAACGAGCGAGGAGGGAGAGATAATCTCAACCATCGCCATTGCCGTTTCCAGCATCGTCACGACGTTTATCATAATCATCGGCGTAATATTCCTCATCCCCCTCACCCCCGTTCTTGAGTCTCCCGTGCTCAAGCCCGCCTTTGATATGATCCTTCCCGCCCTCTTCGGCGGTCTTGCGGTGGTATTCGTTTCAAAAAATCTCAAGCTCTCCATCGCTCCCATCATCCTTATGCTGGCCCTCTTCATCTTCATTCCCGCCCTCAATGCAGGAACCGTCGGCATCATGGTGCCCGTAGGCGTAGTATTCACGGTGATCGTTGCCCGCATCATGTATAAGAAAGGAATGCTCTGATGTATTACGCTCTTATTGCTCTTGCAGCAGTCCTTGTTGCATTCGTTGCAGTCATCGTTGGCCGCACCCTTGCCTTTACCCCCAAGGGAGGTATCGAGGTCAGCGAGAAGTACGTTGATTTTGACCGCGAGCGCGCCGTTCATACCCTCGGCGAGCTTGTAAAGTGCAAGACCGTCTCTTATACCGATCATTCCCTTGAGGATGACGAGGAGTTTGCAAAGCTCATATCTCTTCTCCCCTCACTCTATCCGCAGATATTTGAAAAGTGCACCTTCTTTATGCTCCCCGACAGAGGCCTCCTCTTTAAGTGGGAGGGCGAGGCGCACGATTCCCCCGCGGTTTTTATGGCCCATTACGACGTGGTTCCCGTAAATGAGGAGGCTTGGGATAAGCCTGCCTTTGAGGCCATCATCGAGGAGGGCGTAATGTGGGGCCGCGGCACTCTTGATACAAAGGTCACCTTCAATGCTATTCTCTCTGCGGCCGATAGCCTTATGGCAAAGGGCTTTACTCCGAAGCAGGATATGTATTTTGCATTTTCCGGCGGCGAGGAGGTAAACGGCCTCGGCGCTGTCCGTATAGTGGATTATTTTGAGGAGAAGGGAATAACCCCCGGCTTCGTTCTTGATGAGGGCGGCGCTGTGGTTGAAAACGTTTTCCCCGGAGTTTCTGTCCCCTGCGGCCTTATCGGTATCGCCGAAAAGGGAATGATGAACGTTTCCTATACCGTCAGATCTCAGGGAGGCCATGCATCTGCTCCAAAGCCGGGCACACCTCTCGTCAGTCTTGCGAGAGCTGTTGAGAAAATAGAGGATAACCCCTTCAAATATCATATCACTCCTCCCGTGGCAAAGCTTTTTGATACTCTCGGCCGCCACTCCACCTTCGTGTACAGAATGATATTTGCAAATCTCTGGCTGTTTGGCCCCGTGCTTGACCTTATCTGCAGAAAGTCCGGCGGTGAGCTGAACGCCCTTATGAGGACCACCGTTGCATTCACGAAGGCCGAGGGCTCCTCTGCCGAAAACGTTATTCCTCCCAAGGCAAGCGTTGTATCAAATATCCGCCTGAATCCTATGGATAATATTGAGTCCGCCCTTGAGTATCTCAAAAAGACCGTAGATAACGAAAGAGTTGAGATAAGCCTCCTCGGCGGAATGGACCCCAGCCGCATCTCCCGCACAGATTGCCCCGAATGGGATAAGATAGCAAAGGCAGTCTCCTCCACGTGGGACTCCTGCCTCGTATCCCCCTATCTTATGGTCCAGTGCTCCGACTCCCGCCATTACGGCCGCATCTCCGATAAGGTCTACCGATTCTCCGCAATGGACCTGACTGCAGAGGAGAGAGCCACCATTCACGGAAATAACGAAAGGATAAGACTCGAGACCGTTCATCGCGCAGTTGAATTCTATATCCGTCTTATGAGTGATTGCTGATGGGAGAGCTTCGTTTCAGAAAAGCCGAGCCCTCCGAGCTTTCGGAAATTGAAGAGATATACGCAGGCGCCCGCGCTTTTATGAGGGAGACGGGAAACCCCACCCAGTGGGGAAGCGTGTATCCTCCCCGCGAGGTGATCGCCTCAGATATTGAAAATGGCCGGCTCTTCGTTGCCGAAGACGGGGAGATAGAGGCGGTCTTTGCCTATATCCCCGGTGTTGATCCCACCTACGGATATATCGAAGGGGCGTGGAAATGGGAAGGTCCGTACAGCGCTGTCCACAGAGTAGCCTCCCGAGGGAAAAGGAGAGGAATGATCCGCGCGATAATGGACTATTGCTTCTCCCTTTGCGAGAGCGTAAGGATAGATACCCACGAGAATAATTCGGTCATGCAAAAGGCCCTTGAGAGCTACGGCTTTGTGCGGTGCGGCATTATCTATCTTGAAAGCGGCGATCCTCGCATAGCTTATCAGAAAAACAAATAAAAAAAACGCCCCTTGGGCGTTTTTTTATTTATTGAAAACGTATTTGTCAAGGCGAAGAAAAGCTTCCTTGAGCCTTGAGAGGGGAAGAGCAAGATTTAAGCGGATGTGGCATGGACCGTGGAAGGGCCTGCCGTCCTGCCAGATGACGCCCGCCTCAATGCCCTCTCTCTGCACCTCGTCAATAGTTTTTCCGTGCTTTTCGCACCATTCGGAGCAGTCTATAAACAGCATATAGGTGCCCTCGGGCCTCGTGTATGAAACTCCGTCAAAGCGGCGGTCTATGTAGTCGCAGGCAAAGTCCATATTCTCAGAGAGCACGGAGCAGAGCTCGTCCACCCACTCCTCGCCCTCCTCGGAGTATGCGCCAATAAGGGCGTGCATTGAGAGAACGTTCATTGAATTGTAGTGAGAGAGGGAGGATTCCTTTTCAATCCTGTCTCTGAGAGCCTTGTTGTAGATTATGTGGTAGCTGCCCACGAGACCCGCAAGGTTAAAGGTCTTTGAGGGGGCGTAGAATGCGGCGGTGCGCTCTCTTGCATCCTCGGAGACCGATTGAGTGGGAACGTGGCGGTTTTTGTAAAGAAGAAGGTCAGACCATATCTCGTCGGATATAACGAAAACGTCGTGCTTTTTGAAAAGCTCCATTGCAGAGAGAAGCTCCTCCTTTTCCCAAACTCTTCCGAGAGGGTTGTGAGGCGAGCAGAGGATTGCCGTGTGGATGGAGTTTTTGATTATCTTTTCCTCCATATCCTCAAGGTCCATGCGGTAGATCCCCTCAGGGTCCTTTTTAAGGGGGGAGTGGATAAGACGGTAGCCGCAGTTTTCAAGGCTTCCCGTAAAGCCGATGTAGGTGGGAGAGTGGAGAAGTATGCTGCCGCCTCTCGGTGTCATTGCCGCCGCCGCAGAAACAACTCCGCCGAGAACTCCGTTCTCGTATCCGATGGCCTCGCGGGGGATGTGGCAAGCTCCGTTTCGCTTTTCCTGCCAGCGGACGATAGCGTCGAAATAAGCGTCGGTGGGCGCAAAATAGCCAAAGGCAGGGTGACCGGCGCGGCTTATAATAGCTTCTGTGACCGAGGGCACCGTGGGAAAGCTCATATCCGCGACCCACATGGGAATAGGGTCAAGTCCCTCCCGTATCTCAGCCTCGGCAAAGGCCCCGGGAAAGGCCTTGCAGTCAGCGGCGATGGAGTCACGTCCCCGCCTGTCCATAACGGTGGTAAAATCAAATTTCATTTTATTAGTTCCTCCAAAAATACGCATTTCCTGCCTGCAAGGGTGAGATAGCGAACGCACTCCTCAACCTTCTCTGCAAAATCAGGCTGATGGTAGGGGTAATACGGGTAGAAATATTGCTCGTGTATCATAACCTCGATAAACTCCTTGCCCCCAAGTCGCGAAAGATGAGGAACGATACCCGAAAGAGGAAAGAGGTTGATTATCATATCGTTTATAAAGTAATATACCCCGTCCTCCTCGGAGTATTTGAAGGGTTCGGAAAAATCGGGATATGAGCGGCCGTAGCAGGAATTGCCCTCTGCAAATAGACCAACGAGGCCGCGAAGGCCGCAATCAAAAAAGGCGCGCTTTGCTTCGTCCGATGCCTGGCAGTAGTGGATAGTGGTAAAATAGCTGAGGCTTTTATCTCCCGCAAAGCGGAGTATCTCGCGGTGAACTGCCGAGCAGTCGGCAAAAGCTTCGTCGTAGGAAGCGTTGATATAGGGCGGCTCTCCTATATCGTATCGTCCGTGAAAGGAAAGGCGAAGCCAGTCGGAGGCCTTTTCCCATTCAGGGCGGTAGCGGTCTGTCATTTGAGAGAGGTCAAAGCCCTCGGTCTCGTAGTAGATATTAAATTGAAAGCGCGCGCCGTAGGTGTCGTGAAGACGCTTTAAAAGCGCAAGATAGGGATGGTCAAAGATAGAAGCGTATTCCGAGAGGGAAAGGTCTCTCAAAAACCAAATATTGTCGTCAATAGAAAATCTGTAATACATAGTGCCCCTGCCTTTCTCTGTGAAAATGATATCACAAATATCCCCCGTAATCAAGAATAAAGGCATCCGTTGTGAAAAAATATGCGGTAAAATTTGATATAAATCTCACGTTCTATTGCAGTAGACAAAAATTGCTGATATAATCAAATTATGAATAAACGTATGGAGGAGATCGGTATGAAAAAGATCGTTTCCTGTTTTCTTATATTAACTATGATAATATGCGCGCTCCCGCTGTATCCCGTTAGTGTAGCGGCGGAGGAGGTAACGGTGGAGGCACCCGCGGCTCCCGAGTTTCAGCTGGCGGATCAAGTCTATTATTCGGATCTGTTCACGGTGTACAGTCAGTATCTTTGCGATGAGGAGATGCTTGATAATATTGATGCGGGAACGCAGGAAGCCCTAATAAATGCGTACAATAAATTCAAAGAGAGCGACGACTACCGTGATATGCTCCTGTACTACGGCTTCACCTGCGATCTTTCCGATCTTGCGGCGCTGTTCTCAGATGCAACGGCGGGAACCACGTTCTTTTACGAGGACGCTCTTGACGATGCAAACGAGCGTATGGTAAACGTAATGTTTTACGGTACCATGACCGAGGACTCTATCGGTGTAAATCAGCGCCTGCTTGAAAAGATCAATCTGGTAGCGGCGCTTCTCACCAAGGTGAAAGTCGAGTATATTGAATATGATATCGAGCTTGTGGACAGCTACGAGCTTCTCGACGTTATCACAAAGAACGGTATTCTGGACGAGTATTTCGTAGACGTGTATGAGTTCCGGGTGGTTAAAAGTGTCGTTACTCATACCATTGAGAATATTGATAAATTCAAGGCCGTGTTTGACGTAGGCACACAGGGCATCGTTATGGTAAAGGCTCTGTTCCTTGCTTTGGCAATGGAGCTGGTCCGCGGTGAGATGGTGGAGGACGTTCTCAGTATTGCCGAGGAGGGAACTGCCCTGTACGACGGCTTTACAAGGTTGGATCAGTATCTCGGCGATAATATGGCTGATTATATGATACATTATTATCTGGAAAACGGCGCCCTCAAGTATTTCAAGGATGCGGCAGAGGATCTTATCCTCGGAGCGGTGCTGGGCCCCGTAAGCGCCACTTTTTCAACGGTAAGGCTTGTTGTCAAGGCCGTGGCCACCGTAGTGTTTGAGTTTATACTTGATACTCCCGAGCTCAGCGAGATAACTGCGTTCCTTGTTCTCGCCAGATATGCAGACGATATTGCAGATGCTATCAGAGAAGAAAGAACGAATATGCTGACAACTGCCCCAAACGGGCATACCATAGCTAAATACGAAAACCTTTGGTGCCTGTATAGAGCGGTAAACCGAGCTGTATGGGAGCTCGGAAAGGAGATATCCACCCAGTGCTCTTTACAGATGGTGGGTCCCTTCTCCTCCTATTTCGGTGACAGTATAGATATATATACGATAGTGCATCAGAAGCTTCAGGATAAGGTAAGAGCTATCCCTGCTGATCAGAGGATCGTTACTCCCTCTGCGAACTATACTTATAGCTCGGGTGATCTTAAGGAGGCAACGGTCGCAAAGGCAACGAATATGATCGAGGATAAGACCGTCTATCTTGTAAACGGCTATCTTTACGGCAACGTCAAGGTCTCAAATGTGGGAGTCACAACCTATGAGCTGTTCGGAGAGGGAGAGGGCGCCAAGGGCAACCTTGAGGTCTATGGCCAGACTCTGTTCGCCACGGAGGAAACTGACTATAATATCCTCGGTGACGTAAAGGTGCACGGATATTCCTATTATTCGTCGGGCAATACCTATACGTATAACGGAGTTATAGATATATACGGCGGCCTGACGGTAACGGGAGATCTGAATGCCGATAGCAGCTATTACAGATTGAATATGAGCTCGGAGGACTCCGTTCTGACTCTCTACGGAAACCAGAACTTCGGTCTGAACGTCCATCAGGGAACGGTGCGCTTCTTCGGCGGCGAGGGTGCTCAGAGCATCATCGGAAACCATAGAAATATAATTATCAAAAACCCCGACGGCGTCAGCGGAACCGTATCTCTCCACGGCCGCTTTGAGGCAAACGAGACCCCCTTTGAGGGAACCGTATATCTTTGCCGCGGCGGCGCCTTGTCCGACGGAACGAACTTCGGCAAGGTATACGTATCGAGCGAGTATACTCTCCTCAGTAATATCCGCGCAGATATCGTATACATAAATGACGTTAAAATGACGGTGGATGCGGGAGATGCTTATACCATATACGGCGACCTGTATATCGATGGATATAGCTACTATTCCGCGGGAAATAACTATTATTACAAGGGAATACTTGATATCTACGGCGATCTTACCGTTTTCGGAAGTATCCATTATGCAGAGAATGCCGAAACGTCCTGCTGCGCTATGAGCGTTTATGAGGGCGGAACGCTTCGCTTGACGGGTGACCAGAACGTAGGCCTCTCAGAGCACGGCGGAACGGTGGTGTTCTGCGGCAGTGAGCAGCAGGCCCTTGGCGGCAGATATACCGATATTATCGTAACAAACCCTGCAGGTGTTAAGGGCAGCGTAAGCCTTTACGGCGATTTTTGCGCAAACGGAACTCCCTTTGAGGGAAGCGTGTCTCTTCACGATAAAGCGACACTCTCAAGAGGAACTAACTTTAAAACGGTCGATATCAGCGCAATACATACTCTCTGCACTGATATCACGGCAGATAAGCTCACGGTAAACGCAAGGACCTTCACCATTGCCGAGGGAACGGCCTATACCATAGAAGCAGAGGTCTATCTCTACGGCTATGAGACGTATTCAGGCGGAAACACGACTCAGTATAAGGGTATCCTTGATATCTACGGCGACCTTACCGTTATCGGAAATATCCATTATTCAAGCAATGCCAGGACCTCATGCTGCCAGCTGAACGTTTACGACGGAGCGGTCCTTCGCCTGACGGGCGATCAGAACGTTGGCCTTTCCACCTATGATGGAACGGTTGAGTTCTGCGGAGAAGAGCAGCAGGCTGTCACGGGATATCACGAGGATATCGTTGTGACCAATCCCGCAGGCATCAAAGGAGACGTTTCGCTCTACGGAGATCTTTGTGCAAACGGTAACCCCTTTGAGGGAAGCGTATCTCTCAATGATGACGCAACTCTCTCTGAGGGAACCAATTTCAAAAAAGTAAATATCAATGCGGATTATACTCTCAATACGGATATTTGGGCGGATAAGATAGTCGTAAATAAAGCAACTCTCACCGTGGACTCGGGAAAGACCTTTACCGTGGACGGAGATCTGTATCTGAACGGCTCCTCTTACTATTCCGCAGGAAATAACTATTATAATAACGGCGTGCTTGATATTTACGGTGACCTTACGGTTAAGGGAAGCATCAATTATTCAGGCGATGCAACTGTCTCCTGCTGTTATCTGAACGTTTATGAGGATGGCATTCTCAGACTTTCAGGCGATCAGAACGTAAGTCTTTCCACCTATGAAGGAACCGTTGAATTCTGCGGAGAAGAGCAGCAGAAGATAATGGGTAACCATAATGATATCGTAGTAACAAATCCCGAGGGCGTCAGCGGAGACGTTTATCTCAGCGGAGATTTTAATGCAAATAAAAATCCCTTTGAGGGAAGCGTATCTCCCAGCAAGAAGGCAACTCTCTCCGAGGGAACCAATTTCAAAAAAGTAAATATCAATACGGATTATACTCTAAATACGGATATTTGGGCGGATAAGATAGTCGTAAATAACGCAACTCTCACTGTGGACTCGGGAAAGACCTTTACCGTGGACGGAGATCTGTATCTGAACGGCTCCTCTTACTATTCCGCAGGAAATAACTACTATAATAACGGCGTGCTTGATATTTACGGTGACCTTACGGTTAAGGGAAATATCAATTATTCAGGTGATGCCAATATCTCCTGTTG
>JAZQAS010000028.1:0-26341 GCA_045545335.1 Candidatus Avispirillum sp. | reverse complement strand
TCAGAAATCATCAGCGCGAGAGCAAAACAACGGTCATCATCGTGTCTCACAGCATGGAGGATATGGCCATGGATTGCGACAGCGTAGGCGTTAGGGAGCACGGAAGGGTATGCATGACGGGTACCCCCGCCGAGGTATTCTCAAGAGCCGATGAGCTCATAGCCTGCGGTCTTGACGTTCCCGCAATCACGAAGGTTGCGAGAGCGCTGAGAGCGGAGGGCGTGGATATCGGCCTTGATATCTATACCGTTAAGTTTGCCGCACACAGGCTTTTGAAGGGAGGGGAAGAGCTTGAAGGCTGATATTGCATTCGGTCAGTATTGCGAGGGCAGCTCCTTTCTCCACAGGCTTGACCCGAGATGGAAGATAATCTTCGCCCTTATATATATCGTTGCCCTTTTTCTTGCAAAGAGCGTTTTCGCCTTTGCTCTCGTTGCCCTTTCCATAGTTCTTCTCTGGGCGCTTTCGGGCATTCGGGCGGGGATACTTATAAAGGGACTTAAGCCCCTGCTCCTTATCATTGCATTAACTGCGGTGATAAACGTTTTCTGGATGAAGGGAGAAACTCCTCTTCTTCCCGAGACGTGGTTTTTCCAGATATATCTTGAGGGCATAATAAACGCCCTTCTCATAGTTCTCAGGGTCATGGTGCTGGTAACGGGAACGAGCATACTCCTCACCTATACCACTACTCCCATCGCCCTGACGGACGGCATCGAGCAGCTTCTCAGCCCTCTCGCAAAGATCAGGATACCCGTTCACGAGTTTTCAATGATGATGACAATTGCCCTGCGCTTCATCCCCACTCTTATTGAGGAGACGGATAAGATAATGTCGGCGCAAAAGGCAAGAGGCTCGGATTTCTCCCAGGGCTCGCTGACGAGGCGCGCGAAGGCTCTCGTGCCCATCCTCGTTCCCCTTTTCATCTCCGCCTTCAGAAGAGCGGAGGAGCTTGCAACGGCTATGGAGTGCCGCTGCTATACGGGCGGCGAGGGCAGAACGAGAATGAACGTGCTTCATTCCACGTGGCGCGATCTCGTTATGCTTCTTATCCTTGCGGTTTTCGTTGCGGGTATTGTTCTTCTCAATATTTTTGCACCGGGATACAGGTTTACAATGTGACGGTGTCACATTGTAAACAGTGAAGAGATAAGAGAGAAAAGAGAAGAGAAAATGAAGCTTTTTGCCCGAGGCAAAAAGCAACATCAATTATTCATTATTCACTATTCATTATTCATTAATTTCAGGAGTGCGTCGTGAAATATATACTTAAAATCAAATATATCGGCACGGCGTACTGCGGCTTTCAGTGTCAGAAAAATGCCGTTGCGGTGCAGAACGTGCTCACCGAGGCGGCGGCAAAGGTCTTTAAGTGCCCCTGCCTTGTAACGGGCTGCTCAAGGACCGATGCAGGAGTCCACGCTCTGGGCTTTTGCGCAACGGTGGAGCCTGAGAAGGAGGTCTCCATCCCTGCGGGAAGAGTGCATAGGGCTTTTGCTGCATTTCTCCCCGATGATATCGCCGTCGTTGCGGCGGCAAGGGTGGAGGACAGCTTTCATCCCCGCTATTCTGCCAAGGGCAAGAGATACGTGTACCGTATATGGGACGGCCCCTATGCCGACCCCTTTGAAAAGGGAAGAAGCATGAGGCTCACTCCGCCCGTTGACGAACGGGGCCTTCTCAGAATGAAGGCGGCGGCGGCCCACTTTGTGGGAGAGCACGATTTTTCCGCCTTTATGGCAAAGGGCTCGAAGATAACCGATTGCGTGCGAAGAGTGAGCTGTGCCGAGGTATGGCGTGAGGAGAGCGGCTGTATCGTTTTCTCCGTTGCGGCCGACGGCTTTCTCTATAATATGGTGCGGATAATGGCAGGCACCCTTGTGGACGTAGCTCAGGGCAGAGCAGAGCCCTGCGATATTCCAAGTATTATTGATTCGCGTGACCGCTCAAGGGCGGGATCAACGGCGCCCCCCGAGGGGCTTTACCTCGCCGAGGTATTTTACGGTGAAGAGATCAACTGGGAATGTGATTGAAAGGAGGAGCCATGGCAAGAGAACACGATGATGAGCTTATTAAGATAAAAAAGTGTGATATAAAGGATAAGCCCAAAAAGGAAAAGATAAAAAAAGAAAAGCCGAAAAGAGAAAAGCGTGAGAAAAAGAGCGCCCCTAAGGTAAACAGCGTGCCCCGCGCCAAGGGTGTCCACCTTGATTTTACAAACGAGGCCCCCGAGGTGAACCGCTATTGGCTCGCGGTCTCAAAGAGGTATCGCGTTGCCCGCTACGTGAGCATGGTAGCTCTCGTTGCCTTTCTTCTCGTAATGCTTTTGTTTTACAGAGATAATATCACCTATGCAAACCTTGTATATCTGGCAAGAGACCTTGATTCCGATACTCAGGTCAGCGTAGGCGTTTACAGCGATATAACCTACGACCGCTCCTTCAGCTACGATTTCGGTATGTTCCGTCAGAGAATAGCCGTTGCAGGCCCCAAGGGATTTGCCCTCTATTCTCAAACGGGAGGCAAGGACCTTTCTGCAGACGATATATGGGCAGACCCGAGGCTGGAGGTGGGCGAGAAATATGCTCTCGTATACGATGCGGGAGAAAAGAGCTACTCCGTTTTCACAACTATTGCAAGAGTGCTCTCCGCCGAGAGCGAGTTTGAGATAGAGGATGCCTGCGTATCCGATTCGGGCTATTACGCTCTCCTCACAAGGAGCAAGGAGTCACGCTATCTCGTTTCCGTTTATAACGACAGCTTCAGAATGGTAACGGAGTATTATAAGGATAAGCTCGTTATGGATATGGCCATAGACGCCGAGGGCGAAAATATTGCCATGGCATCTGCCACCGTGGACGGCGCAAGCGTCACGGGCGAGCTTATGATAGGCAAGATAGGCAGCGAGGATACGGTATCCTTTGAGCTTTCGGGTATGATGCCCCTTGCAGTTGAGTATACTGATGACGGAAGCATTATGCTCCTTTGCGATACGGCTCTCCTTGTTTTTGACGGAGAGAAGGAGAAGGCAAGAGTTCCCTTTGAGGGGCTCACCCCCGGCGCCTTTGCTCTTGAGGGTGATATTCTTGCAGTTTCTTTTCCCACAAATGCAACTTTGTCCCAAAATGCGCTCAAGGTGTTTGACACTGAGGGTAACGTTGAGTATAATGTAGAAATAAATAATAAGGTCACAAAGGTCTCCACCGACGGTAAGGAGGCCGTGTATGCCGTAGGCGAGGGCTGGGCTACCTGCCTCTCTCTTGAAAGCGGCAAGACCGTGGTAGAGGCCGCGGATGCGCAGGCAGTGGATGCGCTGTCTCCCCCCGGAAGCCTCATCGTTTGCACTCCCGAGGGCACTACCTCATGCTTTACGGAGAGCAAGGATAAAAAATAATCATTTTATAGAGGGTGACGTGCTTATATGGGCATAATACTTGATATAATCTTAATAGCCATCGCGGCCGCGTGCGTGATCTACGGCTTGAAAAAGGGCTTTTTCAAGGCGGTGATGTCCTTTGTAACGGGCATCGCGTCCCTTCTTCTCGCCTATACCTTCACGCCGCCTCTTTCAGGGCTCATTTATGAAAACGCGGTGATAGATAAGGTGGCGGGCAGCCTTGCGAAGACCTTTGCCTCCATTGCAGAGGCAGGCAAGGATGCGGCGGAGAACGTCGTGTACGATCTTACCCTCCTTATTGAGAGCGCTCAGTTTCAGCATACGGTGGAGCAGTGCGGCGCCGAGAGCGATAAGGTGGAGAGCTTTATCGGAGAGGCCTCGGGAGGATACGAGGCGGTGGAGCAGGTGGCCTATTTCGTTGCCGAGCCTGTTTCAAGAGCAGTTTCCGAGCTTTGCGCCTTCATTGCAATATTCGTTCTCTCAATGGTGGCGCTTAGAGTGCTGACCGCGCTTCTCGGCCTTCTTTTCAAGCTTCCCGTTCTCAAGGAGCTTGACAAGACCCTGGGGCTTGTATTCGGCATCGCGTCTGCATTGTTTTTCTGCTTTGTGTTCTCAATGCTCGCTCAGTCCGTTGTAGATATTCTGGGCAAGCTCTATCCGGGAACCTTCGGCGGCGAAATAATGGAAAGCTCTCTTCTCGTGAGGCTTTTGGCAAAATATAATATCATCGGGGCAATAACCAATGCCCTGAGAGCTTAGTACCATAGCAAAAGGAAAATAAAAATGAAAGCAAAATATATCCCGAATATTTTATCTGTAATAAGAATATTTATGGCATTTGCTTTTGCAGCAGTATTCATCTGGCTGCCTGAGCATCTTTATATCGCCGTCATCATCTTCGTGGCAGGCGGAATAACGGACGTGGTGGACGGTATCCTCGCCCGCCGCTTCAACTGGATAACAAATGCGGGCAAGATACTTGACCCCCTTGCAGATAAGCTGATGCAGCTTATTGCTCTTATCTGCCTCTTTGCCTCAAAGCTGGTTCCTTGGTGGCTTCTTGTTCCCATCGTTATAAAGGAGCTCATTATGGGCATCGGCTCTGTGGTCTTTTACAGAATGTTCAAGACTATCGGCGTTTCAAAGAATTACGGCAAGGCGTATACCGTGCTTTTCTACGTGGTCATAGCGGCGGTCATCGTGTTCGATCCCTGGTTTCAGACTCACGAGTGGGTGAAATACCTGCTTTGCCTTGCAACGGCGGCAAGCGGCTTTGCGGCAATAGTGCTTTATTATATTACATACCTTAAAGGTAAGCTTGGAAGAAAAAACAGAGAAAATGCTCAGAATAATATTGAAGGCTGAGCGAAAAGAGTACCCCTAAGAAAGGATCTGGTCTGATGGTAATGTGTTCACGGTGCCATAAGAGAATGGCAGTTGTGTTTATAACAAGAATGGAGGACAGCGAGCAGAAGCAGGAGGGCATATGCCTGAAATGCGCGAAGGAGCTGGGAATAAAGCCCGTTAACGATATCATTGCAAAAATGGGTCTCACCGACGAGGACGTTGAGAGAATGACCGAGGAGATGCAGGATATTATGGACGGAGCCGAAAACGGCGACGATCCCTTCGGCATCGCTGCAATGACTCAGGCTCTTGAGGAAAGAGCGGAGGATGGCTCAAATGCTCCCGCTGTTGATTTTGCAAGACTTATGAAGGAGGGCATGGGCTCCTCCTCCTCCGATAAGGAAGAAAGATCAAAGAAGAAGGAAAAGAGCGATAGCAAGAAAAAGGAGAGAAAATTCCTTTCCACCTATTGCCAGAATATAACCGAGAAGGCGGCTATGGGCAGGCTTGACCGCGTTGTGGGACGCGAGCGCGAGCTTGACCGAATGATACAGATACTTTGCCGCCGCCAAAAGAATAACCCCTGCCTCATCGGCGAGCCCGGCGTAGGTAAGACTGCCATTGCCGAGGCCCTTGCCCAGAGAATAGTTGCAGGCAACGTACCCTATAAGCTTCGTGGCAAGGAGCTTTTCCTCGTTGACCTTACGGCTCTCGTTGCGGGAACTCAGTTCCGCGGTCAGTTTGAGTCGAGGATACTGGGCCTTCTCAATGAGGTCAAGGCCGCGGGCAATATAATCCTCGTTATAGACGAGGTCCATAATATCGTGGGAGCAGGCGATGCAGAGGGCTCCATGAATGCGGCAAATATTATGAAGCCCGCCCTCTCAAGAGGCGAGATACAGGTCATCGGCGCAACTACCCTTTCCGAGTATCGCAAGTATATCGAGAAGGATTCCGCCCTTGAAAGACGCTTCCAGCCCATAACGGTAAACGAGCCCGGTATTGACGATACCCATAAGGTCCTCATCGGCATCAAGCATTATTATGAGGAGTTCCATTCGATCCGCATTCCCGAGTCTGTACTTCGCGCGGCGGTGGTCCTCAGCGAAAGATATATAACGGACAGATATCTGCCCGATAAGGCCATTGACCTTATTGATGAGGCGGCATCTCATATATCCCTCTCAAGCCCCGCCATAAACGAGAGAAGCGAGCTTGGAGACAGATTGCTGGACGTGGAAAAGCAGGAGAACGCCCTCAAAGCAAAGCTTGAGAGCGGAGAGAAGCAGGGCGAGGATATTTATAAGGAGCTTGCAGACCTGAGAGTCGAGGCTCTGAGAATAAAGGAGCGCATCAATGAGCTTAAGCCCCTCTGCGAGGAGGTTGAGATGCGCGAGAGCGACCTTGCAGACGTTATCGAGATATGGACGGGCATTCCCGCATCCACCATCACCGAGGATGAGTATTCCCGCCTTGAGGGACTCGGAGAGAGACTCAAGGAGCGTATCGTCGGTCAGGATACTGCGGTAGATGCAGTTGTCCGCGCGGTGCGCCGCTCAAGAACGGGAGTATCTGCCAAGCGTAAACCCGTTTCCTTTATCTTTGCAGGACCTACGGGCGTTGGTAAGACCGAGCTTGTAAAGGTGCTGGCTCAGGATCTTTTCTCCTCCCCCGAAACTCTTATCCGCCTTGATATGAGCGAATTTATGGATAAGTTCTCCGTTTCAAGAATAGTGGGAGCTCCTCCCGGATACGTTGGATACGACGACGGAGGACAGCTGACGGAGAAGATAAGAAGAAGACCCTATTCCGTTGTCCTCTTCGATGAGATAGAAAAGGCCCATCCCGACGTTATGAATATCCTCCTTCAGATACTTGATGACGGAAGGATAACCGATGCTCACGGCAAGACCGTAAGCTTTGAGAATACGGTCATCGTTATGACGACCAACGCGGGCAGCGGAGGCGGAACCTCTCTTGCGGGATTTTTTGAAAATCAGGATGCGAGAAGCTCCGAGAAGACCCTCAAGGCCCTTTCCGACTTCCTTCGCCCCGAGTTTCTTAACCGCGTAGACGAGATAATCACCTTCAGAGCTCTTGAGATGGCGGATTTTGCAGGTATTGCAAGGATAATGCTTTCAGACCTTGCAGGCGCGCTTTCTGAAAAGTATATCACCCTCACCTATACGGACAGCGCCGCTGAGTATATTGCAGAAAAGTCCTATTCTCAGAAGTTCGGCGCGCGTAATATGAGAAGATTCGTGCAGAACAGCGTTGAAGATAAGATCGCCGAAAAGATCGTTGAAACGAGAGGCAGGATATCTGCCGTTTCCGTTGATGCAAGAGACGGCGAGCTCATAATAGCAGCAGTATAAAACTGAAAGGCATAGTAATATGAACCGGGATAAAAGCTGGCACAGCAAGACCAATGCTGAGCTGGAGAGGATATTTCGCACCGATGGAGCGAAGGGTCTCGGAGAGGGAGAGGCGCAGCGAAGGCTTCGCCACGGAAAAAATACCGTCTGGGAGGTAAAGACCGCCGGAGTCGGACGGTATGCGGCCCGCTCCTTTCTCGATCTTTGCACGGTGCTCCTTATCCTGACCGTTGTGATATGCGCGTTCTTCGGCCTCGGAGACGCGGCCCTTGCCATCCTTGTGATGCTGGCCGTGGGAAGGGCCCTTCGCGTGGGTATCTACATATGGTCGGAAAGGGTATTTGAAAAAAACGCAACTCTCGCCCTGCCTCGCGCAAAGGTGGTCCGCGGGGGCAGCGTCAAGGTCCTTGCCGCAGACAGAGTTGTGGCAGGCGACGTTATAATTCTTGATTCGGGAGATACGGTCCCCTGCGATATCCGCCTGACGGCGGCTGATAACGTTCTCGTTTTCGAGGGCAACGTTACGGGAAACGAGGGGATAATATCAAAAAATTCAGAGGTCATTGCAGATGCGGGTGAGATACCCGTCACCGTGAGGACCAATACCGTGTATGCCGGCAGCACCGTAATATCGGGCTTTGCCATCGGCATTGCCGTTGCCACGGGAGACGATACCCTTATCTGCACGCGAGAGGGCAGGACCGTTCTCGCAGGGGAGAAGGACGTTTCAACCGCGGTAAAGCTCTCCGATTGGGGCCGCATATGCAGCATCGGCCTTATGTCCATGGCCCTCGTCATCACCCTTATCGGTATATTCGTCGGTGGTGGCGACCTTACAGGCACCTTCGTTCCCTCAATGGCAATGGCATCTGCCTGCCTTTCCGAGTATATAGGCGCCGCAGGCTCATTTGCCTGGGCGTATAAGCTGAGGCAGCAAAAGGATCAGCAGAGCGTTCTCGTCAAGGCCTCCGTTGCAGAAAAGGCGGCCAATACTGAGGTGCTCCTCCTGCGCGATATCAGTGTTCTGAAAAGCAAAAAAATAACCCTCCATTCCTATTATGAGAGCGAAAAGCTTTCCATGATGGGAACGAAGGGGGCAAAGACTCCTGCAAGGCTTCTGCGCCTTGCCTGCTACTGCACCGGGGCAACGCCTGAGGGCAGCGTGGTCAGCGGAGCTCTTGCCGCAAGGCAGAATGCCGCAAGCGTTCTCCCCTATAGCCTTGTCCGCTCCCTTTGCGAGGAAAACCGCGAGGGCGTGGCAGATGAGGAAAAATATACAATAGTTCAGCACCTTCCCGCAAGAGATCAGGAGGCTCAGGGCGTAGATTGCGTCCTTCTCGCAAAGGAAAACAGCTTCTTCTTCTCCGCTATGGGAAGCGTTGAGGATATACTTTCAATGTCGGCCTATCAGCGTGTTGGGGATGATAAAGCGCCCCTCTCGGAGGCAGACCGCGAAAAGATACTTGCCTTTGCAAGAGAGCTTCGCCGCCATGGCGTAACTCTTGCCGCAGTTGGCCTTCGCGATTCCCATTATAATAACCTTCGCCGCGTTTCCGTTTTGCTTTCAAGCCTTTGCTTCGAGGGATTTGTCGCCGTGGCAGACCGCCCCGAGGAGGGCGTCGTCAGCTACCTTAAGGACTTCAGAGAGGCAGGCGGCAGAGTGGTCATCTTCTCAGACCGCGGCGAGGAGGATAAGTTCTATTGCGAGGCAGAGGGCATATTCAAAACGGGCGACCTCTTTTTGGAAAAGCAGAAGAGCGCCGCGCAAAAGAGCCTTTCTCTTGAGGAGGGCGGCCTCATCCTTTGCGAAACGGGCACGGGAGCCGAGGGCCTTCGCGCTCGCCTCCGCTTCACAAAGCTTTGCAGATCGGAGTTTCCCCTTGCCATGTCCTACGTTGGCTACGGCGTTGAGGATATGTGGTGTATGCGCGAGTGCGATGCATCCTTTGCGGTGAATACTCCCGCAGGCATCCTCCCTCAGGGAATACGCACCGTGGCCCACGGACTTGTGGATAGCGCGGGCGGCGGCTTTTGCGAGGTGTGCAATATATTGAAGAGATGCCGCGGAGCAATGAGAGATATCAGAAATTCTCTCAAGTATCTCATAGCGTCTCACGTAGCAAGGCTTATTCTGATGCTCGTTCTTTCGGCGGCGGGAATGACCTTGCCAACAGCCCCCGTTCTTGTGTTCTGGGGAGTTATCCTTGATTTCGTAACGGTCATCGCGACCGTGGCGATAGACGTGCGTCGGGATGAGAGCGTCTTTTCAAGAGGCCGCATTTCTCAGGCCCCCGACGGGAAAAGAGAGGTCATCCTCCCAACGATGTACGGCTCCCTCCTTGCGGTGCTGTCCGTGGTGATGCCCTTCGTTTCGTCAGCTCTTTTGAAATACGGCGGCCTTGCCCCCAATATGTCGGGCGGCGCCGTTATGACCTGTATGGTAATGTCCTGCATATTTGCAATGCCCGTTATCGGAGCCGAGTATGCGGGAGGCTACGGTCTTTTTTCAAAAAAGTCAAAGCTTTCTCTTCTTTTCATCGCGCCCTTTGCGGTGGCGATTGCGGGAATGGCCGTAATGCTTTTCATTCCCGATATCAGAATAGCCTTCGGAATGGAATTCCCCGGCTGGATAATGACGGCGTTTTCCCTTGTTCCCGCCTTGCTTCTCGTTGGTGTAATGTCCCTTGCAAGAGCGGTCAGGAGCAAGTGATAGCCTTTATTATAATAAATTGTTAATAATGTCAAAGGAGATATAAAAATGGCAGAAAACAATGAATGCACTCATGACTGTTCTACCTGCGGCGCAGATTGCGCTTCCCGTAAATCAGCCATCGAAAAAGAGCCTCTCAATCCTGCGTCAAGCGTAAAGCACGTTATCGGCGTAGTATCAGGCAAGGGCGGCGTTGGTAAGTCTATCGTAACAAGCATGCTTGCAACAGAGATGCGCCGCCGCGACTGGGGCACGGCGATCCTCGATGCGGATATCACAGGTCCCTCTATTCCCAAGGCCTTCGGCGCACCCCGCGGCGTTGAGGCAGAGGGCAACGTAATGCTCCCTCATTTCACAAAGACAGGTGTTCAGATCATGTCCGTAAACCTGCTCCTTGCTGACGATACAAGCCCCGTCGTATGGCGCGGCCCCGTTATCGCAGGCGCGGTAAAGCAGTTCTGGACAGACGTTATCTGGAACGACGTAGACTATATGTTCGTGGATATGCCTCCCGGAACGGGCGACGTACCCCTCACCGTATTCCAGTCCCTTCCTCTTGACGGTATCATCATCGTAACAACTCCTCAGGATCTCGTTTCCATGATCGTTGAGAAGGCCGTTAAGATGGCAAAGATGATGAATATCCCCATTCTCGGCCTTGTTGAGAATATGTCCTACGTTGTATGCCCCGATTGCGGCAAGAAGATCAACGTATTCGGAGAAAGCAAGATAGATGAGATCGCAAAGGAATATTCCATTCCCGTTCTCGCCCGCATTCCCATGGATCCCAAGCTCACCAGCCTTGTTGATAAGGGAATAATCGAGCTTATGGAGAACGATTATCTTTCCACTGCGGCAGACGCACTTGAAGGACTCTGATAAAAAAGCACCTCTCAGGAGGTGCTTTTTTAGTGAAGAGAGAAGAGAGAAAAGAGAAGAGAAATTGTTGAAAACCGACGGAAGGTCGGTTTTCTTCATTATTGGGAGGAGCTTATTTCATCCTTCCCGGGAGGAGGCCGGGGGTGTTTTTCAGGTCTATGGTGCAGAGGTCGGAATCGGTCATAAGAATGGCCCGCTTGATAACGCCGCTGCCGTATTTTTTTCGCAGAGAGTCAAATGCGCCCTCAAGGCTCTCCCTTCGCTGTATATTGAAAAGCTCCGGCTCAAAGGATAGCTGCTCTCCCTCCGCCCCCGTAAGGTCGGTGGCGCAAATGCTCATGGAGCGCACGGGGATATAGCTGTAATGGTTTTTCAGAAAAAGGTCAAGGGCCGCTTCGTAAATAGCGCGGGAGGTGCGGCAGGGGTAGGTCAGCTTTTTTTGCCTGATATAGGAGTTGAGATCGTAGCTCCTGACCTGGAGCTGAATCGTTTTGCAGAGAAAGCCGTAGGAGCGTAGCCTCTCCGAAACCTTCGTTGCAAGGGAAAGAAGCATTATCTTAACGTCGTCAAGGGTGCGAAGATCGCGGGAGGCGGTGTTCCCGCAGCTGACGCTTTTCATAGGCGGCGCGCTCCCCGCAAGGGCAACGGGGGAGGTGTCCCGCCCGTTTGCAAATTCGCGCAGCATCATGCCGTTCTTTCCGAGTAGGCTTGAGATAAGGCGACTGTCGCTTCCTGCAAGGTCGCCGATGGTGTTGATGCCGTATAGCCTCAGCTTTTCCGTGGTTGAGCGGCCCACGTATAAAAGGTCGGAAACGGGAAGGGGCCAGACCGTTTCGCGAAAGCTATCCTTTTCGATAACGGTGGTGGCGTCGGGCTTTTTCATATCGCTGCCAAGCTTTGCAAAAACCTTGTTGAAGGAAACGCCCACGGATACCGTCACCCCAAGCTCCCGCTTTATTCTGTCGCGCAGCTCGTCGGCAATGGAGCGGCCGCCGCCGAAAAGGCGGCCGCTGCCCGTAACGTCAAGCCAGCATTCGTCAAGGCCGTAGGGCTCCACCTGATCCGTGTATTCGCCGTAGATCTTGCGAACGGCCTCGGAGTATTCTATATATTTGTCGTAGTGAGGGGGAACGAAGATGATGTCGGGGCATTTCTCCCTCGCCTGCCAAAGGGCCTCCCCCGTCTGAACGCCGAAGCGCTTTGCCTCGTAGTTCTTGGCGAGAATTATTCCGTGGCGAAGGAGAGGATTTCCCGCCACCGCAACGGGATGCCCCTTGAGAGATGGATCAAGGGTGCATTCCACCGATGCGTAGAAATTATTAAGGTCAGAATGAAGCACCGTGCGTTCCATAGCCCCTCCGAAACATTTGTTCTGATTGTATGATACATCAAAACATTTGTTCTGTCAATGGTAATTTAAGCAAAAATACACCAAAATGAAGAAAACCGCCCTATGGCGGTTTTCTACCTTACTTCTTCACTATTACTTATTACCTCTTACCTAAAACAAAAAGCACCCCTCGGGGTGCTTTTTGTTTTATTCAAGGCTTCCCAGTGCGCCTGCAAGGAAACGTGCGAGGATATTCGCGTCGTTACCGTTGATTGCGCCGTCGGTCTTAATATCTGCAGCCTTCTGCTCAGTTTCCGAGGGGATAGCAGCGCCCGAGAGGAACTGCTTGAGCTGATTTGAGTCCTTGCCGTTTATAGCGCCGTCGGAGTTTACGTCGCCCAGGGTGTAGGCAGGCTCGTCTGCCTCGCCGCAAACGGTGCAGTAGCCGTCCTCGAAGCTGTGGCCGGGAGCGGATACGGTCTCCGTGTAGCTGTCGCCGCAGTAAGCGCAAACGTAAACGTCGGTTCCGTCAGTTTCGCAGCCTGCAGGGGTGGAGAGCTCCTCGGAGAGGGCGTAGCTGTGAGAGCAAACGCCGTTTTCAGCCGCCTCAACAGCGTTTCCGAGAGCTATTCTCGTTTCGTAGTAGTCAGCATCGCTTGTGGAGTAAGTAACAACGCCGGTGGTCATCTCGTGGATGTATTCCTCAGCGGCGCCTGCCATCTTCGCGTCAAGCATGGTGAACATCTGATAGTCCTCAATACCGTCGCGCATAGCCTCAAGGCGAAGGCTTCCGACGGGGATATCAAGTCCGAAGGTGTTGCCGGGGTAGAGAAGGATAGACTCGCCGTGAGCGTTGGGATACTGATCGTTTGTAATATTGTAGTTGTAGGGGTCCTCGCAGTCGCCGATCCAGAAGTTTGCGAAGTTGTAGAGGAAGCCCTGAACGCCGAAGTCGTACTGCTGCCAGAAGAGGAGGCGCTGAGCGGTGCCGTCGGTCTGCATATAGTAGTTGATGTAGGGCGCTTCAACGTCCCAGGATATGAACCACCAGACCTTCTTGCCGTCCTCGCGGTAGTTTGCCATTCTTTCTTCAAAGGTTCCGTAAACGGAGTTCCACTTGAGGGGCTGCATCACCTTTGAGCCGGGGGTGGAAAGCTCCTCCGGGGCAGTATAAGCAAAGGTCTTTGAGCAAAGGAGGTTAACGAAATCGTCGTAGTAGTCAACCTGGTCGATAACGGTGCCGTCCTCCAGAGTGTAGTCGATATCGTTGATATAGGTGGAGATGAACCAAACGGGAAAGTCTGCATAGGAGGGCTTGATAGGCTCGATCTTTGCGGTGAGCTCGTCGTATGCAGTCTTCAGTCTCTCAAGGTCTGCTGGGGTCGCCGCGTCAACAACGCCTGCGAAGTAGTAGGACTTGTCAAAGCGGTGGGGCTTTGTGGCATCGCTGAATGCGCCCCATGAGTTGAGATAATGGAAATCGTTGTAGGTCGCGGGCTTTCCTGAGGAGAAGGAGCCAAGCTGATAGGAGGTAACTCTGGGGTTATCCATATATTCCTCAACGAGGCCGTCGTCAAAGAGCTCGTAGGGGAGGAAGTATGCGCTTATTCTGTTCTCAAGGAGATAGTCGTAGTAGTTCTTGTAGAGCTCGTTGATGGTGCCGTCAAAGTCGGCCATACAAACGCGGCTGAGGTAATTCTTGTCAAGGTTGATGCTTGTAGCGCAGGCGGTCTCCTCGGAGAGAGCGAAATCCCAGACGTATGCGAATATCTTTGCGCACTTAAGGGCCTTGCCTGCAGAGTCCTTTATTGTGAGGGTGGTCTCATACCAGCCGCTTGCTGAGTCCTCCTTGCTCGTGATCTTCACGAGAAAGGCCTGAGACTTGCCTGCGGTCAGGGCGAAGGGGCCGTGAGCCGAAAGAGGGGGGATAGCGTCGGGAACGTAGCCGCTGGTGCCGCAGTCGTGGTAGAGCTCAATGAAGATATCGGCGGAGAGAGTGTCGCCGTTTTCGTTCTTAAAGCCGTCGATCTCGGCGGTCATACCCTCGCGGTCGGCATCTGCGAGGAGAACGAACTGGCAGTCCTCGATCTCGTTCTTCGCCATATAAACGGAGAAGCTCTCCATACCCGTGGGGGTAACGTTGTCGGGAGAGATCTTTTGTGTGGCGTAGTCAAACCAGAGGTCGAGGGCGGGGTCCTCGTTAGGGGCGGTGATATAGGTGTAGCTGTCGGAAGGGTCCTCGCTTGCCGCTCCAACGGGGAACAGGCAAAGAGAAGCAAAAATCGTGCAGCCCGCCATAATCAGGGCAATGATCTTTTTCATAATGTCCTCCATATAATATATATTCTTATGTTTAAATTATATAAAATAATATTGGCAAAGTCAACAGATTTGTTGATTGACGATAAAAGATATTTGTGGTACAATTTACGTAGGTAAACTTTACAGTGAGGTGATATTGTGAAAAAACTGAAAAAGGTTGCCGTGATAAGCCTTATCGTTTGCGGCGGAATTGTTCTGAATATTGCATTGGCGTATTTTACATTAGGCATTTCTCTTTATGATGAAAACTTTGAGCCTGTATACCATCTTATGCCCGCACAAAGGGTGTCTAACTGGTTGTTTTATCATCATATTGAATACAACGGTGAGGACTATTACTGGGCAGATACCGATATTATGCCTGACGGAGTGATACCTGATTTTTCTCAAAAAATAGAAGTGGTATTAGCTGACAGCAAGTGCAAGCCTTATGGAAACGATAAGACCTTCGAGGCGTATTTCTGCGAAAATGCCGAAGAGCATACATACATATATTATGACAGCGCATGTTTTGTAAATGATATTGATCTTGCCGTAAAAGAAATGTACAAAGGAGATTGAAATGGAAAAGAAAAACGAAATGAAATACGTATATCCGAAAAAAATAAAAATAGCTGTGATAGTTGTGGCGGCAATAGTGCTACTTGTGGCGGTAGAGCTCGTTTTATATAATTTCGGCCCCGTAATGCTTCATTACGAGGATATAACCACAGGCGAGAACTCAACGGTGTTCGTTTCCCGCAGCGAAGCCGTGGAGATAAGAAATATGCTGAACAGAAAGACTGTTTCAAGTGGCGACACCTGCGGCTACGATATTAACGTTGCTGTAACCATAGGCTTTCGCCATTATATGGTAGCCATGGACGGCTGCGAGGGAGTAAGGCTTCCTGTGGGTATCGGCTTTGATCTGTCATCAGCCAATATGGACAGGCTGCATCAGATATTCGAAAAATACGATATGTATTTCCCCTGCATTTAAAAAGATATAAAAATGAGTATTTCAAAAGCAAAAAAGGTCTGTCTTTCTGTAATAATACCAATAGCCGTTGCTTTCACCGTGTTGATATCCGTGCTGTTTTTTCCGTATATCAAGGCAGAATTTCTCACGCTGTCACACGGCGATGAATTTGCAGAGCTTTATGAGCAGATCGGCTGGTTAACGGGGATCGAATATTTCAAGGTCATTGAATATTCGGCCGATGCCGCTACGGTGGTCTATATTGAGGGAGGCCACAATACCTGCTTTCGTGTGGAATTCGTGGCCGAAGGAGATAGCTGGAGAGCGGAGAGCTTTGATTGCGTGTGGTCCACAAGCGGTAGCGCAGACTCCTTTATGTGGCCGTATTACAGATAATTAAGATCAAAACGAATATAAAAATTCAAAAAACCGTTGCATCGCAACGGTTTTTTGAATAGATCAATTATTTGCAATAACGTCCGCAAGCTCTTCAAGAGCCTTTACGGTATCGTCCTTGACTGCGGAGTGGATAGTGACCACGGGGTCGCATACGGTGATATCCTTCATTTCCGCAAGGGCGTTCTTGACGGTGCGGGCAGCCGTGGGGCCCCAGGAACCGTTCTCAACGATAAACGCCTTTCTCTCGCGGAAGGTCTTGGACTTCAGATGGGTGAGGAAATCTGCCATGGGAGCGAAAACGCCTCCGTCGTAGGATGCGGCGCAGAACACGATCCTGTCATATCTGAAGGCATCCTCAACAGCCTCTGCCATATCGTCGCGGCATATATCCGCAAAGGAGGCCTTGACGCCTCTCTCTCTAAGCATATCGCAAAGGAGAAGGGCCGCCTTTTTAGTGTTTCCGTGAATAGAGGCGCAGGCAACGAAAACGCCGCTGTCCTCAGGGCGGTAGCTTGACCAGATATCGTATTTCTCAATATAATAGCCTAGATTTTCGGAAAGGATAGGTCCGTGGAGGGGGCAGATGATCTCAATATCAAGGGTCGCGGCCTTCTTGAGAAGCGCCTGCACCTGAGCGCCGTATTTGCCGACGATATTGAAGTAGTAGCGTCTTGCCTCGCAGGCCCAGTCCTCCTCGGTGTCAAGGGCGCCGAATTTGCCGAAACCGTCAGCGGAGAAGAGGATCTTGTCCGCTGAGTCGTAGGTCACCATGACCTCGGGCCAATGGACCATTGGCGCCATATAGAAGCTGAGGGTGTGAGCGCCGAGGGAGAGGGTGTCCCCCTCGCTGACCTTATAAAAGCGGTCGCTGTAGTCCGCCTCGTAGAACTGGCCGAGGATCTTGAAGGTCTTTTCATTGCCCACGAGTCGCATCTCGGGGTATTTCTCGCAAAGAACGTCGATGCTTGCGGCGTGGTCGGGCTCCATATGTGAGATAACGAGGTAGTCCACTCCGCGGCCGGAAAGCTCCCACTCAAGGTTTGCCATCCATTCCTCTGTAAAGCGGGCGTCCACCGTGTCCATAACGCAGACCTTGTCGTCAAGGATAACGTAGGAGTTATAGGAAATGCCGTTGGGAACCGTGTACTGGCTCTCAAAAAGGTCTATGGTCTTATCGTCAACGCCGATATAGCGTACGGTATCAGTTACTTTTATCATTGTTAGCTCCGTTTTTTATTTATTATTTGTTGTTAAGTGAAAGACAATACTCCTTGGCATCAAAGGGATCAAGAGGGCTGTCCTTTTTTAGGTACAGGGGGTGATGAGGGTGGCCCTTTTGCTTGCTCCTTGCGCCCGCGGTGAACCATTTAGCGCCGTAGCGCTCTCCAATATCTATCATATCGAGAACGCAGTCGCGAAGGTAGTCTCTTTTTTCAATAATGGTGCCCCAGGCCGCCCATACGGAGGGAGCCTCCTCGCTGAGGGAGAGTATGTATTCAAATGCCTTCATATTTTCCCGATGCATACGGGCGTTGAAATCCCGCTCCATATGGTCGGGGTCGGTTGCTCTCTGAGCGTATACGTTGAACATTATAAAGCTGTCGTAGCCGTTTGCAAGGGCTATCCTCTCAGCGCTTTTCAGCGTGTTGTCTAAATTGTCGGGCTCAGCCGTCGAGGGGTTGATGCCGATGCAGATGAGAGGCTTTTTTCCGCGAGTGCCTAAAATGTATCGGTATTCGGAATAAAAGTCGGGAACGTAGAGCCAGCGGGCTCTGTCATAGCTTTCGTCCTCGGAGGAAACGAGGGCATCCTCAAAGGAGAGCACTTCAATTTCTGCGGTTGTAGAACTTGGAATATGCATCAGAGGAGCACCTCCAGAAGCTCTTTTGGGGTATTGACGGTAAGGGTAGCTCCCGCCTCTCTTAGAGTCTCCTCGCTCCTGAAGCCCCAGGTGACGAAAATGCCGTCAATGCCTGCGTTTTTCGCCGTCAGTACGTCCACCTCGGAGTCGCCGACGTAAACAGGGCGGCAAACGCCAAGCCTTTTCATGGCAAGATGAACGGTGTCGGGCGCAGGCTTTCTTGAAACGCCCTCAAGCTCGCCGATGGCCGTGTCTATAAGGTCGGGAAAGTATTCGGGAATAAGAAGGGCAACTGCGCTATCCGCCTTGTTTGAAACGACGGCGGTGGGAATGCCCCGCTCCTTCAAAGCTCGGAGCAGCTCCAGTATACCGTCGTAGGGCCTTGTTTTGTCCTTTGAGTGGAGAGCGTAGTGGGCCTTAAAGGTTGCGAGAAGCTCGTCAACGGTTTTGTCGGGGGTGCCGTCAGCGGCGGCGCGCCTTATAAGTTTCAGCATACCGTTGCCAACGAAGGCGCGTATCTCGCAAAGGGTGCGCTCCTTCATACCGAAGGCCCTGAGAGCGTAGTTGACGCTGTCCCGAAGGTCGTCAAGGGTATCGAGGAGAGTACCGTCAAGATCGAAAATTACTGAGTCGTATTTCATAATGACCTCATTATTTATTGACAGGCGCCGAGGTTTTGATTATACTAAGTATATCAAAAGGAGGGGAGCGCCGTGAGAGATATTGAGAGAGACAGATTTTTTATGCAGGCAGCCATAGAAGAGGCAAAAAAGTGCGCTCTTCTTGACGAGGTGCCCGTGGGAGCCGTTGTGGTAAGGGATAATAAGATAATCTCCGCATCGGGAAACGGAAGGGAGACCATGAAGGACCCCACCTTTCACGCAGAGACCGAGGCTGTTCGCAGAGCGGCGAAGGCCCTTGGAGGCTGGAGGCTCGTGGATTGCGAGCTTTTCATAACCCTTGAGCCCTGCATCATGTGCGCGGGGGCAATAATCAACGCCCGCGTTCCGTCGGTGATAATCGGCGCCCGCGACCCGAAGGCGGGAGCCTTCGGCAGCTTCACCGATATAAACGCCCTTGCAGTGAACCATCATCCCGAGATCGTTTTCGGCGTAATGGAGGAGGAGTGCGCTGCTCTTCTCCGACAGTTTTTCCGCGAAAAGCGGGAAAGAGGGAAGAGATGGAAGAAAATGAATAATGAATAATGAATAATGAATAATTATTGAGGCTTTCCGCTTAAAGGCGGAAAGCTTCATTTTCTTTTCACTTTTCTCTCTTCTCTTTTCACTGCTTTTTGCCGCATCTGTCCGCCGCTGCCATAACTGCAAGACGGGCGCTTTCATAGGTAAGTCCGCCCTGCATAAATGCAATATAAGGATCGCGCATGGGGCCGTCTGCGGAAAGCTCCATTGTAGAGCCGCCGACGAATGCGCCTGCCGCCATGACGACCTGATCGTCATATCCGGGCATCTCCCAGGGCTCGGGAGAAACGAATGCATCAACGGGGGAGGCAGACTGTATTCCGCGGCAGAATTCAACGAGGCCCTCGGGGGTCTCAAGCTTCACCGTCTGAATAATGTCGTGGCGCGCTTCAAAGGGACCGGGGTTAACGTCGTAGCCAAGCTCATTGAATATATAAGCCGCAAGGTGAGCGGTCTTCAGCGCCTCGGCAGTTGTGTGGGGGGCGTAGAAAAGTCCGCGGAGAAGGTTTCTGTTCTGTCCGAGAGATGCGCCAACCTCAAGGCCGACGCCGGGGCAGGTAAGTCTGTAGCCCGCAAGCTGGACAGCCTTTTGTGTACCCACAAGATAACCGCCGACGTCTGCAAGTCCGCCGCCGGGGTTCTTGATAAGGGAGCCTATCATAAGGTCAACGCCGCAGCTGCAGGGCTCGGTCTTCTCCGTGAATTCTCCGTAGCAGTTGTCAAGAACAACGAAATGCTCGTTTTCAAGACGGGAGTGGGCAAAGGCCGCCACCTCTGCGATCTCGGCAACGGAGAGGGTCTTTCTATCCATATAGCCCTTGGAGCGCTGAATGAAAACCACCTTGATGCGGCCCTTGTAGCTTTCAAAGGCTTGCGAAACGGCCTCGTAGTCGATGCCGCCGTCAGCCCCCAGGGGAACGTCTGCATATTCAACTCCGAAGTCTATAAGGCTGCCCGTGCCGTCGGGATGATCCATACCGATAACGGAGTGGAGGGTGTCGTAGGGCGCGCCCGTAATGGAGAGCATAACGTCACCGGGGCGGAGAAGGGCGAAAAGGCCGATGGTGATGGCGTGGGTGCCGCAGAGGATGGAGGGGCGCATAAAGCCCGCCTCAGCTCCCATGACCTCGGCGCATATCTTGTCTATGGTGTCGCGTCCGCGGTCGCCGTAGCCGTAGCCGGTGCTTGCGGCAAAAAGCCCCTCGCTGACGCGGTTTTCGCGGTAAATGTCAAGAAGCTTTTCGGTCCTGTATCTTGAGACCTCCTCGATCTTTGCGAAAACGTCGCGAAGCTCGTTTTCGGCTCTGAGGGCAAGTTCTCTTGTGTTTTCTGAGATTATCATTGGGTTTCCTTTCCAAGTAGGAGTAATTTCATATAATTCTGCATAGTATTTTATATAAAATCTGCATAAAAGTAAAGAGGTTTTGTTATTTTATCTTGATTTTTTCGAGCTTTGTGGTAAAATACTGTTATATATTAACAAAAACATCCGGAAAGTGAGGATATATATTATGAAAGGTGTTATCACCATAGGACGAGAGCTTGGAAGCGGCGGCCGTACCATAGGAAAGGCAGTTGCGGAGAAGCTCGGCGTTGCGTATTACGACCGCGAGCTTATTGACGAGGCGGCGAAGGAGAGCGGACTTTCTCCCGATTTTATTGAGCAGAACGAGCAGGCAGTAACGGGAAGCTTCCTTTATAATATTGCAATGGGTAACAGCTATTCTTACGGAATGCTGGGTCTTGCGGGAACAAACACCCTTCCTCTCACGATGCAGGTATTTATCGCGCAGCAGAAGGTCATTCTTGATTTCGCAAAGAACCCCTGCGTTATAGTTGGCCGTTGCGCCGATTATATTCTTCGCGAGCGCGAGGACGTTTTCAAGGTGTTCGTATATTCCGATCTTGAGAAGAGAGCTCAGAGAGCCATCGAGCAGTACGGCTGCGACAGAAAGAAGGCCCTCGATCTTATCGCGAAGAGCGATAAGGGCAGAGCACGCCATTTTGCAACCTTCACCGATTGGGATTGGGGCGACAGATCAAACTATGACCTTATGATCAACTCAGGCTCCGTCGGCATCCAGAGCGCCGTTGAGATAATTTGCGGCTGCGCAAACGGACTTGGAATATGATGACAAAAGCCCCCGCTTTGCCCAAGTGTTCTTAAGGACACTTGGGCAGTTTTATTCGCCTTCCCACAGGGGCCCCTACGACAACGAAATTGTCGCGGGGAGTGGGTGCGGCGAGTGATATTGCTACGCAGTGATATTCGGCTAACGCCGAGTGTTATTCGCTTTGCGAGTTTTAAAGGCGAATAAAATATCACTAAAACCATAGGTTTTAATATCACGATTGCCGTAAGGCAATCATATCACTCTTTGCGCAGCAAAGAATATCACTATATAAAAAATACTACCCGAAAAAGAGGTTTGTTTTCTCTTCTTCGGGTAGTTTTTTTATACTGTCACAAGCAGGAAATTTGTGTGCCAAATTCCGTTTTTATTAAAGATAACTGTCCTTAGCAACCTTGCTCGTTTGCGACAGACTTTTTTATCTATGATTTTTCGGTTATTTGTTCCTTGCTTTAGTTTGTAGTGGAAGATGGAAATACAATGGATGATCTTTACAGCCGTTCGATCATATATTCATCTTCAAAAATTCAATAATATAATTAACGTTCTCTTCAATGCTTTTTGTACCGTCCACAGTAATTACGGGACAGTCAAATAGGGCAGTCCATTTTTCGACGCGATCCTCGGGACGCGCTTTTACAAAATTGAAAAAGCTTTCTTCCGCTTCATAGAGATCACCGCCGGGCAGCATTCTTTCCCCGAATTTCATATATGACCTCATACGCACTCTCTCCATTCGCACGTCCTTGGGTACTCTTATCTCTACTATGTAATTGTAAAGGGGCAAGATCTCCGCTCCGTAATCCCCCGTTACTGCCGCAAAAACAAAATTCTCATGGCTTTTTACTTCACACATCAGAAGCTCAATAGCCTCTTCCTCTGACCTCGGGGAGCTATAGGGATCGTTTGGCCCGTTTCTATCAAAGAACAGGTTTTCGTTATCTATAAAATGAAATCCCAGCTTCTCTGCCAAAGCCTTGCCAAGAGTGCTTTTGCCGCAACCGTTAAGCCCGCAGACCATAATTCCGCATCCCATAAATTCCTCCGTAGTGTTAAAATAAAGTAAGCTAAATTGCCTCTCCGAGGCAGCTAAATTATCTCGCTTCGCTCGACAGCTAAATTGCTTCGCAGCTAAATTAAATTCGCCTTTTAGCTGGCGTAGCCAATTTAGCGCCGCAGGCATTTAGCTGACCGCAGGTCAATTTAGCTCGCCGCAGGCGAATTTAGCTGAAAAAAGCACTTGCGAAAGCAAGTGCTTTTTTCATGCGAAAGACTGACCAAAAGTAGTATAACACTAGGAAAGAAAGCCAAAAAGTACACCATTTATGCAATTCGACAAACTGGAATTTACTACTTCAATTTAGGTTCAATATAATTTTTTAATGCATATTGAATTAAATTCACAATTTGATTTTGCGTCATCAACTGCCAATTATATATATCGCTACCGTACATCACAACGCGCTCATAAGAATGTGTTGCGTATAAATTTGATGCCTTATGTACGGTAACATTGAAATAATACTGATCGGAGAATGCCGATTTTTGAGCATCAAACGTAAGTGCTCTTCCATTATCCAATTCCCTTGTCCACTTTGTTCCTTTTTTCTTGAAACCAAGCGGTTTAAGAGCACGAGAAAAATGAGCGAGAAATTCTTTTTGTCTTTCCTTTTTTACAGCAAGAATCTCTTTCTTGGTGTGACTCTTGTATTGCTCATAAAAAATTGAAATGTTTGTTTTGGCAGCGGTTTCACTCTCATCGTCCCATACGGAAAGTATATTTCGAACTTGGCAATCATCCATATCAGAGCCATGATTTGCGAACCATTCTTCATCTCCTATCATGTATGCGGTAGAGGCAAATCCGTACAGTATGGTAATGCAACTTTCTTCATCATCTTCAAAGTTAATAACAAAAGCTGTTTGTTCTGTTGCTTGACGAAAGAAATGACCTGTTTTCTGTTTAGCTTCTGAAAAACCATTCTCAAACATCATTTCTCTATATTGCATATACCGGTCGCTTTTGGGTGGATAAACCATTAACATCTCACCTCATTTTATCTTACGAATTTTATTTGTCTATGTGTTTATTATATCACAAATTCTAACTAAAATCTAGGCAAAGCCTTGCATACCATCTGCATTTCATTGCAGTATATCATAACACGCAGTGTTGCATCTCATCAAGCCGCAGGAGGGTTTATGCACGGCTATGCCGTGATGATATACCATCGCAAAGCGATGGATGATATACAGCCTCGTTGGGGCTGATGATATGCCAAGCCTGCGGCTTGGATAAAAAAAGAAGTAACTTTTGGTAGACAAAAGTTACTTCTTTTTTGGCGGAGAGTTAGGGATTCGAACCCTAGGTTCCTTTCGGAATCACTAGTTTTCAAGACTAGCTCCTTAAACCGCTCGGACAACTCTCCGTGTGCGGACAATCATATCATTCCGGAGTCAAAAAGTCAAGTCAGCTCTTTTTGCTTTTGGGCTCGACCTTCTTCTTTGTGCCGTCAGGATAGACAATGTAGGTGTTATCCAGCTGACCGGTGAGACTTGCTTTGACGGAATCGATATAGATCCTGCGCAGCTTGTCTCTTTCCTCCAGCTCCTCCCGGGTCAGTCCTTCTGCCTTTGCTTTTCTGGCAAGCTCGTTGATTCTTGCAATTACCTTGTCCATCTCCATAATGATACCTCACACATACCGGTCTATAATGACCGATATACGACCTTTCTTTGTTTGATTGCCGATGGTTCTTAATTTGATTTTTCCCAGTCCGCGGACAGATATTTTTGCCCCTTCGTTTACGGTTTTGTCCGGTTTTTCGCAGGGTAGACCGTCTACGGAAGCTTTTCCGGCTGTGATATATTGTGAAGCTAAGCTCCTGTTGATCCGAAAGCCGGAGGAAATAATGCTGTCCAGCCGTATGGAAGCTACAGTATCTTTTATTTCCTTTGTTTCAGGCTCTGATACGCTTACATCTGTCAGAGGGATCCTTTCAATTTGAAGCTTTGCTCTGCCTGCGCCGATGAAATTCTGTTCGATATATGGGGCGATTTCTGCTGTAGTGAAGAATAAACAGCTTCCTTTTTCAACACAAATGTCCCCGATGGTCTCCCGTGTTATGCCGATTCCCATTAAAGCACCGAGAAAATCCCGATGGGAAAGCTCGTCTCCATCATAGAAAGCTGCACGCAGACATACAATGGGGCTGTCATCGTCGGTAAGGGCAGATGCATCCAGATAGTCCGGAAGATATATGAGCATTTTTCTTTCGGCCTCACCGTAACCGCCGAAGGTGTGAAGACCTTCCTGCTGACCGAACAGATACCTGCACATTTCCAGCTCGCGTGGGGAAAGGAAGCCTGTATTTGCAATAATATTTCTTCGCATACCTGCCTGTATCTTGTCCCAGATCTTGGCAAGGAGCATCCTGTCATCCGGGTTTTGTGCTATTTTTTCGATATTTCCTCTGTCCATTAAATCACCGAGGTTATTATACCACAGACTTTTTGTATTGCAAGGTTGATTTTTATAAGCTATAATACAGGAAATGAGGTGATAGAATGATCATTGGTATTATTGGAGGCGGCGCATCCGGTATGGCTGCTGCTATTGCTGCGGCACAGTACCCCGGAGTGCAGATACGGTTGTATGAACGGCAGGCCCGTGTTGGAAAGAAGTTGATGGCAACGGGAAACGGAAGATGCAATCTGACGAATCTTAATATGGATCTTTCCTGCTATCACGGTGAGGACCCGACATTTGCAAAAACTGCGCTGAGCAAAATGGATGCAGCTGCGACCTGTTCCTGGTTTCGGGATCTTGGACTGTACACGGTTGCGGAGAAAGCAGGGAGGGTCTATCCCTATTCTGATCAGGCAAATTCTGTTGTGGATGTGCTTCGCCTTGCTCTCGATAGAGAAAACATAACGCTTTTGGCAGGTGTTGAGGTAACGAAGCTTCGTTGTAAGGATAGCGGCTTTTTGATCAACGACACAGATCATTGCGACTGCGTGATCGTTGCCTGCGGAGGACTTGCCGGAACAAAACTGGGCGGCACGATGGCAGGCTACAAATTGCTGGGGAAAATGGGACATAAGACCACAAAGCTGAGACCAAGTCTTGTTCAGCTGAAATGCGCCTGGCCTGCAGTTGTATCTTTAAAGGGCGTAAGGTGTGAGTGCAAAGTGGAGATCCTTAATAACGGTAAGACTTTTGCACAATCATCCGGTGAGCTTCAGTTTACAGATTACGGTCTGTCAGGTCCTGTGATCTTTGAAATATCCCGGGATGTTTGTTTTGGAACCGGTGACTGGTGTGCAAGGCTTGACTTTATGACCGGACTGACAAAAGAAGAACTTTATGATGAATTGGCTTCCCGGAAGGAACGGAATTTGCCGATGGAGGAATTGTTCACCGGCATTCTTCACAACCGTTTGGGCAGAGTTCTTACAAAGGCTGCGGGAATCACCGGTAATATGGCGGAGCAGCTGACAAAGGATGATCTCTGCAGCCTGGTTGAAGCGGTTAAGAGCTTTGAGATCGTTCTTACAGAACCTATGGGTATGGATCACGCACAGGTTACTGCAGGTGGAGTGCTCACAGCGGAGTTTGATGCAGAAACTATGGAAAGTAAGCTTGTGCCGGGACTGTACGCCTGTGGAGAGGTGCTGGACATCGATGGTGATTGCGGCGGGTACAATCTTCAGTGGGCGTGGTCGTCTGGTGTGCTGGCAGGACAAAGCGCAGGAAGGAAAATAAAATGATTCGTATCAGAGAAATATTACTGCCACCGGAGCATAATGTGGCGCAGCTTGCTTATGAAGCCGCCAGACTTTTGAAGGTCTCCAATTCGGCAGTGCGAAAGCTGAAGATCGTCCGCCGCAGTGTGGATGCCAGAAAAAAACCGGATGTGAAAATTGTTTATACTGTGGATGTACAGATCGATGGGAATGAGAATAAGATTTTAAAGCGATCTGGGTGCAAGAGAGCTTCCGTCGCTCCGGTATCTTATTACAAACCACCCCAGCCGAAAGTGCTTTCTGCGAAACGGCCTGTTGTGGTTGGCTTTGGTCCCGCAGGAATTTTTGCAGCGCTGATCCTGTCAATGGCAAACCTTTGCCCTATCGTTCTTGAGCGGGGAGAGGATGCGGAAACCCGTCACGGAAAAGTAGAGCATTTTTTCAAAACCGGAGAACTGGATCTTCGGAGCAATGTGCAGTTTGGTGAGGGTGGAGCCGGTACATTTTCTGACGGCAAACTGAACACAGGCTTGAATAATCCCAGGATCGGCTGGATGCTGGAGCAGCTTGTTGCTGCCGGTGCACCGGAAAGCATTTTGTTTGATGCAAAGCCCCATGTGGGAACGGATATTCTTTTGAAGGTGGTGCAGAATGTTCGACAGCGCATTATTTCCCTTGGAGGC
>JAZQAS010000027.1:0-50819 GCA_045545335.1 Candidatus Avispirillum sp. | reverse complement strand
AGGGACAATTCGCGGCTAAAAAGCCGCTTATAACAATGAAATCCGCCGATTTTCTCGGCGGATTTCTACTTTTTTGCTGTATTTTTCTCTAAACTAAATGTTATATGTTTTGCGGCTTTTGTTCTGCGCCTTTTTCGACAGCCTCTTTTTGAGTTTATATTTCTTTTTCTATCCAGGCCATAAGAAGATCAACTATTTTTTTCTGCTGTGAGGGGGTGAGCTCCCGTCCGGGCTTTACCTTATACCATTTGTAAAGGCAGCTGCGGCAGCAGCAGGCGCAAGCGTGCTGAGCGATGAATACGGGGTGGCCTCGCATTGGGGTCTGCTTTCCGTCGTTTTTCGGCTCTGCGGGGGCAAGTCGCTGTAGCACCATATCCTCGGCGTGCCGCCTCACCGTCGGCAGCCCCTTTTCTTTGATATATGCCCGATCCTTTTCTGTCAGATGAAATCTTCTGCGAAAATCGGAGTGTTCAAGCCTTTCCAAAGCTTCGCTGATGGTCGCCATTTGCGCTCAGTTAAGAGAGGAGACGGTCAGCTCAACGTCTCCCGTGTCGGTGATGATCTCGCATGGGCCGCCGCTTCCGTGGGGAACGTCAATGTTTCCCGTGTCGCTCTCTGCTATAAACGTCTTTTCGGTGAGAAGGCTGCCCGTAACGTCGCCCGTGTCGGTCTCGATATAGATCTCTGCGGCGTCAGAGGAAAAGAGCTCAACGTCGCCCGTGCTGGTCTTTGCGTATAGCTTTTTTGTCACGTTAACGCTTTTCAGGGTAATATCTCCCGTGCTTGCATTGGAGGTAAGGCTCTCGCAGTCCACGCGGCTGAGGGTCGTGTCTCCCGTAGAGGAGGAAAGCCCGATGCTCTCGGCAGACGTGTTTTCAAGCTGCACGTCGCCCGTGCTCGTCTTTATTTTGATATCGCCCGTAGCCCTTGCGCGTATCTCAACGTCTCCCGTGGATGAGGAGATGCTGACGGCCGAAAAGGTAAAGCCCTCGGGTATGGTAACGTCGCCCGTGTCGGAGGCCGCGGTGAGAGCGCCGTATTGGCCGACGGGAACAGAAACGGTGATCCTCGGGGTATTCAGATTTATGCCGATATACCGATACCATTTTCTCGTATCGACAAGCTCTATCTTCAGGGTGCCGTCCTCTACCGTAACGGAGTGCTTTGCAGAGCTTTCTTCAAAGCATTCAACGGAGGCCTTTTCATTTTCGGAGGGGATAAGCACGATATCGGCAGTGTCGCAATTTACGGATATGCTTTCAAATTCCTTTTCAATGTGGTGAACGTTGGTCTCGTATCCCACGGTGGAGAGCTTTGAAAAGTCCCAGCCAACGGAAGCCAGAGCCGCGGCAAATATCATGGTTCCCAAAAGCGTGAGAGCCACCGCCAAAACGATCCATACAACAGTTTTTGTTTCCATTATTTTCCCTCCTGTTTAGTGATGCTTAGTAAAAAGACGTTTAATAAGCCTTGCCGATCTTTTCGTCAGCCATATGGCGCCCTTGGTTGCCGCCCTGCATCCGAAAAATGCAAGGATGGAGATGCCTGCCAAGGCGATAGCCCCTCCGATAACGGCTATGCCCGAAACGGGGCTTGATTCAAAAATAAATACAGCTCCCGCAAAGAGGCCGCCGAGAGAGGAGGCGCAAAGGGATGCGAAAACGGCCCATAGGGAAACGATCACAGCCCAGAGGCAAATATATATTGCCGCAACGATGGCGGCAGCCGCAATAAGAAGAGAAAGCCAGATGGGAGAGCCAAGCACAAGGAGAACTATCTCAAAGGCTCTGAGGCTCTTTTTCTCTTTTTTCTTTTCCTCCGCAGGCACAGAAATTGGCGGCTCGTCAGCATTTCTTGCAGTAACGTCAGCGTTTTCTGCAATGGCCGCAACCGCATCGCTCTCGGAGAGGCCCTCCTCGATCCTGTCGTCTATCATCTCGCTGTAAAAAAGCAGGCGCTCCTCTATCTCGTTTGGCTCAAGGCCCGTAAGCTCGTTGCGAAGAGCGCGCAAAAATTCGTTTTTAGTCATTGCCCGAGTCCTCCTTTGTCACAAATTTGTATATAGATAATATCTCGTCCCAGTCTGCCTTGAAATCCTCGATGCGACGCAGACCCTCGTCGGTGATCTTATAGTATTTGCGAAGGCGGCCGCCGTGCTCCGACATACGAACGGTGAGCATATTGCCCGCCTCAAGTCGCTTGAGAATAGTATATAAAGTGGATTCGGAAAGACGGGTATAAGGGCTCAGGTCCTTTATTATTCTGTAGCCGTAGGACTCGCCGTCCTTAATGGCCGCAAGAACGCAAACGTCAAGGAGCCCTCGCTTAAGCTGAATATCCATATAATACCTCCCTTCGTGTAATACATCATATCACGAAGTATTGCGCTTGTCAAGCGGCGGGAGCTTTTTTGTTGGATTTTTGCGAATTGAGCTATGGAAAAAGCGTGATATTTGTTGCAGGGAGGACCTTCATATACTGCGCCTATGGAAAAAATATCCGTAGACAAAGGGGATAATATGTGGTATTATTAAAAACAGAAAAGAGTAAAAAGGAGGATAACGGTGGCTGTCGAAAAAAAGAAAATTGTGAAAAAAGTATTGCGAATTATCGTTATAATCCTTATAATAAATGTTGTAATACAGGGCTTTGTGACGAAGCTTGTTTACGATTCGGTGTTTTCCCGCTACGAGTCGGGAGTGCACAAGACCTGTATCTATAAGTCTCAGAATGCTGAGGCCTGCAGCTTTCTTACAGAGGATAACGTTATGCTTTCCGGCGCCCTCTTTAAGAGCGGCGGAGAGGCTCTCATAGTCATTGCTCAGGGAATAAACAGCCATGGCTGCGCTTTTTCTGAGGAGATAGATCATTTTCTTTCTGAGGGATACGACGTTTTCATTTTTGATATGACGGGCTCCGGAGCGAGCGACGGGGAAAGCGCCGTCGGCTTTTCAAGGGCGGCTCTTGATCTTGATTGCGCTCTTTCCTTTATTGAAAGTGAATACGATTATTCCGACGTGCTTCTGCTCGGCCATTCCCGCGGGGGCTACGGCGCTCTTTGCGCCCTTGCAGGGGATCACCGCGTTTCGGCGGTTGTCTCGGTAAACGGAGTGAACAGCGCAATGGAGGCGGTCATCTCTCCTGCAGAGGAGAAGATAGGCCCTCTTGCATATTTTAATTATCCCATGCTTTGGCTCTATCAGGTAATGCTCTTTGGCCGCGAGGCCGTGGACCTTACGGGCATTGATGCCATCAACTCATCAAGCGTTCCGGTTCTCATAGTTGAGTCTGAGGAGGATGAGGTGCTTTTTGAGGAGCGCTGCTCAATCGGCGCACATAGGGACGAGATAGCGCGGGACGGCGTAGAGTTTTTTAAGATAGAAGGCGGACACAGCGCCGCTTTTTCGGGGGAGCTTGATGCTTCTCTCATGGATAAGATAAACGGGTTTTATAAGGAATGCTTGAACGGGAGGTGAGCCCTTGGAGGAAATAGTTCTGATACCTGCGTATAAGCCTGATGAAAAAATGGTCGCTCTTGTAAACGAGCTTTACAGAGAGGGCTACGGCATAATCGTCGTAAACGACGGCTCTCCCGCCTGCCACGACTGTTATTTTCAGGCGGTATCCCATCTTGCGGGAGTTGTCACCCTGCCCGAAAACCGAGGCAAGGGAGCGGCTCTCAAGGCGGGAATGAAGGTCATTCGCGAGCACTATCCTCAGTGCCTCCGCTTTGTCACCGCCGATGCAGACGGACAGCATTCCGTCAAGGATATCAAAAGGGTGATGGATGAGCTGAGAACAGGCAGCCGCTTCGTTCTCACGGTCCGCAACCTGAGGGGCGATATCCCCAAAAAATCAAAGCTTGGAAACAGAATTTCCCGAATAGTTTATACTATTCTCACAGGTCATTATCTCAATGATAATCAGTCGGGCCTTCGCGGCTTTGCGGCTGAGTATGTTGATTGGATGGTGAACGTTGGCGGAGATAAGTACGATTATGAGATGAACGTGCTCTATTGCGCCGATAAGCAGGCCATCCCCATAACCACCATGAGCATAGATACCATCTATCTCGATGGGAATAAGTCCTCCCATTTCAATGCCATACCCGATACGCTGAGAATATACAGAAAGCTCTTCTCAAGCGCCTGGGTAACCTTTGCGGCCTTCTTCCTTGCGGAGCTGATGATGCTGGAGCTTACACTTGAATTGAATTTTGAGTACGTGCTCCTCTCCGTCCCCTCCGTGGGAATCCAGATAGCCTTCTTTAACGTGCTTCTCAATAAGTTCGTTGCGTTCAGAAGGTTCAGGTATGCAGACGGACTTAAGACCGTCATATTCACTCTCTGCCGCTATTGCGTCTACGGAGTCCTCTGCAGTCTCCTCCATTTGATGTTCCCCTGGAGATGGGCCAGCCTCATCCTCCTTTTCAACGTGGTGGCCGTTGCAATGATCCCCGTGGAATACGTGTTCCATAAGTTCATGCATAAGTTTAAGTACAGAGAGATAGTTAAGGAATAAATATTCGGCCGCCGGTGGTATTTATATTAAGGTTTGAGCTTTTTGCAAAGGGCTTTTTTGGAAAAAAGCCCTCTGCACTCCGCAAAAAACTTTCAAAAATTGGTTTAGCTATATTTTGCAGGCAAAAGTACGGCGTTGCAACGCCGTAGCGCCGTCGGCGCCATCAAAAAAGGAATAACCCTCAAAAATGAGCTCGTTCATTTTTGAGGGTTATTCCTTTTTTGGGCTTTTGCCTTTGGTTACTTTGTTAATTTAAATTCAGCTGAAGCTACGGCTACAGATAAACTAAGATATAATGCAGACCCATAGGGCGAAGTTCCTTTGCTTCTTTCCTTCCAAGGAAAGAAGAGAAAAACTATTTTTACCTCTCAAGGCACTGCGCGATGCGGCGGTCGAAGTCGCGGGCGTGGAGCCTGAGGAGCTGCTTTATGCAGGCGTATGCGGTGTGATCGTTTGCAGAGCCGTGCATCTTGATAACGGTCTTCTTCGTGCCGAGGAAGGTCGCGCCGCCGTTTGCGTTGAAGTTGAAGCGATAATCAAGCAGGTCGCTGACCGCGCTTTTCAGCTCGGGAGCGGCGCCGTATTTGTCGCAGAGGGCTTCAACCAGGGCCTGAGCGTAGCGGCCGCAGGCCTCTGCGTTTTTGAGAAGGATGTTGCCTGCAAAGCCGTCTGCCACGATAACGTCGGCATAGCCCGAGAGCAGGTCGTTTCCTTCAATGTTTCCGATAAAGTTGAGGTCGGAGTCCCGAAGGAGGGCGAAGGCCTCCTTTGTAAGAGCGTTGCCCTTTGAGTCCTCGCGTCCAACGGACATAAGGCCAACGCGGGGAGAGTCGTTATCAAACATGCTCTTGATATATGCCTCTCCGAGAAGGGCGAAGTTTAAGAGGTCCTTTGCCTTGCAGTCGATATTTGCGCCGCAGTCAAGAAGGCAGACCAGCTTTTCGCCGTCGTATGCGGGGAGTGCGGAGGAGAGAGCAGGCATCTTAAGGCCCTTGATAAGGCCGAGGCGGAAAATAGAGCCGATCATAAGAGCGCCCGTGCTTCCGCAGCTGAGAAGGCCGATGGTCTCGGGGTCATCCCGAAGGGCGTCGATGGCAAGGCCCATGGAGGCGTTCTCCTTTGCCTTTCCCTTAAGGATATCCATAGGGATATCGGTATTCTCTATTTTCTCGGTGGTGTGGATGATGCTGTATCGGTCCTCGGAAACGCCGAGCTCGGCCATAGCAGAGGTGACCGTATCCCCGTCGCCGACGAAAACGCCGTAGAGAGAGGAGTCCTCAAGGATGGCCTTGGCGCTTCCGCAAAGAACGGGCATCTCGCCGCGGTCTGCTCCGTAAATATCAATAACGATCTTTTTCATATAATTACCTGTTCTGTTTTATGGATTACTCAATGGCAAAGATAAAGCTGTAAACGTCCTGCCCGCCGTAGATGTATCCCGCCTCAATAAGGGGAAGCTCCTTTGAAATGCGCGACCGCAGAAGAGAGAGCTCCTCTTTTGTAACGTCATTTCCGTAGAAAACGGTGATGACCGCTTTATCGTCAATATCGGGAAGAGCCTTGAAAAGGCTGAGCGCGCAGGAGACCTTATCCTTTTCGCAGGAGCGGATGCTGTCGTTATCAAGGCCTATGTAGTCCCCCTCGGAAAGCTCGATGCCGCCGATGGTGGCGTTTCTCGTTGCGGTTGTAACGTAGCCGCTGGTAACGTAGGGGAGATACTGCATCATGCTGTCTGCAAGGCCGTCTGCGCTTTCGGCGGTAAGGTCCATCATGGAGAGGGCGGTGTAGCATTCGGCGTATGACCTTGTGGGAACGACGCGAACGTCCGCATCCTTATACATCTCAGCCGCCTGACGGGCTGTGAGGATGATGTTTGAATTGTTGGGCAGAACTATAATATGCTCTGCCGAAACACCCTTGAAGGTCTTGATAAAGTCCTCGGTGGAGGGATTGTTGGTCTGTCCGCCGTCAACAAAGGCGTTAACGCCGATCTCGGAGAAATATTTTCTGATGCCGTCGCCCTTGGTCACGGCAACGACAGCGTATTTTTCCTTCTTTTTGGGGGCGGCTGTATTTTCAGAGTGCTGAACGGACATATTCTCGATCTTAACGGTGATGAGCTCGCCGTATCTTCTCGCCTCGGCGATGGCCGCCTCGGGGGTCCTTGTGTGAACGTGTATCTTAACGATATCCCCGTCGTGAACGGCGACGACCGAGTCGCCGATAGCGGTGAGGCTGTCGGAGAGGGGAGCTATATCAAAGGAGGCCACGTCGCATTTGGAATTGAGAAGCTGGAGGATAAATTCGGTGCAATAGCCGAATTCAAAATCGAAATCGGGGCCCAGATCAAGAGAAACGGAGGGGGCGGCATCAGCCTTTGCTCCATCTCCAACGGTGATGCTCTCTCCGAGAAGGGCGGAGCGCATACCTGTGAACACCGAGAGAAGCCCCGCGCCGCCTGAGTCAACTACTCCCGCCTCCTTAAGGATGGGGAGAAGCTCGGGGGTATGGTCAAGGCTTGCCTCGGCTCTTTTGCAAAGAGCATCGAAGCATTCCTCAAAATCGGAGAAGCTGTTGCAGTTTTCGCTAAGAAACTCTCCCGTATCCTTGAGCACCGTCAGCATAGTTCCCTCAACGGGCTTGATAACGGAGGAGTAGGCGCATTCAACGCCCTTGTTAAAGGCCTCTGCAAAATCGCTGACGGAAACGGAGTCCTTTCCCTCGCAGCCTGCGGCAAGACCGCGGATGAACTGAGAGAAGATAACTCCCGAGTTGCCTCTGGCCGTGAGCAGGGATTTTTTGGAGAAGGTCTTTATATATTCAGCGGCATTCTCCCCTTCGGGAGCGGCAATGCCGCCTTCCAGAGTTTTAGACATATTTATGCCGGTATCGCCGTCGGGAACGGGAAAAACGTTAAGGGCGTTTATTCTGTCCTTATCGTTTTCAAGGTTTGCATATCCCGAGAGGAGCATATTCCTCAGAGCGATGCCGTCAAGCTTTTTTGTGGACATAGCACCACACCTTTCAAGCGTTAATTTCCTTCAATGGTAACTTCCTTGCCAAAGCAGAAAGCGATAACGGTGCCGGGGCCGACGCTTGCGCCGACGATGGGACCGATGTGGTTTATGAATACCTCTTTAAAGGGGCAGATGGCGAGTATCTCGTCGCGAAAGGCCTCGGCAGAGTCGATAGCGTCTGCGTGGGAGATAAAGAGGGTGCTGTTTTCAGCGTCAACGGAGGCATCCTTGATGAGGGCGGCTATCTCGCGCTTTGCATTTGCCGCGCCCTTCACCTTCTTGAATGCGAAGTTCTGGCCCTTGATATCGGAAAGGATAATGGGCTTAACTCCGAAGAGGTTTCCGAAAAATGCGCTGGAGGCCTTAACTCGGCCAACTCGGCGAAGATATTCAAGGCTCTCAACGGTGCCGTACTGATTGACCTTCAGTCGGTTTTCCAGAAGCCATGCAACTACCTCCTCTGCGCTCTTGCCCTCGCTCTTGAGCTGGGCAGCCTTGATGGCAAGAAAGCCCTGGCCGAGAGAGCTTATGAGAGCGTCAACGCAGTGAACGGTGTTTTCGGGGTATTCGCCTTTAAGCTCTCTTGCAATGAGAGAGCCGAAGTTATATGAGCCGGAGAGGGCGGAGGAGCAGGATATATATATAACGTCCATACCCTCGGAGAGATATTTCTTGAAAACTGCGAGAGTCTCCTCGCGAACTATCTGCACCGTGCGAACGTATTTTCCGTCTCTCATGAGGTCGTAAAATTCTTTTGCGGAGTGGGTCTCCCAGTCAAGGGATGCGGGATAGGTGGTATCGTCTATGACGTAACCCATCTTTATGTAGTCAATGCCGTATTTTTCGCGGGCTTCAAGGGGGAGGTCGCAGGTGGAGTCTGCTACGATTGCGTAGTTTTTCATTTTTATACCTCTCAAAAAGATTATTTCTTCTGTGCGATGGAATCCATAAGGGCCTTTTCCTCAGCCATACCTGCGCTGATGGGCTTGCCCTCGTAGAATGCGGCGCAAAGGCCGGGGCCGATATTGGCACCGCAGGACATACCAACGGTGTTTATGATGATCTCCTTGGGGTGGAATTCCGCCTCGATCATTGCGGAAAGCTTTTCTGCAGCTTCCTTTCTGTTGGAGTGTGCAACAAAGATGATCTGCTTTTCGGGGTCAACGATGGTGCCCTTCATATATTTGATAACAGCGTCGAGAGCCGCCTTCTTGCCCTTGAACTTTGCAAGCACCTCGGAAAGGCCGCGCTCATTGAAGTCTGCCATGGGGTTAACGCCAACAAGTGAGCCGAAGAAGGCCTTAACGTTTGAGATACGGCCTGTTCTCACGAGGAAGAAAAGGTCGTCCATGGGGCCCATCTGATGGATGCTGTGCTTCTTTTCCTCAATAAAAGCGCTGACCTCGTCAATGGTTGCGCCCTCGGCTCTCTTCTGAGCGGCGAGGATAACGAGAAGGGAAAGTGCGGTTGAGTAGCGAAGAGAGTCTATGCAGATGACCTTTCTTTCGGGATACTTTGCCTGCATATTGTCAGCCGCCTTTTTGCAGTAGCTGTAGGTGGAGGAGATACCGGAGGAGAGAGTTATATTGATAACGTCGATGCCTTGAGAAAGATATTTCTCAAAAACGGTCTCCGCCTCGGTGATGCCAACACCTGCAGTCTTGTAGATGGCCTTATCCTCAGCCATGGTGCGGAAATACTCCTCAGCGGAGATGGTCTCCCAGTCGAGGCTGCAGCGTTCGTCGTGGCCGTCGGGGAAGGTGATGGTGCCGTGGAGATATTCGGGAATATCAAAGCGCTCTCTCAGCTCCTTGGTAAGGTCGCAGGAGGCGTCGGGGATAATAACAAAGTTAGCCATATCGGTGCCTTTCTTGGTTGAATATATTTTATAAGTACATTATATATCATAATACACCAAGTATATATTAGCACACCCCTTCCTTTTTTTCAACAAAAAAGGACATAAACTTTTAAAAAAAGAGTGGTAATTGAGATATAATCTGTTATAATTATAAGGATAAAAAATATAGAGGCGAATATTATGATAAATGCGATAATGAATCTGCCCACCTACGGGCTTGTAATAATATGGATAGCGGCGGCGCTCATCGTTCTCGGCGGCGTCGGCTCATTTTTCTTTCTTCTTTACGTTGCAAGGAGGGTCTTTGAGGGCACTCTCGTTCGCAAGGAGGGAGAATGGGGATACAGCTGCTCCGATCCTGAGGACTGCGAGCAGATGACGATGTGGAATGAGGGCGTCCTTTGGGCGGAGGAAAACGCCGAAAAAATGAGCGAGGCTGATATAACCTCCTTTGACGGGCTCCATCTCCACGCAGAGTATTACGATTTCGGCGGCGACAGCGCCGTAATCTTCCTTCCCGGAAGATGCGAATGCCTCAGATATTCCTGCTATTTTGCAAAGCCCTATGCGGATATGGGTATAAATATCCTCGTTATAGATACGAGATGCCACGGCAAGAGCGACGGTAAGTACAGCACCATAGGCCTTCTTGAAAGCCGTGACGTTCGCTCCTGGTGCGAGTATCTTGAAAGAGAGCGTGGTATCAAAAAGGTGTGGCTCCACGCTATTTGCCTTGGAGGCGCGGCGGCGTTCAAGGCCTGCGTCGGCGAGGGAGCTCCCGAGAGTATCAAGGGCATCGTTGCAGAGGGACCCTACGTCACCTTCCGCGAGACCTATAAGCAGCATCTCATTCAGCTCAAGAAGCCTGTCTGGCCCCTTGTTGACCTTATTATGATGAGAATAAAGAGGGTAACGGGCGCGGATTACAGAGACGTTACTCCCATCAGGCTCTGCCGCGAATACGATAAGCATATCCTTTATATCTTTGGCGAGGAGGACGTTTTCTCCCTTCCCAAGAAAAGCCGTGAGCTCTTTGCGGCAACGAAGAGCGAAACAAAGAGAATAGTCTGGCTCCCCACGGGCCGCCATTCTCACCTGCGCCCCAACAATAAGGATGCATACGATAAGGCGATAAGAGAGTATATCACAGATGTGCAGTAAAAAGAAATACGCTGTCTTCACCATGGACGTTGAGGATTTCTCCGATGCAGGCTGTCTTGCAAGGAGAGGTCTCTCCCCTGATGACGATATGCTGGACGGAATTGATAAATACGTGTCTCTCCTTGAGCGCCACGGTATCAGGGCAACGCTCTTCACCCTTTGCCATACGGCAAAAAGGATTGAGGAAAAGCTTACTTCTATTTCCGAGAGAGGACACGCCATCGCCCTCCACGGCTACGATCATACCTCCCTTGATAAGCTGACGGCCGAGGAGTTCAAAGAGAAAACGAAAAAGGCAAAGGAATATCTTGAAGGGATACTCGGCAAAAGGGTAGAGGGCTACAGAGCGCCGTTTTTCAGCATGGACGATGAAAAGATAGAGGTGCTCCGCTCCCTCGGCTTTAAGTATGATTCCAGCAGCCATGGCTTTACGAGAAATTATCTCAAGGGCGGCTTCAGCCTTGAGGGCTTTGAAAAGCGCCTTTCGGGAGTATATTCAAAGGATGGGCTTTATGAGTTCAGCCTTTCCTGCGAGAATATCCTCGGCTGTACATATCCCGTTTCGGGCGGCGGCTACGTGCGCCTTTGCCCATGGCCCCTGGTGCAGGACGGTATCAAAAGATATATAAAGAAAAACGATTGCTACGTTTTCTATCTCCACCCCTTTGAGCTTTCGGATAACCGCTCAGATGCAGTTGCAGAGCTGCCTCGCTCGGAAAGGTTTTATCTGAGCAGAGGAATTTCGGCATATGCAGAAAAGATAGAGCGTATCATAGAAATGCTGAAGAGAGAGGGCTATACCTTCGTCACCTTTGATGAGCTTTGCGATGAAGTAGAAAAAGAAGAAAAAACCGTCGCTCTTCAAGTAAAATAAGGAAAAAACATAGAAAAACCATCCCATAGTCGCTGTCCTGAAACCACGACTGTGGGGTGGCTTTTTTATAATCGACGGGGCGGTTAGGCTATTGCCTAATATAGCTGCGCTTGCCTATAAAAATGTAAGCCCCTCGGTGCGTGCACCTTGGGGCCTACTTGGAGGGTGGGTGTTGTCTCAGTTCTTGGGTGCGCCCTCGTAGCCGATGAGAAATCCGCCGCGCTCCGCGTAGAAGGAGCAAAGGGCGCCCGTGGTTTCAATAATGACCTCGGCTGCAGGGTAGCTCTCGGCGATCCTTGCCTTCAGGGCCGTTGCCGCCGCCTCGTTCTGGCAGTGGTGGATGCGAACTCTGCCGCCGCAGTAGCCGTGGGCCTTCATCCGGTCGAAAAGCTCAGCCGTTGCCTTATCGCTTCCGCGCACCTTGGAGACCATTTCAAGGGTGCCCTCAAGGCTTGCCTTGCCGATGGCGCGAATGCCGAGGAGGCCTGCCATCTTTGCAGTTGCGTGGCTTATTCTGCCGTTGTTTGCAAGATTGGTCATAGATTCAAGGCAGAAGAGAAGGTGAGTGGTGTTCTTATATTCGCAGATCTTTTCCTTGATAGTGTCAAAATCAAGGCCCTCTGCAATAAGTGCTTCAAGCTTGTCTATAAGGAGAGCGATCTCGGGGCCTGCGGTGAGCGTGTCGATAACGCAGCCGCGAACGTCAGGGTTTTCCTCGGCAAAGTCCTCAAGGGCGAGAGTCGCGCTGTTGTAGCTTCCGGAGAGGTTGCGGGTAATGGTAACGCAGAAAAAGCCGTCGCAGCCTGCGTAAGCGTCCTTATAGTCCTCCATATTGGGGCAGGAGGATTTGGAGGTGCCCTTGTACTTTTTAAGATACTCCGTCATCTCGGAAACATTGAGATCCTTTGTATCGGTAAATTCTTTTTCGTCTGTAATGACCTTGAGAGGTACTGACTCGTATGCAGTGCCGCTGAGAGCGAATATATCGGAAGAGGAGTCGGATATGATCTTGAAATTCATAGTATCCTGCTTTCTTCTTTGCATAGAGCAAAGCTGCGTTTTCAAATTTGTGCAGGCGCACACTAACGCATTATACTAAATCTATTATATCGGTTTTTCAAAAACTTGTCAAGTGATTTTGTATAACTTGTTGACAGATGATGAAAGATGGTATAATATATACATATGAGTAATGAAATCAAAACACTTTTTGCTCAAAAGGTACGGGATTTCCGTTTGCCCAGATACGCAGAGATACCCGACGTGGGTCTCTATCTTGAGCAGGTAACGAAATATGTAAACGGTGTTCTTTCCCCTTTGGGGTGCCCTGCCATCACGCCCTCCATGGTATCAAACTACGTGAAGCAGGGTGTTGTCAGTGCGCCTTCAAAAAAGCTTTACAGCAGAGATCATCTCGTATATTTTATATTTATCGGCATCGGCAAGACCGTGCTCTCAATTGATGACGTTGCAATGCTTTATGAAAAGCAGAGAGAGCTGTACGATACGCCAACGGCCTATAACTATTTTTGCGATGAATTTGAGAATATGCTTGCATATATCTGCGGCCTTAAAGCCTCGTTGGAGCCCGTAGGCGTCACCGAGTCAAAGCTCAAGACCACGCTTTCAAGCGTTATCGTTGCGGCGGCCCACATCGTTTTCGTCAATAATTCTCTTGACCTGCTTCGTGAGGGCAGCGATGAGGTCATAATAGAAGCTGAAAAATAACAAACAAAAAAAGAGAAGATTCGTTTAATGCGAATCTTCTCTTTTTTATTCTGCTTCTATTTCGTTTTCCTCAGCAAAAGCGATGAGCATTTCGGAGAGGGAAATGAGCTTTTCCTCAGCCTTTTCAACGTCATCGGGAAATGCCTTCTGCTCTGCCATTTTTTCTTCAAGAGAGTGCATATCGCTTCTTGCCTCGGTCCAGCGGGCCGAGAGAGTGCCCCACTTCATAAAAGCGGGGAGGGAGCGAGTGATGATAGCGCCGGTGAGAAATCTGATGCCAACCACCAGAATGACCACCATAAGCGCCGCGGAGACCATACCGAGAACCAGCTCGTTATTATAAGCGGGCTCAAAGAAAATGGGAAAAGCGATGGAAGAAAGGATAACGGCGGCGATCACTGCAGAAACGTTTGCCTTTTTGGCAACGCGCTTGTATTCCTTAACGATATCGCCTGCCTTGGCCTTCTTCTCATAAACTATCATATCGTTTGTTTTTTCTTCTTCTGTTCTGAAGTTCACTGTGCTGCTTCCTCCTTTCCTCTGATAAACTTTGCAATGGCAACGAAATCGCAAGCGGAAAGCTTTTCGCCGCGAATATCGGCGCGGATATTAAGGCTTGCGAGGGCCGCCTCGGTTTTCTCCTTGGGGCAAACTGAGGAGAGTGCGTTCGTAAGGGTCTTTCTTCTCTGGGCGAATGCCGCGGCAATAAGCCTTTTTGCAAGGGAGATAAGCTTGTCAAGCTCCCCGTCATCCTCGGGAAGAGAGTCGAATGCATCCCGAACTCCGCCGGGATAAAGGGTTATCTGAACGACGGCGCTTGTCACCTTGGGAGCGGGGTAGAAGCATCCTGCGGGAACGGTAAAGAGCTTTCTTGCAGTTCCGCAAAGGTTCACCGCCGCGGTGATGGAGCCGTATTCATCGCTGCCCGCCTCGGCGCAAAGCCTGTCTGCAACCTCGTTCTGCACGAGAACGGTAACAGACTGGACCTGAGGGCGCTCGCTGGGGGCGTAGGCTTCAAGGATCGCCATAATAATGGGCGACGTTATATAGTAAGGCAGATTTGCGCAGATACGAACGGGAGATGAGCCAAAGCTCTCGCGAAGAAGGTCCTTAACGGAGAGCTTCATAAAGTCCTCGTTGATAACGGTGACGTTTTCGCAGTCGTAAAGGGTCTCCGAGAGCAGGGGGATAAGGCCGCGGTCTATCTCAACTGCAAGCACCCGATCAAAAAGGGCTGAGAGCTCTCTCGTCATAGCGCCGATGCCGGGGCCGATCTCAAGAGCGCAGACCCCCTCGGGGGCTGTGCTGTCAGCCCCTCCCCAGCCGCAGTCCCCTCCGAGGGCGGAGGAGCCTGCAATGCGGGCGGGAACGTCGGGATTGATGAGAAAGTTCTGGCCAAAGCCCTTTCTCGGAGCGAGGCCGTATCTGTCAAGCAATTCCCTTACCGTAGTAAGATTACAAAGATTCATCAGATCACAGTTGCTTTATAGGAAGTAACAAAGCTTTCGCCGGGGGCGATAGTCTTTGCGTATTTTTTAGAGGTGAATTCGCTTGTTTCGTCAAGTCCGCCGGGGAGACCGTTCCAGGGCTCCAGGCAGATGAAGGGGGAGGACATCTTGATAGGTGTCCAGAAGCCGATGGCGTCAAAGGAGTCAAACTCAAAGCGAACGCCGTGGCCGGTGTTGCGGTTAACGAGGTTTACCTTCTTTACGGGGAGATTCTCAACTACAACTGCGTCAAAGTCGAAGCGGTCGTAGATAAGGTCCATCTTAGAGTCCTTGATGTAGTCAAGCTCAGGCATATCGGGGCTCATATAGCCGCCTGCATCAAGATCGCAGTTGTGAGCAACAGCGCCCTTTGCATTGTCAAAAACAAGGCTGTAGTCCTCAAAGCTTTCGCCCTCGCAAATAGGGCAGTTGAAGCCGGGATGGCCGCCGATGCAGAAGGTCATAGCTCTGTCGCTCTTGTTGGTCACCTTATATTCCGTTGTGAAGCTGTCCTCTGTAACGGAGTGAGTGATATCAAGGATAAACTCGTAGGGGAAGGATGCCTTTGTCTCGTCGCTCTCCGTGAGACGGAAGGTAACGCTTGAGGGAGTCACCTCAACGGGTGTGAAGGCTGCCTTTCTTGCAAAGCCGTGCTTCTTCATGGGATAGGTCATGCCGTCGATAATAACGCAGTCGTCCTTGGGGCGGCAAACAACGGGGAAAAGGCAGGGAGCCTGACCACTCCAGTGCTCAGCGTGGCCGTACCATACGTACTCCTTGCCGTCCTTTACAAAGGAGATGAGCTCGCCGCCGACTGACGTGCATTTTGCAACGGTATCGCCCTTGGAGATAATGAATTCCATAATATTGTCCTTTCTTGAAAGCATAGGGATGTTTCGCCCTTGCGAGGGCGACAAGGGCTCCGCGCCCTTGACCGCGAAACCTTTTGAAAAAGGTTTACGAAAACTTTTAAATATGACAAAGATACAGAAGGGCAAAAGCGATCCCTATCCGTAAAGTATGCAAAAATGAACGAGCTCATTTTTGCATATTTTACGGGCGATGACCGGCGCGTATGCGCCGCAGCGTTTCACGCTGTAGCTTTTGCCTTCAAAGCTCAGCTATACCAATTTTTAAAGTTTTTTGAAGGTGCGGAAACTTTTTTTCAGAAAAGTTTCTGCGAAATATTTCATCTTAGAAATAAAGCTTTTCCTCAAGGTAGGACTTAAGCTCTGCGATGGGGAGGCGGACCTGCTCCATGGAGTCACGCTCACGAACGGTCACGCAGCCGTCCTCAACGGAGTCGAAGTCATAGGTAATGCAGAAGGGAGTACCGATCTCGTCCTGTCTGCGGTAGCGCTTACCGATAGAGCCTGTCTCATCGAAGTCAACGCGGAAGTACTTTGCAAGCTCAGCGTAAACCTCTTCAGCGCCCTCGGAGAGCTTTTTGGAGAGGGGAAGAACTGCAGCCTTGATAGGCGCGAGAGCGGGATGGAGGTGAAGAACTACTCTGACGTCGTTCTTTGCCTCGTCAACGATCTCCTCGTCGTAAGCCTCGATAAGGAATGCGAGGGCAACGCGGTCAGCGCCGAGGGAGGGCTCAACAACGTAGGGTATGTACTTTTCGTTCGTTTCGGGATCGAAGTAGTCCATAGCCTCGCCGGACTCGTTCTGGTGAGACTTAAGGTCAAAGTCGGTTCTGTCGGCAATGCCCCAGAGCTCGCCCCATCCGAAGGGGAACATAAACTCAAAGTCGGTGGTGGCCTTGGAGTAGTGAGAGAGCTCAGCCTGCTCGTGATCGCGGAGCTTGAGGTTCTCGTCTCTCATGCCAAGGTCAAGGAGCCACTTGTGGCAGTAATCCTTCCAGTAGTTGAACCAGTCAAGGTCGGTGCCGGGCTTGCAGTAGAACTCAAGCTCCATCTGCTCGAACTCGCGGGTACGGAAGGTGAAGTTACCGGGAGTGATCTCGTTACGGAAGGACTTACCGATCTGGCAAACACCGAAGGGGACCTTCTTTCTTGTAGTTCTCTGAACGTTCTTAAAGTTAACGAAGATGCCCTGCGCGGTCTCGGGGCGGAGGTAGAGCTCGGTAGAGGAGTCCTCTGTAACGCCCTGGAAGGTCTTGAACATCATATTGAACTTACGGATATCGGTGAAATCGCACTTGCCGCAGCCGGGGCAGGGAACGCCCTTTTCGCGGATATAAGCGGTCATCTCCTCATTGGAGAGAGCCTCAACCACCATATCAATGCCGTTTTCAGCATTCCAGTCCTCAATAAGCTTGTCAGCGCGGTGGCGCATCTTGCAGGAGTGGCAGTCGATAAGGGGGTCGTTAAAGTTAACGACGTGGCCTGAAGCTACCCAGGTGCGGGGGTTCATAAGGATACCTGCGTCAAGGCCGACGTTATATTTGGATTCCTGAACGAACTTCTTCCACCAAGCCTTCTTAACGTTGTTCTTGAATTCAACGCCGAGGGGGCCGTAGTCCCAGGAGTTTGCGAGACCGCCGTAGATCTCGCTGCCTGCGTAGACGAAGCCGCGGTTCTTGCAAAGTGCGACGATCTTATCCATCGTCTTATCTGTGTTTTTCATTCTTGCCATGATATTTATGTCCTTTCGGTTATTTACAAAATGAAATGTTTTATATATATCAGCCTGTCAAAAATAGTATAGACAGGCAAAATACCTTCGAAAAGTAACCTCAGCGGTAATCTGCGAAGAAGCTGATAGCCGCGTCAATATCGGGATTGTAGAAGCCCTCTCTGCCTGCCTTGCCATTTATAAACTTGCCGGGGTAGGTAAGGGTCTGGATCTTGAACCAGCTGTATGCGCGGATGACCTCTGCATTTGCGAGAACGTCGTCCTTTGTGATGTTGGTCTTGACCATCTTTTTCTGAATGCTTGTGAACTCCTGAGTAAGAGAGCCGTCAGAGTCGTCGGAGAGGTTGAGCATAAGTCCGTTTGCAAAGCTCTGAAGGATGAGCATCTCGTCGTCGATGCCGTCGGTATCGTCGTAGTAGAGGAGAGCCGCCATCAGCTTTTTCGCAAGGCGCACGCTTGAGGCGCGGTCGATCTCGGAAACGTAGGTGGTCTCAGGCTCCGTGGTCTCGTCCTTATCCTCCTTGTCCTTGCCGTCCTCGTCCTTGTCCTTGTCAGCCTTCGTCGTGTCGGGCTTTTTCGACGTGTCCTCCTCTTTTTCCTCGGGGAGGGTAACGTAGTTCTTGCCGTCGTATGCGATATCAACGGGGACAGTGCATTCAATGCTGCCTATGGTGTTTGCGATAAGGGTAAGGTCTGAGGAGTGCATAACGGAGTAGTAGTCTATTTCAAGGCCCGTCATAGCGCTGACCTTTTTGGAGAGAGCGTTTGCTCCGTCAATGGCGTAGAGCTCTCCGAGAGTCACCGTGCCGAAGGCGGTGTCCACCTTTGTGGCGGTGGGGAAGGTCATAATAACGTATTCGCGGGTCTCAACGTCAGCGTGAACGAGAACGATGCTCGTAGCCTCAACCAGCTTATAGTCGTCGTCAAGGATGCCGAAGTCCTCAAGCTTATCCACGTCCTTTGCAGAGGTGGGGAAGTAGTTCTTGAAAACGGAGGGGCGATAGTCGGAAACTATCATAAGCCAGGAGAAGCTTTCGCCGTTTATGGGGCGGGTCAGTCTGTCGTCCTCGCCCTCGTTGCCGATGCCCGTGGTCTCCTTGGGGTCGCTTGCGAGAAGGTCGTCGAGCTCGTCGCCGCGGTCCTCAAAAATGGCGCAGACCGTGTCTGCAACGTATCCGCAGGCGATAATGGCGATGATGCCGAGAATAACAAGGGATACGGCGAAAATTATTCCGAAGTTACGAAGATTTGTCACGTTTTTCCTCCTTTGGGAAGCTGAGAGGCGCCTCAGGGAGCCTTAACGATGTCGGTAATGATTATTTCAGAGGTGATATCGGCGCTGGAAACGGTGAGAGCCATATTAGCGGCGATATAGGTGTTGGAGTTCAGGAGAAATCCGCTGTCCGTCATAGTGCCCTTAACGAGGAAGGTGCCCGAAACGTCAACGGTGCCGTCTGTGGCATAGCCGAGAACGGCCTCGCCCCTTGAGTTTTCGGTGAGCATTTCTGCGGGGGTAAAGGTGGCGTTGCCCGTAAGTGTGCCGAAGGTATCTCCGTTTTCAAGGTAGAACTCCCGTCCCTCGGAGTAGCAGTTGGTAAACTCGTCTCTCTCTGCGCAAACTGTGTAGGAAACGAGGTATGTTCCCTTTTTGTCGCTTGAGAAGAGGCCTCCGTCGCCAACGGCGATGCGAACGCCGATCCCTGCAAGGCAGAGGAGGAGGAGCACGGCTATAAGGATATCAACAGCCGTGGCTCTTCTTTTTTTCTGTATGTTTTCTTTGTTGTTCATAGTCTTATTATATCGGTATATCAGTCGATTTTATTCTTCTTCTTTTTCTCGTGAGAGGCAGTCTTTTCAGCGGCCTCGGCCTCAGCCTCAGCCTTTTCTCTTGCCTCGCGTTCCTGCTTGTCCGCCTCAAGTCTGATCTCGCTGACGTGAGCCGCAAGGCCTGAGAGGATACGGGTGCTGGGCTTCTTCATGCAGATGAAGACGAGAATGATGATGATGATAGCCGCGATGAGGATTATGAGAGTTTTCCAGATCTTTGTGGTAGCCTCCTGGAAGATGGCGTCCGTATAAGTAACGGCTACAAGACCCATAAGAGCGCTGATAGCGTAGAGGAGCTTAACGGCCTCCTTGTGGGTAAAGCCCATATCAACGAGCTTGTGGTGGAAGTGGCCGCGGTCGGGGTGGAAGGGGCTCTGTCCGTGAAGCACGCGGCGGATGATTGCGATAAGGGTATCGAGAATGGGGAGCGCGAAGATGGAAATGGGAACGAGGAAGGAGAGCATTGTGTGAAGCTTGAAAAGTCCCTGAACGGATATGATGGAGAGGGTATATCCGAGGAAAAGAGCTCCCGTATCGCCCATAAAGATCTTTGCGGGGTTTCTGTTGTAGGGGAGAAATCCGAGGCATGCGCCTGTGAGGATGGCGGTAATGAGGGCGCTTGTAAAGTCGCCTGTGATGAGCATTACCATAAAGATGGAAACGGAGGTGATGGCGGAGATACCGCAGGAGAGGCCGTCAAGTCCGTCTATAAGGTTGATGGCGTTGGAGAGGCCAACGATCCAGAGCATGGTGATAGGGATGGAGAAATAGCCGAATTCGATAACAGCGCCTGCAAAGGTTATATGATCGATAACGATGCCGAAGGAAACGGCAATACCCGCAACGCAGAGCTGAACGATGAGCTTGAGCCACGCAGAGAGGCGGAAGATATCATCAAGAACACCGAGGATGACGAGGATGCCGCCGCCGATCCAGATAGCGTAGAGCTGAGCGGAGGGCTCGCAGAAAACGAGGGTGGCAACCAGAAAGCCTGCAAAGATAGCAAGGCCGCCGATGCGGGGGGTAGGCTTCTTATGCATACGGCGGGCATCCGTGGGGATGTCGATAGCGCCGATGCGGAATGCAAGAAGACGAACGGGCGGCGTTGTGGTATAGGATACCAGAGCCGCGCAGACTACTGCAACGATCGCGATGATAAAAGAAGTAAAAGTCATAATTTCACCATTCCTTTGTTGTTCTTAAAATTCCGGAGCGGTCATTTTGCTACCTCAACGCTGACGCAGGTCGAGGAGCAGAAAAGATGGGGGTAGCGTATATCTATTTTTTTGCCTGCATTGATAAGCTGGGTTCCCACGGTGTAGCCCTTTTCGCTGACCATAGCCTCCGCCTCAACGGTAACGTAGAGAACGCTTTTGCCCTCGAGAGGGGAGGAAACGGCAGAGCCCTGAGAGTCGGTTCCCGTGTGGTAGGCCTGCGCTGTGGAAACGGCATAAACGGTGCCGATTCGCTGAGAGTCGTCGTAGCTGTAAACTCCGTCGCCTACGCTGACCTTGGCGCAAAGCTCGCTGTCAATGGGGTCCACCTCAAGCACGTAGCGGATAACGGCCTTTTCGCCCACGGCGCCGATGCCGGAAACGAAGCCGAACACCGCCGCGCCGATAACGGCAAGGAGGGACAGGATGATAACTATATCAATAATGTTAAAGCTTTTTCTGTTTTTCATAAATCAGGTTCCTTTCGTCAGCGATCCTTTTCAAGAATTGCGAAGGCGCGGTCGCATCCAACGTCGAAGGAGAGGGAGCATTCAGCCTTGGCTATCTCGCGGCGGGAATTTTCTGCATATGCCGAACATACTCCGCAGAGGATGAAGAACCAAAGGTAGGAGAGCTCTCTTGAGTAGAGATCGAAAAAGGTAGCGCAGAGTGCTGCGGATAAAAGAGCGGAGAGCACTGCGATCATACCCATTCTCGTTTCGGAGGGATTGCTCGTGCTTGCAAAGCGGGCGAGGCAATCGCTGGAGGCGTTTTGCCTGCGGGTCGAGCGGATAAGGTGGCCGGCATCGGCAATGAGGAAGAGGAAGAATACTGCAAGAATGAGAAGCGAGCAAAGACCGAGGCGGGAGAGCAGGCTGTAGATAAAGCCTGCGTCGCTTCCCCCGTCGCCAAAGCCGCGGCCCGAGAAAAGAAACTCACTTGAAACGGGGGCCTTGCTGAAGGCGAAGGTGTTTTCAGCCTGAGAGTAGGCCTCGCGGATGTGGTCCGTAACGTAGGCGGTTATAGTGTCGCCAACGCTTCCCGCAAGGGAGGTAACGATGCAAACGGCGAGAACCGCGGTGAGAATGAAATATATCCTCTTGCTTCCCGTGGAGAGGAGAAGCACCACCGTTGCAATAGTGGCAGCGGCGAGAAAAGCAAGCTCCTCCGTCAGCATAAGGGCGCTGACCATGGAGATAAGGCAAAGGAGAATGGTAAAGCGGTTGCCATCGCTGCGGGGCTTCATAATAAATGCGAAGCAAACGGGAATAAGCGAAGCGAAAACGAATGGAGCGGCGCCGCTCTCGAAAAGGGGCAGTCCGCTGATTTTTCTTATAAGGAACGAGGGGTCAACGGCGATGTCCGTGGGGATAAGAGCGCGAAGGGCAAAGCCGAGGCAGTAGAGAGCTGCAATAAGACCTGCAAGGCTTGTGGCAGCGCTCATGGTTTTTTTGATGTTTCTGCAGTCTGCCGAAAGGCAAACGGTGAGAAAATAGGGGATGATGAGAAAAACGTATCTCAGGTTTTTGGCATCGCCCTTTCCCTCGGAAACGAAGAAGACTGCGCCTAAAGTGCAGAGGGCAAAAAGGGCAATAAGGATATCGCTCCTGCCCATACGCAACGTGCGCTTGCCGCGGATGAGCTTCACGGCGTAGGAGATCATAGTCACCAGAATAACGAGGTATTGCAGGCGGATATCAGCCGTAAAGAGAAAGAGAAGGGAAAACGCAAGGCCGGATTCGGGGGAGCACATAATGATGCAGGCCGCAAGAAAGAGGAAAAGAATAAGCATCACGGTGCGGTATGGTATAAAGAGGGTAGCAAGGCTTGCGATAACGCCTGCGGTAAAACCGATGCTCAGATGGCCGCCGGGCACGTGGTCGCGAAGGGCCTCGGTGCGGATGCTGAGATGATCGCAGATGACCTCGCCTGCGCGGCTGAACTTTAGGAGGGTAGTAACGTTGCCCTTGGAAAAAAGAAGGGGCAGGGAGGAGATAGCCGTCAAAAGGCCGCCGTAGATCGCGGAGGCATCGGGGCTTCTGTCCGTAAAGAGTGTCAGCATCAGGGAGATGATGAAGGCGTAGGCGCCGAGAGTGAGAAAGAAAACTCCGAGAGCTTTTGTTGAGAGGGCGAGAAAGCGCCGCCTCAGGATATCGGTCATACGAACGGCGATGCTTCTGTCAAAAAGCCTTGCAACGCGGGTGCGAACGTCCGATATGCGGGCGAGAGCCGCCCTTTTGCCATTGGTATAGCTACCCTTTTGCGTGTCCATATGCCGACCTCCTTTCTGTACATAACTATACATAGTGTATTATACTACAAAACGCATCTGATTTCAAGGATTATTGAAAAGTATTACATATAATTAAGGAACAAAAATACAATTTCTAACAGTTTGTTAATATAAAAAATAACTAAATCCCGAGCGTAGGCGGAAGAGCGGTATTGTTTTTTTGGGGGACGTCGACCCCTACAACAACGTGTATCTTTTTTCTTCGTTTGTGCATCAAAATTAATTCGGTTTGCGCTCTGTGGAAGGAGCATGATATCATACAGACGGTATTTTCTGTGTAAAGTGCAATCCCTTTTTCCTTGACAGTATATCTCTTTGTATGTTAATATTAAATTGACAAAGACAAACACGGAGGGGTACTATGAAAAAGCATACTCTGCGAATAATTATAATATGTGCTGTTATCGTTACCGTTTTGATCGTCTGCGCTGCGGTGATGCTTTTTACAATGTCCGGCAAACACTCAAAGGTCGACGGCATCAAGGTCACAGACAGCGGATGCGACGTTTTCGGCATCAGCGCCGAGATCGTATCGGCCATTCTTGATGACGAGGACCCTCTTCTCGAAATCAAATGGACGAACCGTACCCCAAAGGAGTATTACATATCTACCCACCACACGGTATATATCGAAAGCAACGGCACCTTTGAAAAAACAGAAATATCGGAGCCCTCTTATTCCGGCAAATGGGCGCTTCATCCATTTAAGACCTGTGCGGATGAGTACTCTCTCAAATATGCAGAGCTGAGAACGGGGGCCAAATACCGTATTGAGGTCAAGCTTTCAGACAAAGATGGCAAAAAAGAAGGCAAGGCCTGGATCGAGTTTGAGATAAGCGGGAAAGTTTCAAGCGATTACGCGGGTAATGAATATGTGAAAATAGAAGGAACCGGATATAACGAAAATGGCGACACTTTTTTTACGCATTACGGAAACCTTGAAATCGGAACGATCTATGATCTTAACGGATATATGGAGTTCTCGGTTCTTGAGACTGCTGTTCTTGAGTCAATGAATTATGAGGATGCTTACGGTGAAACAGGTGATACGGAAGTGTACTATCCCGATGACGGGCATATATTTATTGGCGCAAAGCTGCTTGTCAAAAATCTTGATGAGGCACATCAGGTAACAACCAGTGCATCCATAGTTTATAATGAAAAAAGATACTACGAACACTCGACTGTCAGAGATTACATGAGGTATAGCATAGTTGAACCACAAGAAGAGCGAGAGTTCTGGATAATAGTTTCTGTTCCATCCGAAGTAAAGAATGAAGACGGTATCGGAATAAGCATGTATTTCAGCTCTTCAAACTACAGTTTTACCCTTCCCGTGAAGTTTGAAACGGAGGAGATAGCATTACCCCTTGAATTAACCAAAGACAGCATCCCCAACACCAAGGACTGGAAAACACAGGGCCTTGAAAGCGCGGGACTGTACGGAGTTGAGATCAGCGAGCCCTACAGCGCGTCATTCGGTGATCTCTACATATTAAAGCACTATAACGTTTCGGGTGTTTATTACGACACGTTTTTCGCAATAGAAACCAAAGATACCGTATATCTCCAAAAAAACGATGAGCTTAGTGTGATCGAAAGCCTGACTATCTGCGATCTTGACGGTGAAAATGGTGATGAGATATGTATACAGGAGCTAACCGGAAACGCTGTGAAATCAACTGCCGTTTTTTCAGTAAACAAAGGCAGACTAACGAAGATCTTTTCTACGTTCGGGGTGGGAGAAAGAGGATTTGACACAGGCTTCTCTTTCGAGCTTCGTGCGCCGTACAGGGTAGTCATAAAGAACGAGCATACCGGTTACGAAACGGAATACGCTTTCGGCACTGACGATGAAGAATACGAACAGGTTTACGACAAATCGGGAAATCCTTTGGAGAATAAATCTGTTTGGCTGTGGCACACTACCGTTTTTCCCTCAGATACAGACGGTGACGGCGTATATGAGCTTGTGGCAAACCAAAGCACTTGTCTTATTAGTAATGCAGACAACTTCGGAGAATGCGTCAGTATTTTGAAATATGACAAAAAGGCAAAAGAGTTTAGGGTAGTGGATGCGGAGTTTGCTTTATTGGAAATACCGGAGAGTATCCCAAACTCTGATAACTGGAAGAGTTTCTTGTTTAAAGAGACGGTTTTTAACAAGGAAGACACGGAGATCAGCGAGCCCTACAGCGCGTCATTTGGTAATCTGTACGTTATTTCGAGAAAAACTGAAAAGACTCCCCTTTGGGAAATATACTTTGCCGTGGAAAACGGCAGTGATATAATGTTAAATCAGGTAACGCGAGGAGAGCTTGCCGATATTAAAATTTGCAACGTAGACGGGAAAGCAGGGGATGAGATCATCTTTGTAGCGTTTAACGGCGGGTGCGGCGGCGCAGGCGGTTACGATACGTATGTATTCAACGTTGACAAAGGCTCTCTCAACCGTATTTTCTACGCCTCAAGAGCAACCTCGCGGGAAAGCGGCTTTGAATCAAAGCTTATAGCCCCTTTCAGTATTGAGATAACAAATAAATACACCGGTTACAGATACGTGGAATCCTTAGAGGAAGGTCACTGGATAAGAAATTACTTTGATGCGAATGGCGACCCAACCTTTGAGGGCGGCGCCGAATTAGATAATATAAGTCAGATCATTACCGATGACGTGGACGGCGAGGGAGACTACGAGCTGATCTGCAAGCAATATACGTATTTTGGCAGCACTGCCGGATTTATCGGATATTCAATTTCAACGTGGAATTACGATGAAGCCTTAGGAGAATTTATCGTGATCGACGCAGAATATGACCCCGAAACGAATATCGACGTTGAAGTACTGCCTCATTAAAACCGCGGCGCACAAGGGAGCCACTACGGCAAAACGTATGATGAAACAAAAAAGAAGACCGAAAAGGTCTTCTTTGGGGAGCTTATTTGTCCAGCGCATCGGAAAAAGCATCTATTATTCTGATAAGGTCGATAAGGTGCTTTTTATCGATCTTTTTGATCTTTGAGTCTATCTCCGTGAGGAGTATCTCGTTGTCGGTCAGCTCGCAAAGGCCGAGAAGGTGATCGGAGCAGGTATCGAGAGCGATACAGAGCTTTTTGAGGGTGGATAGAGAAACGCCAACCTTTCCCGCCTCAACGTCTGCGAGAAATCTTGTGCTGACGTCTACCCTCTCTGCAAGGGCCTCTCTCGTTATGCGCTTTTCCGCTCTGAGGGAGCGCACCTTTTCTCCGAGAAGTGTATTTATGGTTGCGGATGCCGGATCGTTTTTCATAGCTATATCATCCTTTGTTGATTTTATACTTCAATTATAAGCTGAATAGACACATCATAAAATGATGTGTTACATCACTTGACATATGATGTATTATATGCTATTATGCTTATAATGAAACTTTATGAAAGGCACGGTGAAAATATGAAAAAGCTTTTTTCTCTTTTGCTCGTATTTGCATTTCTTTTGTCTTTGGTTGCCTGCGCCGATAACGGACGGGACGGCTCTCCCGCCGATACTTCAGAAAAAGAGCCCGAGGCGACAACGGAGCCCGAGACCACAGAGGCCCCCGTCGGCGAGTACGTGATACGCCATAAGTATGCCGAGATCGACGAGGTGCTGGACCGCCCGGAGATAGAAACAGATATTTCGCGCCTTCGGGATTTTTATACCGTAACAAAAGATACTACAAGCTTCCACGGTAGGGAGTCTTTGTTAGAGATCGCTATATCCGTAAAGGGATACGGCACTGACATGACCGAGCTTGTATTTAAACAGCAAAGCACAGCGGAGATATGGGAAGATAATACTATGACCACCTCTGCAAGTGCAATTATAATTCTTGATAACAAAAACAAGACCTTCAAGGTATGCGAAGCGCAAAGCACAAGCGGCTTTTTTGACGAAGCCTTTGAAAGCGCGGAAGCTGAAGCCGGAGAAGATGATATCGTAGGCGGAATACTCGGCCTTTTCGGTTCCGTTTTTAACGGAGAATACAGGGATGTTTCCGACAAATATACCTACGAAACTGCCAAAGAGAGTTTAGACGGGCTTCTCGGAATGTATACGGGAATCGGATTTTTTGATTTTATGAAAAACAATTATCCCGACGTTAAATTCACAAAGCGACCCGATGAGGGAAATTGCTTTGTGTACAAGACCGAGATCGACGGAACTGAGCTGAGATTTAAGCTTGACCGCGAAACGGGACTTTTCGGTCACGCATCCTATACGGGCAGAGAGCATTTTGAAGTAACCGAGTATTCTTTCACAGAATGCCTCCACACCGACGCCGATATTCCCGAAATTGCAAAATAAACCAAGAAAAAGGCGCAGATCAAAAGCCGCAAAACATATAATATTCAGTTTAGTGAAAAAATAAAGTTAAAAAGTAGAAATCCGCCGAAAATCGGCGGATTTCATTGTTATATGCGGCTTTTTAGCCGCGAATTGTCCCTCTGTCGTACCTTTGTACGCCGACGATGGACAATTCACGGCTTCTGCATCCTTTTCGACAGCCCGAGTTCAGCTTGTCGATACCTTTATCGACAAGCTGAGAAAACCTCCCGTCATCGGGAGGTTTTCTGCATTAATTATTCATTTCGCTTAAATTTCCTCAACCATTATCTCAGCCTCGATATTGGTCTTGCCTCCGTCGCGAACGGTGCGGAAATAGTAGGTGCTCTCATCGTCTCCGCGGCCCATATAGACCTTGAGAGTTTCGCCGAGGGGGGCCTCGGAAACGTAGTTTATCTCAAACTGTATGACCCTCTGGCCCTTCATATCGGGAAGGTAGCCGCAAAGGATGTCGCCGTAGCGGGTGTTGTTTATATGGCGGTTCATATCAACGTCCTGATATTCAACGCTCCTTTCGCCGACAAGGGTGAGAGGAACGGAGGCGGGAAGGCGGAAGCGCTTCTGCATATCAAGCTCAACGGGAAGGTCCTCGCTGTAGTTGGAATTGAATTCCGAAACGCGGACCAGCTTGTGGTTTGCGGTGTCGAAAAGTGCCCAGACGCTGGATGCCTCGGCAATGACCTCTCCGTCCTTTTTTATGCAATAGCAGCGGTTGAAGGAAACTCCCGTGGACTCGCAGGCCCAGCTCTGCACCTCAATATTATCGTGAGCGCAGATGGGGTGGTAAACGCTGAGTCTGAAACGGCTGAGAACGAAGGCAAGTCCCTGCTCGAAAAGCTCGTTATAGGAAGGGCCCTCGCATTCCATCTGGCAATTTGCCGCGTCCTGCATATATCTCATAAGGCCCGTGAGGCTGACGATGTTGTTAAGGTCCGTATCGTGGGCGTTGACCTTATAGCTGCCTGTCCACTTCATAATCTTCTCCAAATCAAAAAACGTTCACCGTTTATTTTATTCCTAATTACGTTATTTTTCAATATAAAAAATGTTAATAAAAAAGTTTTTTTGTTTGTTATAAAAAACTTGTCTCTCTCCTTGAATTGTTGTGCAAAATGTGGTATCATTAAGCTACTAAATTATGCTTCGAAAGGAAATATACATTATGGCAGAAAACAGACTTGTGGGCTCATACCCTGTTATCGGTATCCGCCCCACCATTGACGGCAGACGCGGCGTTCTCAAGGTTCGTGAGTCTCTCGAGGTTCAGACCATGAATATGGCAAAGAGCGCGGCAAAGCTTCTTTCCGATAATCTTAAGTATTCAAACGGCGAGCCCGTTAAGGTAGTCATCGCTGATACTACCATCGGTCGTGTAGGCGAGGCTGCCGCTTGCGCTGAGAAGTTCAAGCGCGAGGGCGTTGATATCACCCTCACAGTTACTCCCTGCTGGTGCTACGGCGCTGAGACCATGGATATGGACAGAAACACTATCAAGGCTGTATGGGGCTTCAACGGAACTGAGCGCCCCGGCGCAGTTTACCTTGCAAGCGTTCTTGCGACCCACGCTCAGAAGGGTCTCCCCGCATTCGGCATCTACGGTCACGAGGTTCAGGATCTTGACGATACTACTATCCCCGAGGACGTTAAGGAGAAGATCCTTCGCTTCGGCCGCGCCGCTGTTGCCTGCGCTACCATGCGCGGCAAGTCCTATCTCCAGATCGGCTCTATCTGCATGGGTATCGGCGGCTCCATCATCGATTCTGCATTTATCGAGGAATATCTCGGTATGAGAGTTGAGTCTGTTGATGAGGTTGAGATCATCCGTCGAATGACAGAGGGCGTTTACGATCACGCTGAATATGAAAAGGCTCTTGCATGGACTAAGGCTAAGTGCATCGAGGGCTTTGACAAGAACCCCGAGGAGCTCCAGAAGACCCGCGAGCAGAAGGATTCCGACTGGGAGTTCGTCGTTAAGATGATGGTCATCATCAAGGACCTTATGAACGGCAACAAGAATCTTCCCGAGGGCTGCGAGGAGGAGATGGTAGGTCATAACGCCATCGCCGCAGGCTTCCAGGGTCAGAGACAGTGGACAGACTTCTATCCCAACTGCGACTATCCCGAGGCTCTTCTCAATACCTCCTTCGACTGGAACGGCGCCCGCGAGCCCTATATCCTCGCAACTGAAAACGACGTTCTCAACGGTCTCGGTATGCTCTTTATGAAGCTGCTTACCAACCGCGCTCAGATGTTTGCCGACGTTCGTACATACTGGAGCCCCGAGGCTGTAAAGAGAGTAACGGGCTACGATATGGAGGGCAAGGCAAAGGAAGCAGACGGCGTTATCCACCTTATCAACTCCGGCGCTTGCTGTCTTGATGCCTGCGCTGCAGTTAAGGATGAGAACGGAAACGCTGTAATGAAGCCCTGGTATGAGATGACCGAGGCTGACTGCGACGCTGTTATGGCTGACTGCACCTGGAACTACGCTGACCTCGGCTACTTCAGAGGCGGCGGATACTCCAGCCGTTTCTATACAAACGCTGAGATGCCCGTAACAATGATCCGTCTCAATCTGGTTCAGGGTCTCGGTCCCGTTCTTCAGATCGCAGAGGGCTGGACGGTTGCTCTCCCTGAGGAAGTTTCCGATACTCTCTGGAAGAGAACAGACTATACATGGCCCTGCACGTGGTTCGCTCCCAGACTTACAGGTAAGGGCGCGTTCAAGTCTGCATACGACGTTATGAACAACTGGGGCGCAAACCACGGCGCTATCAGCTACGGTCATATCGGCGCAGACCTTATCACAATGTGCTCCATGCTCCGCATCCCCGTATCTATGCACAACGTTCCCGAGGAGGATATCTTCCGTCCCGCAGCGTTCAATGCATTCGGTATGGATAAGGAAGGACAGGACTACAGAGCTTGCGCGGCTTACGGTCCTATGTATAAGAAATAAAAAATGCCCTTCGGGGCATTTTTTATTTCAGCTAAATTCGGCTCCTTGGGTCGCCGAGCTAAATTGACATAGGGTCAGCTAAATGCCTGCGGCGCTAAATTTGGCTTTGCCAAGCTATGCCGAATTTAATTTAGCTTCACGAAGTGAAATTCAGCTGTGAGCGTAGCGAGCTATTTAGCTACGCAGCGAAGCGGAGTAATTTAGCTTTTTTGCTTGTTCAAGTATTCATCAATAATAACTTCGAGAAGATTATTAACACTTCTTTTTTGCTTTTCAGCTTCTGTTTTTAATTGCTGAATAACCTCTTCCGGTAATCTTAAATTTACCTGTACCTTATTTGTCATAATACCACCTCGATACGATTATATACCACTTTTGTACAATTAGCAAGATACCACGGTGGTACATTTGGTCATAGTGCAGAATTTTGCTTTTTGTCCTTGACAACGAGGTACCACCGTGGTATGTTAATGGTATGATTTAAATCACGAGGTGAGTAAAATGACAAAAACCATTGCAGAACTTTGGTGCGGTAATATTGACCCAATATCAAGATCAGGTCGAAACAACGAAAAGCTAAAAAGTCTTGAAAAACTGATAACACGTAATTCGGACGAGCTAAGTGAAGGCTTAGACCGAAAGCAGAGGGAGCTTTTTGAAAAATACAATGATTGTATGGATGAGTATTTGTTCAATTCTTGTGAGCAAGCCTTTTGCGACGGATTTAGTCTTGGCGCAAGAATTCTGGCTGAGGCATTGATCGGCACTGATGACATTGATCTCATTTAAATAACAAGAAGCTTCTTTTATTAAATTATATAAATCACCTTCGGGCATTTTCTTGTTCCAACTGAATTCGCAGTCATGGTGAGCTATTTATTAGCGAAACGAAATTTTGTATGTAAACGAGCGGTAAAGATATACATTGTTGTAGGGACAGGCGTCCCCGACGGGCGTAGTAAAAAACCATATTCACCGCTATGGGTTGCGTCTGTAACGGACAGTCGTAGGGGTTCCCCGAAAGGGAACTCGTGGGCTTTTGGGGGTTCCCGTCGAGGACGCCTGTCCCCACAATTCATCCGTTCATTTTACCGAAAAATCCCGGATGCCTCCCCTCAAACCCGAATTTTTATAGCAGATGCGAATAACTATACTGCCATCTGCATAATCATTCAACAACGGCATCAAAAAAATATCAAAAAATTTCCAAAAACTTCTTGACAAAATACGACGGCGATGCTATATTATGTAATGGTTAGCGTATGCTAACACCCGAGGTATTGCTATGAACTTGACAAAAGCTATTGAAGGAAAAGAGTATATCATTCGCGAGATCGTGACTGACGACGAGGAGATGGACGCGTTCCTTTTCTCTCTCGGCTGCTACAGCGGCGAGCCTATCACCGTTGTTGCCCACCGCCGCGGCGGCTGTACCGTATCCATAAAGGATGCGCGCTACAATATCGACAGTCAGCTTGCTGAGGCTATCATTATCTGATAGCCTGTTAAAGCCGCCTTGGCGGCTGACTTTTTTTGCCAATGGTTAGCAGATGCTAACTTCATCAGTAAGTGCTTTGAGATATTATATATTCGGAGGATATCCCTATGAGAATTGCTTTTGCAGGCAATCCTAACAGCGGTAAGACCACTATGTTCAATGCTCTCACGGGCAGAAACGAAAAGGTGGGCAACTGGGCAGGCGTTACCGTTGAGAGAAAAGAAAGCCCCATCAAAAAGAGCTATGCGGGAAATGAGGAGCTTATCGCAGTTGACCTCCCCGGCGCATATTCTATGTCTCCCTTCACAAGCGAGGAGAGCATCACCAGCGCATACGTAAAGAATGAGCGCCCCGACGTTATCGTCAATATCGTTGACGCAACGAACCTCAGCCGTAGCCTTTTCTTCACAACTCAGCTTCTTGAGCTCGGCGTTCCCGTTGTCGTTGCCCTGAATAAGAGCGATATCAATAAGAAAAAGGACACAAGGATAGATACAGAGGCTCTCTCCTCTCATCTTAACTGCCCCGTAGTTATGACCGTTTCCTCCTCTGCAAAGCACGAGGGCCTTGAGGATGTAGTAAAGGCGGCTCTCTCCGTTAAGGGTAAGGAGCAGACAGCCCCCTACGTTCAGGGCGAAATCAACCTTCTTGATAAGAAGACTGTTGAAGAGGCAGACAGAAAGCGCTTTGCCTTTGTAAATAAGATAGTTGAGAGCGTTGAAGAGCGCAAGGTCAAGACGAATAAGAGAAACGTTCACGACAGAATAGACGCAGTTCTTACAAACAAGTGGGCGGGCATTCCCATTTTCGCAGTGGTAATGTTCCTTGTTTTCCAGATCTCTCAGGCCTGGCTCGGCGTTTGGATCGCTGAGGGCGTTGAGATCGGAGACGTAGCTATTCCCGGCCTTGTAACACTTATAGATATGTTCAAGGAATGGGTGGCAGGCCTTCTCGAGGGCGGCAACGAGTTCCTCGTAGCTCTGCTCACAGAGGGTATCATCGGCGGCGTTTCCGCAGTCGTAGGATTTTTGCCCCTCGTAATGGTAATGTACTTCCTTATCGCGCTCCTTGAGGATTGCGGCTATATGGCAAGAGTTTCCGTAGTTCTTGACCCCATCTTCAAGAAGGTGGGCCTCTCCGGCAAGTCCGTTATCCCCTTCGTTATCGGCACGGGCTGCGCTATCCCCGGCGTTATGGCCTGCCGTACTATCAGAAATGAGCGTGAAAGAAGGGCAACCGCAATGCTCGCGCCCTTTATGCCCTGCGGCGCAAAGCTCCCCGTTATCGCCCTTTTCGCAGGCGCGTTCTTCGGCGACGCTTCCTGGGTAGGTACTCTTATGTACTTTGCAGGTATCGTCATCATCCTTCTCGGCGCGCTCCTTATCAATAAGATCACAGGCTATAAGAACAGAAAATCCTATTTCATCATCGAGCTTCCCGAGTATAAGGCACCCTCCCTCTGGCGCGCATTCAAGTCTATGTGCTCCCGCGGCTGGGCTTACATAGTAAAAGCGGGAACCATCATCCTCCTTTGCAATGCAGTCGTTTACGTTATGCAGTCCTTCACCTGGAGTCTGAAACTCGTTGAGGAGGGCGCAGAGAGCACATCCATCCTCGCATCCATCGCAGGTCCCATCTCCGTTCTTCTTATCCCCATCGGCATCAAGGCCTGGGAAATGGCGGCAGCAGCAGTAACAGGCTTTATCGCAAAGGAAAACGTTGTCGGTACTCTCGCAGTTTGCTACGGCATCTCCAACCTTATCAACGTTGATGAGCTTGCTCTTGAGAGCGGCGCGGGAGACAGCGTTGCGGCAGTCTTCGGTATCACAAAGGTTGCGGCACTTGCATATCTTATGTTCAACCTCTTCACTCCTCCCTGCTTTGCGGCTATCGGCGCTATGAACTCCGAGATGAAGAGCGCAAAGTGGCTCTGGGGCGGTATCGGCCTCCAGCTTGCAACGGGCTATACCATTGCATATCTCGTATACACTGTAGGCACACTTATCACAGATCCTAAGTCTCTTGAGATCGTACCTGCCATATGCGGCCTTGTTGCGGTTCTCGTATTTGCAGGCATCATTCTTCTTCTTATCAACAATACGAACAGGAAGATGAAGGCGGAATACGCTCTTAAGAAATAATCGAGTATTATGAAAGCTATTATCACTACCATCGTAACAGTCGCAATAATCGCGGCTATCCTTGCGGCGGCGATAGTTTATATCGTCCGCTCCAAAAAGCAGGGCAAGAAGTGCATCGGCTGTCCCGATTCGGGCAGCTGCCCCTCTGCAAAGAACGGCTGCTGCTCCTGTGGCTGCGGCGCTTCAGACGAAAATTAAAATGAAAAGGCTGTCGAAAAATGCGACAGCCTTTTTGACGGCAAATTACGGTTTGACGGGGAGTTGCAGCACAGTAGGGGCGAGCATCGCTCGTCCGATATCAGCACAATTGCGAACGATTAGGAATACCGATATTTTATAATTTAAACGAGCAATTCATTCGTAGGGGAGTGCCTTGGTGCTCCCGCAGCAGAGAACGAACGGAACGCCCCTTGATATGTCATCTGCACGCGAAGGGTACGAAATTTGATGCAGGGACAAAAGCAAAAGATACACGTTGTTGTAGGGACAGGCGTCCCCGACTGTCCGTTACAGACGTAACGCCTTGCGAAAAATATCGTTTCATTAATTAGGACAGTCGAGGACGCCTGTCCCTACAATATATCCGTTCATTACGTCGACAAAATATAGGTATTCTAAATTGTCTGCTATCGTGCAGATATGAGGACGTGCAATGCACGCCCCTACAACAAGATAACTGCAACTCTCTCCCTCAGACCAAAATTTTAACAATAAAAGCCGCGCCTTTTTCGACGTTCTTTCCGGTTTTAAAGAATATCAAAAAAAGAAAACCGCAAAAGCGGTTTTCAAAAATATCATTTATCGTTCGTTCTTTCCGAAAGGTAAGAGTTTTTAATAATGAACCTGTTGTGGGAAAGGATCGCAACGGCAACTGTGGAGATCACCGTGCCGCAAAGGCCCTGCATAAGATTTCCCGTAACGTTTGGGAGGGCTGATGCGGGGGAATAGATAAGAGCCTCGTATGCAAAATATCCCAAAACCATAAGGGCCTCAGCACTTAGGGCGCTAAGGGCAGACATGGGGATCCTTATCTTGGTCTTCGCAAAGGGGCGGAACACCAGGATATAAACTACGGCCATCGCGCCCTTGATAATAAATGTGGCGGGGGCGTAGACCGAATATCCGAGAATAATATCGGAGAGGGCAGAGCCGAGGCCTGCGGCAAAGAAGCCCCAAACAGGGCCAACGAAGAAGGCGGCAAGAGCGATGAAGGTGTCGCCGAGATTTGCATATCCGCTACCGGGCAAGGGAATGGGCAGAGCGACGGTGGTGACGCAGATAAGAGACGCAAAGATTGCAGAGATAACGAGTTTTTTTAAGTGATAGCTTTTCATATGCCAACCTCCTGAATTTTTTACGGGAATATTATAGCACCCGTTTTTTACTTTGAAAAGAGGAAAAAATGAAAATTCATATTTTTTGTAAACAATGTAAAATAAACGGATAATTGATTGACAAAAAAGGGTTAGGATGCTAAAATAATGAAAGAATAATTAATTTTATCTGTCGGAGGTATAGATAGTATGAAAACAATTAAGGATAAGCAGCTGCTCGTAGCGGCTGACTTTGCAGGCGTTGAACTTAAGAATCATATCTGCGCTCATCTCGAGAAGCACGGCTGGACCATCACCGATATCGGTGTTAAGACAGTTGATGAGGAAAATCCCGAGATGTTCCACCGCATCGGCCTTAAGGTCGGCGCAAAGATCGCAGAGGGCGAGTTTGAGCGCGCTCTCATTTTCTGCGGCACAGGTATGGGTATCCATATCGCTGCAAGCAAGTGCCCCCACGTTCACGCAGCTGTTGTTGAAACTCCCCACGCGGCTCTCCGCGCTATCACAGGTAACAACGTAAACGTTCTTTCCATGGGCGGACACTGGGTAGGCAAGAACCTCGGTATCCAGATGGCAGAGGCATACCTCTATCATAACCTTGGCGATGGCTACGAGTGGTGGCCCAACTTCTACGAGTTCCATAAGCTCGCATACGATGAGCTTGACAACTTCGATTACGAGACCTTCAAGAAGAACGGCTTCGAGTTCCCCGATGCTATTGATATTCCTCTTGATGATTGCGATAAGCCCGAAGAGCTCAAGTCTTTATAATAGATTTTTTGGGGGAGAGCGCTGCAGTCGTGCAGCGCCTCCCCTGATTTTTGCAAAAAGCGCATACAGCTTGTAAAATGCGCAAGCCCTGCTGAGCAGATTTAAAGGATTGGTGAATAAAGTAAGTGATAAAGTTTGACAGAATACCCGATGAGGTATTTCGCGAGGCCGAGAAATACGGTGTCCTTGAAAAGGATATCCTTTTCGCAGCCCGCGCCGATAAGGATAGCGACGGAGTATATTGCGATAACTGGCTCCTTGTAACAGAGGAGGAGATAGTTATGATCGGCGGCATTCAGCTTGTAGTGCCGAAGGAGGGGGTAAAGAAACGCGACCCCAAAAAGCTGACCGTCCGCTACGGAAAGATATCGGAAAAGAGGCTTGACAGAAGGCCCCTTTCCGATTTTAAAACGGAAAAGCAGATATCAGGCTGTATTTTAACGGCCTATAATAAGGATACAGGCTCCTATTGCCTCATCACTTATCTGACAGGTCAGTATGAGGAGGATTTTCAGGAGCTTTGCCGCCTTCTTAACGAGGGCGATAAAAAGGATGGCCCCGAGGGAGAGGAGCATCCCCAAAAGGAGGATCATCCCCACGTCCCTCACGGCCCCGGCGGACCTCACGGCGGACCCCACGGCCCCGGCGGGCCTCACGGAAGAAGAAAAAAGGAGGATGAATATTGCCCGAAATGTCAGAGGCGATATCCCGATCCTCATAATAAGATATGCCCCCACTGTATGGATAAGGCAAGCGTTATCAAGCGGCTTATGTTCTTTCTCGGAAGATATAAGTTCAGCGTTCTGCTCATCCTTCTTGCAATGGCAATGGTCAGCGCTCTTGGAGTTATCTCCCCCTATATCAGCTCGGGATTTTATTACGATCAGGTACTGACTGTGGGCGGTAAGTTCTACGGTCAGGTCATTCTCGTTATCCTTCTCATAGTTTCTATGAGGATAGTTTCCCTCCTCGTTGATATGGTCAATAATATCATAACGGCGAGAATAGTTCCGAAGCTGGTCTACGATATGAAAAAGACCATTTTCGATTCCGTAGAGAGGCTTTCTCTCTCATTCTATACGAACCGCAGAACGGGCGCTCTTATGAATCAGGTAAACGGAGACGCCAATACCATCTATTGGTTCTTTGTTGACGGACTGCCCTATCTTATCGTAAACGTGGTGCAGACCGTGGCGGTTGGCGTTATCATGTTCTTCATAGACTGGCGCCTCTCCATCGTTGCTCTCGTTTTCTGCCCCCTCATATTCTTCATCATCAAGGGCCTTTCCCATAAGATGAAGAAGTTCCACGCAAAGCGCTTCTCCGCATCCCGCTCAATGAACGGTATGCTCTCCGACGTGCTTTCGGGCGTGCGCGTGGTCAAGGCCTTCTCAAGAGAGAGGGACGAGATCGGCAGATTCAATAAGCGAAGCGAGCGTCTTGCCAATGCTGATTTTGAGTCCGGCCTCTATTCGGGAACGGTGTTCCCCATGGCCACCTTCCTTTTCGTCATCAGCTCAACTCTCGTTCTGGGAGTGGGCGGTTGGCTCGTTATTATAGACGAGCTGACCTACGGTACTCTTATGACCTTCACGGCATACGCGGGCATGATGATGAGCCCCCTTATGTTCTTCGTTAATATAACCCAGAGCGTAACTAACTGCTTCAACGCTACGTACCGCCTTATGGAGGTCATGGATGCAGAGCCCGAGGTCTTTGAAAAGGAGGACCCTGTGCGCCTTGAGTCCATAGACGGCGCAGTCCGCTTCTCTGACGTGACCTTCGGCTATGATAAAACGAGAAAGGTCATCGAAAACGTTTCCATTGATATTCCCGCAGGGTCAAAGATAGGCATCGTCGGCCATACGGGCGCAGGCAAATCCACCATTGCAAACCTGCTTATCCGCCTTTACGATACGGATATGGGTTCTATTTCCATCGACGGCTACGACGTTCGCGATCTTTCCTTTGAGACCATCAGAAAAAACGTTGCCATCGTTTCTCAGGAGACCTATCTTTTCCAGGGCACCATACTTGATAATATCAAATATGCAAAGCCCGATGCAACGGTGGAGGAGATAATAACCGCGGCAAAGATATCGGGAGCCCACGATTTTATAATCAAGCTGCCCGACGGATATGCTACCCGCCTCGGCTGGGGATATAAGGAGCTTTCGGGCGGCGAGAGACAGCGAGTTTCCATAGCCCGCGCAATCCTTCGCGACCCGAAGATACTTATTCTCGATGAGGCCACCAGCGCAATGGATACGAAGACCGAGAGAAGCATCCAGCGAGCGCTTGAGAAGCTGACGGAAAACAGAACCACCATTATGATAGCCCATCGCCTTTCCACCCTCCGCGATTGCGAAAAGCTTTTCGTAATTGAAAACGGTAAGGTGGCAGAGGAGGGAAGCCATATGGAGCTTATACAGAAGAAGGGCATCTACTTCAAGCTGTATACTCTTCAGTATCAGGCTCTCAAGAACGCAGGCGTCGGCGAGTAAAGCCAAGGAAAGGAAATCTATATGAGTGAAAATAAAAATATATACACCCTTGCCGATGCGGCGGGGATAGTATATCTGACAGAGGAGAACGCCGCGTTTTTCAAAAGCTGTGACTTTCTGGGCGCTGAGCTGACTCTCCCCGATGAGAACGGAGAAATGAAAACGGAAAGATTTGAGAGGGTATGGCTCCATCGCTCCTTCCCCTTCAATATGCCCTTCGAGTATATCTCCGTTCAGAATAAGGATCAGGAGGAGCTTGGCCTTATCCGCTCCGTAAGCGCATTCAGCGAGGAGACCGCAGAGCTCATCCGCGCTGAGCTTGAAAGAAAGTATTATACTCCGAAGATCGAGAAGATAATCACCCTCAAGGAAACGAGAGGCTTCTCATTCTGGCGCGTTATGAGCGATGCGGGGGAGCTTACCTTCACTTTGCAGGATACCTCAAGAAGCATTTCAAGGCTTGGCGAGGACCGCGCCTTCGTTTTTGACATTTGCGGAAACAGATACGAGATAGAATCACTTTCGGCACTTGACAAAAAGAGCTTCAGAAAGCTTGAGCTTTACTTGTAACGGGGGAAAGCAATGGCAGAAACGAAGAATAAAGCACCGTACGTCAGCGTGACCTTTGATCTTTCCGGCAATTCAGGCAGGAAAAGAACAGAGGGCAGAGCTGACTTCTATCCCGACAGGATAGAGATATGGGGCGCAGAGGGGATGCGCACCGTTAAAACAGATAATATAAAGAGCTATAAATGCGGTATGGGTGTTGGCTGCGCTCTTCTTGAGGCTGAAAGCCTTGAGGGCGGAGAGATACTTATATGCCGCGGCAGTATGGAAAAGAACGATACCTTCGCAAATGCGGTGAAGATACTTAACCGCTGCCTTGAGGATGGTACCTTTGAGAATTCGGAGAATATCGAGGAGGGAGTTCTTTGTCCCAAGTGCCATAGGCCCTTTCCCCACGGCTCTAAAAAATGCCCCCATTGCGAAAAGAAGGGACAGTATATAAAAAGGCTCTGGACTATTGCAAAGCCTTACAGAAAGTTCATATATCTTTCCGTCCTTCTCTATTTCGTCATTGCGGGAATAAACCTGCTCCTCCCTTATTTCAACAGGATCCTCGTTGATGATTTCATCCGCGCAGAGGGCCTTCCCAAGGTAGGGCAGTACGTTCTCGCAGTTGCAATGATACTTATAGTAAACCTCGCATCCCGCCTCCTCGGAATGCTGAGGACCTATACTCAGCTCAAGGCCAGCAATAAGCTCATTGTGCGTCTGAGATCCATCATTTTCGATAAGATACAGCATCTGTCCCTTGCCCGAGTTTCAAAGCGCACCTCAGGTGAGCTTATGAACCGCGTCACAGAGGATACGGCCCATATCCAGCAGTTTATAACAAACGATATCGGCTCTCTTATAGAGCAGGTGCTTATGCTTCTCGGCGTGGGAACCGTGCTGTTTATCTACGATTGGCGCCTCGCACTTCTCATTATCGCCCCCATGCCCCTTATCATCCTCTCCCACAGACTTATGTGGAGATTCCTCAGAGCGCGCTACGGCAGGCAGTGGCATATGGGAGCTGTGGCCAATACCATACTCCACGATATCTTCTCAGGCATCAGAGTTGTCAAGGCCTTCGGAACGGAAAAGGCTGAAAGGGCTCGTTACGATAAGTCCATCAGGGAAGAGTGCGACGTTCGAATAGATAACGAGACCTATTTCGCCGTTATCAACCCCATAACCAGCTTTCTTATGGGCGTTGGCGAATTTTTCCTTCTCTATTTCGTGGGTAACGCCATCCTTTCCGGTGAGATGACCTTCGGTGAGATGCAGCAGTTCTCCTCCTACGTAAGCCTTATATACGGCCCCCTTCGCTGGATAGCTATGATGCCCCGCCGCATCACCACGACTATGACGAGCGTTGCAAAGGTGTTTGACGTTATAGACGAGGAGTGCGACGTTGAGGACAGAGCAGATGCGAGAGCTCTTGAGCCTGCAGGCGAGATAGAGATCAAGAATATGTCCTTCGGATATGAGAACGGACATACCGTTCTTCATAATATCAATCTGAATATCAAGCCCGGCGAGATGATAGGCATCGTCGGCCGCTCGGGCGTTGGTAAATCCACTCTCATAAACCTTATAATGAGAATGTACGATCCCGATGCAGGCTCCATCTCCATCGGCGGCGTTGATATCAGAGATATCACTCAGGAGTCTCTGCGCCGTCAGATGGGCGTAGTTCTGCAGGAGACCATGCTGTTCTCGGGAACGCTTTACGATAATATCGCGTATTCAAAGCCCGGCGCTACTCCCGATGAGGTAATAACCGCCGCAAAGCTTGCGGGAGTACATAAGTTTGCCGTAAAGCTTGCAGACGGATATAATACTGTCATCGGCGAAAAGGGATATACTCTTTCGGGCGGCGAGCGTCAGAGAGTTGCCATTGCGAGAGCCCTTCTGCACGATCCGAGATTTCTCATTCTCGATGAGGCGACCAGCGCCCTCGATACGGAAACGGAGAAGGATATCCAGGATGCGCTCCAGCAGCTCATCTCAGGCAGAACTACCATTGCCATTGCCCATAGGCTTTCAACCCTCAGAAATGCAACGAGACTCGTGGTCCTCGATCACGGCGAGGTCGCCGAGGTCGGAACTCACGATGAGCTTATGAGAAGAAAGGGCATCTATTTTGAGCTTGTAATGGCTCAGAGGCAGATGTCCAAAATGGGATAAATGATATAAAAAGAGACAGCAATTGCCGTTGCCGTCTCTTTTTTATTGATAAATGTGACAAAAACAAGCGTGATTAATTGGATATAAGTTCAAATAAATTGTTTGTGTTCAATTGATATTGCTTTTTGGCACAAAAAAAGGTATAATAGTCGTGTGCTTTTTTATTAATTATGTCCACGGAGGAATAATGAAGAGAACAGTAGCTATACTTACCCTTTTCGCAATGCTTCTGGGCTGTATGTCCTTTGGCCTTAGCGTGAGTGCCGCAGATGCTCTCGGCACCTATGACGATCCCATGGCTCCCACGGAGTTTTACGGAATGTATCTTCTCAATAATACCCTTGAGGAAGGTGACAGCGACGGTATCTGGTATTCCTTTGCAGCGCCAAGCGCAGGAATTGTTTCTGTCGAGAATGCCGCCAACGATGCAGACGGAAACCGAGTTTATGATTATCAGCTGGTGGTTGAGATCGGCGATAAAAGATACTATGCAAACGATACGGTGTTTTCAAACCCCGTTTCCACCCTTAGAGTGACCAAGGGCACCGAGGTGAAGATCGGTATGTGGGCTCTCCCCGATGAGGAGGGAAATATTCCTTCCCGCAAGATGTACGTGAGCCTTGATATGGTTACCGCTCTTGATTCAGACCCCGTAAGAGTAAAGAGCGCGGACGGCTTTACAGCTCCCGTGGGCTCAAATAAAACCGTATGCTATCTTGACGGTTCTACGGCAGGCGTTTATGCAGGCAAGGGCGTTATCCTTGAGGGCCCTGCAGAAGCTGTTGCAAATGCTACCGTCACGTACGGCACCACCGAATACGTTGATTTTGACGGCGACGGAAAGATAGAGTTCTCCTTCCCCGCAGCCACAGACGGAGCAATGATCGCTCCTCACTACGCTTTCAGCATAACCAACGGCTCAGCTGTTGACGCTGTGTTCGTTCTTCGCCTTGTGGATAACGCCAAGGAGGGCTATTTCGAGCCTTCCACGGGCCACGCTGTCGAGTGCGTCCCCTCCGTTGATCCTACCTGCCTCGAGGCGGGTATGCAGGAGTATTGGTATTGCTCTGTTTGCGATAAGTATTATGAAAATGACGATTGCACCGTTGAAACAACAGCCGAGGCACTCCTGGTAGAGGCAACGGGCCACGATTTCGTGGAGGGCGCCTGCACGGCCTGCGGCGAGCCCGAGCCTGCGTATACTCTCGGAGATATCAATGCTGACGGTGATATAAACGGTAAGGACTCCAACACCCTGAAGAAATTCGTAAGCGGCTCGCTCCTCCCCACACAAACTGAGAAAATGGCCTCAGACGTGAATTTTGACGGCGAGATCAACGGTAAGGACTCCAATATCCTCACCCAGTTCGTCTCCGGCTCCATCAGCGGATTTTAATAAATAACGTTAAAAACCGACGGTCTCCGTCGGTTTTTTGCTGTTCTTTAAAATGGGGCTCGCATATCCCTTAGAAGGGCAATAATTGGACTTAAGGGCGATTTATATGTGAATTATAATATTGACAAGAGTTGCCGTGTGTGATAAAATAATTGGTAGTTTATATTGAAAAAGGCGGTGGTTTCTTTGAAAAGAGAACTTATTTCCGATATTTATAGATCCCCCGAAAGCTACGACGGAAAACAGATAACCGTTGCAGGCTGGGCGAGAAGCATTCGCGCTTCAAACGAGTTCGGCTTTGCCGATCTTAACGACGGAAGCTATTTCACGTCTCTTCAGGTCGTTCTTGAAAATCAGAAGCTTGCAAACTACGCTGAGGTAACGAGCCTCAACGTTGGCGCGGCTATCGTCGTAAAGGGCACTCTCGTCCTCACCCCCGGCGCAAAGCAGCCCTTTGAGCTGAAGGCTGAGGAGGTTGAGATCGAGGGCACCTCAACTCCCGACTATCCCCTTCAGAAGAAGCGTCATACAGTTGAGTATCTCCGCGAGATCGCATATCTCCGTCCCCGTACAAACCTCTTCTCTGCAGTGTTCAGAGTAAGAAGCGAAACAGCGTATGCTATCCATTCATTCTTCCATGAGAGAGGCTTCGTATACGTTCATACTCCTCTTATCACGGGTAGCGACTGCGAGGGCGCAGGCGAGATGTTCCACGTAACGACTCTCGATATGGATAATCCTCCCCGTCTTGAGGACGGCTCTATCGACTGGTCTCAGGACTTCTTCAAGAAGCCCACGAGCCTCACCGTTTCCGGTCAGCTTCAGGGCGAGACCTATGCGCAGGCCTTTGGTAATATCTATACCTTCGGCCCCACCTTCCGCGCTGAAAACTCCTTCACTCCCCGCCATGCGGCAGAGTTCTGGATGATCGAGCCCGAGATCGCATTTGCCGATCTTAAGGATAATATGCAGCTTGCGTGGGATATGATAATCTATATCATCCGCCACGTTCTGAAAACCTGCAAGGCAGAGCTCAACTTCTTCAACAGCTTTGTTGATAAGGGCCTCCTTGAAAGACTTGAAAAGCTTGCAGACAGCGAGTATAAGACCGTTACCTATACCGAGGCCATCGACCTTCTTCTTAAGTCCGGCGAGGACTTCAAGTATCCCGTAAGCTGGGGCTGCGACCTCCAGACAGAGCACGAGAGATACCTGACTGAGAAGGTGTTCAACGCTCCCGTATTCGTAACAGACTATCCCAAGGAGATCAAGGCCTTCTATATGCGCTTGAACGATGATAATAAGACCGTTGCCGCAATGGACCTTCTCGTTCCCGGCGTCGGTGAGATCATCGGCGGCAGCCAGAGAGAGGAGCGTCTTGACGTGCTTCTTTCCAGAATGGCAGAGTGCGGCCTTGAGGAGAAGGACTACTGGTGGTACGTAAACCTCCGTCGCTACGGCTCCACAAAGCACGCGGGCTACGGCCTTGGCTTTGAGCGTATCATCATGTACCTCACAGGCGTTTCCAATATCCGCGACGTTATCCCCTATCCCAGAACCACAGGCTCTGCGGAGTTCTAATATTGAAAAGCTCCTCTGAAAAGAGGAGCTTTTTTAATGAATAATGAATAATTGTTGTTGAAAATCGCATCAAAGGATGCGATTTTCTTCTTATATATTCGGAGGACTATTTGGGAGGCTTTTGCGTATCCGTTACTTTTATCACGATTTCTTTTTAAAGAACACAGGGATGACGAATATAAGTGCGATAGCGGCGGCAAGGAATATGTTGGCGTTTGGAACGAATGAGGTAGTGCCGTCGGAGTTTGTGATGACCTCGGCGCTTTTCAGAACGGTTTTGCCGATCATCGGGCCGACAACGCCGGGGATCAGCACCTGAGAAAAGATGCGAATGCCCTGAAGCCTGCCTGCAACGCCCTCGGGGGTGTTATGGCGAATTGCCGCGCCGAAGACCGCCATCCCCGCAAGGTATCCGCTCATCATAAAGAGGGAGCCGAAAAACACGGGCAGCTTTGCGCGGGTGAAAAAGAGGACAGCGTAGCCCAGAAGCAAAGCGCCGACGGCGAAGACGCCTGAGAAGCGAAAGCCCCTCTTGTCGTAAACTCTGCCCCAAAGCGCGGTAACAGCGGAGGCAATGATGATGGCAGGCGCCATAACGATAACGTAGTCGCTCATACCGAGAGAGACCTCGTAGTAGATAATGAGGTAGGGCATAAATATCTGGATGGAGATATTGAATATGATAAAGGCCAAAAGGCAGATATAGAGGTCGGGGTTTTGGCCAATGGTCCTTGGGCGAAAGCCGTAGACGATGTTGCCTATGTAGGAGTCCTTGGAGGGGGCTACGGCAGGCTCCTTGATGATGAAAAAGCCGAGAATGCCGATGAGGGTTACAACGGAGCCGATGATGGTGAAGATAAGGCTCCAGCTTTCCTTTTTCTCAAGATCGAAGAACATAAAGCCGCCGAAAACGCAGAGGATGCTGACGAGAGGCATCATAGCGTTGATGCCCTCTGCGGCGCCGCGGTTGGTCTTGTCGGTGGAGTCGGGGAGCCAGGCGTTAAAGGCGGCGTCGTTGGCCGTAGAGCCGAAGAAGGTCATAACGCAGTCGAGGACGATAGTCAGGCTGATGCCGACGGAGCAGGCGGATACAGCGCCTGAGAAGGCCGCGGAGATATAGTCCTCTCTCAGAAGAACGAAGCTGAAGATGGAGATGCCCCAAAGCACGTATCCGAGGCAGATAAAGAGCTTGCGCTTGCCGAGCTTATCGGAGAGGGCGCCCATAAAAACGGTGGTCAAGGTCGCGCAAACGGCGCTGAGAGCCACCATATTGGAGATATCCGCAGCATCGGCGGAGAACATCTTGTAGATAAAAACGTTGAAATACATATTTTCAACCACCCAGGCCACCTGGCCGATGAGGCTGAAAACGGTGAGAGCTATCCAGAATTTTGCGCCGAGCCTTGCTTTCATAAGCACCTCCGAGTCTTTTTTATAATTATTATTTGCAAAGGCCGTTTATCTGAGTGATAACAGCCTCGGGAAGGGGAACGACGTATTCGGGCCAGCCTTCGGCGGTGTCGTCTATGATCTCCGAGCGCCAGTACCAAACGCCGTCGCGTCCTGCAAGGCTTGCAGTACCGGAGATAAAGCCGTCCTTGCTTATCTTAACGAGAGAAGCAAAGCTCTCTATATCGTCAAAGGCAAGAGTCTTGTCGCGCTCAAGCTCCTCCATTCCGTAAATAAAGTCGCTTTCCCCGTCACTTACGGTGAGAGGGTAAGGTCCGCAGGGGTCGTCGTTGGGGTCGTAAATAATAACTGACCAGGTATAGCTTGCGCGGTCGCTGTAATATTCTATAGCTTCTTCGGCCTGAGATGAGAGCACGAAAAGATCTCCGTTGTAAAAAATGATATCCCACTTTTCGTGATCCACGGGGTAGAACTCGTCCTCCTCGTAATTCTCAAGTCCTTTTGTAAGATCGTAGCAGAAGATATCGGCGGGGAATTCGAGATAGGTGTAGGTCTCTTCTTTGTATGAAATAGCGTCTCCGGCCTGGGGTCCTTCGTCATCCCCTTCGTCGTCCGGTGCTTTTTCAAAGGTGCGTACGTCGCCCTCAAAGTCAAGCACCAAAGTCTCGCCGTCGCAGCTTTTAACTGCTATCTCTCTTACTACGCCCTTGACAGAGGAGGGAAAGTCAAGATGAATAGTCTCGGTTTCGGGGTCGTAGGAATATCCCTCGCAGAGATCGTCGTCGTTTACGGGGTTGCCGCAGGCGCAGTAGTAGCCGCAATTTCCGTCGTCGTTAAAATATATGGTCTCAGTGCAGGAGCCGGTGTGGCGTTCCCAGTCTGTATTCACAAAATCCAGGCCGGAAAGGTCAAAATCGGGGTCTCCCTTCGGAGCGTTCCTTGCGCAACCCGAAAGTGACGCGAGAACAACAAAAACAGCAACGGCCGCAAATATTATCTTTTTCATAAAGGCGAACTCCTCGTCGTTAAAGTATATGATATTTTCCTTGGTAGCCAACGTTATTTCCTCAATAATTTTTGTATATTATATCACATTAATTCCAAAATGGAACAGTATCTGACAAAATAGCTCCTCGGATTTACAAAATGAAATAAAAAAGCCACTCCGAAGAGTGGCTTTTGATTGATGGTTGCCTGTTTGCAGTGCAGTTGCAAAAGATTAGATTTATAATGCAATTAATATAAACGCTGACCGAAAGATCGCTTTTTTCGCCCAAACAGCGCGCGCGCTCGGGTTGACAAATACAAATTCTAATGATATAATGAAAATGCGGATAGAATATTCTGCTATCTCCGTAGCCGCTACGATGAAAACGGAGATTGGTATCATTTTTACTGGGGGCCGATGGAATTTCAAATCTTCTACATAGTTTTTTTAGCCATAAAGATGTACCATTAAAAACTTGGTTAAAAGAATTTGATTATAGTGGTGAATTAACAGAAGAAAGCATTTTACAGAGTGTAAATGCCAGTAACCAATATAAATCAGGTTACGATTATGCAACTATATTGAAGGGAGATTATTCAAATAGTTATAAAGCAGCAGTCGACATAGTAGAAGCTGGAGAAATAGCATCTGGATATAATATGCCTGAAAATGGATACGCTAATTTTAATAATACAAGAAATGAAATGATATCCACCAGGCCTGAAATAATATTTTGGGAAGGTCGCAAATATGTTAAATAAAATCACATTTTATGGCATTAGGTTTTTATATTTCTTTTTTCATACAATATTATTTGCATTCTTTTTCTATCATTCTGCATTTTTTATTGGTGAAGTAGATATAATAGGTGAACTGTCATATTTAGAAGCTATTTTAATACAATTGGCAACATTGATTTATATTTTTGTGGATTACTTTGCAATCAAGTATTTTATCAGTAGATCAACACGTAAGATTACTGTCCGGCTCTTTATGATAATTGACTCATTGTTGTTTTTATATTTCATTGCATTAAGCATATTGTTTATTGTGTTTAGTGTTTCTGTTTCTTTAGAAGGTGATACCTTTGCGCAAGCGCTACCGTTTATAGCTATCAGTACGTTAATAGACATAGTTGTGGGAGGCTTGTTTATCGGTACAAGAATGTGTCTGGTAAAGAGACAGACCGCAAAGATAGTGGACAGTTCTGTGTCTTCAACTGAAACAACTGAATAACCAGCTCAAGAACGGAGAGAAAAACGCGATGAAAATATTTATATTTCTGCATTACGTTGCATTTGGATATTTATTCTTCACGGGTACGATGATACGCTCTTTTTTTCCTGAGGATTCTCCTTTCAGATACATAATTCCGTTGCTTTTGATCTTGTATATATGTATTGATTCATATATCTATTACAAAGACTTTTTAAAAAACGGAAAGCATAAGCACGCTAAAGCATTATTTATCTATGATTGTATTGTTTTTGGTGTAACAACATTAACGTACATATCGTTTTATTTAATCAACGTTGTAGTAACTTCGATAGAGTACGGCCAAATGGAAACAACCCAAATAATACACATATCAATTACTTGTGTTATCCAGCTTGTCTTTTTGATCGCAAGGGGTTATGTTCACGCGAAAATAAGAAGAACGGGAGCAAAGGCAGGAAACGCTTCTGTGTCTTAGGGCAAAACAGATAAATAACTACCAAAGGCCGGCGGCGGTGTAACAGATTCTATACAAGTTGGACATACCACCGTTGCTCCGTATAAATATTTTCGACCGATTAGGAGAGTTCGATATGACTAACAAGTTTATAATCATATTGTCAGTATTATTGCTGTTTACAATTATTTGCTTAATCGGTTTCGGCACATATTTTTATAGAGAACGGTATGTATGGAAATTTGAGGTTTATGAAAACGAAAGTGAGTACCTGTATGTAAAATATTATAAAAACGATCAGATCACATTTACAAAAGAGGCAAAAGACAAAACCAGCACATTGTGTTGCGGAGCATTTTTTGTTGATGAAAACATTGCTTTTTTTGATGGGAAGAATGCATTGCCAAAAACAGACATCACCTACAAATTAGTTTTCGATACAAGTACGCTTGAACTGTATGAATCAGAAAGATTTGTTTCCCGATATAATTTGATTTTATCTACTTTTTCTTAGCAAATGACAGGGAAAGAATTTGGGGTTCAAGTGAAACTACTGAATAACTGACCCAAGGGCGGCGGCAACCCCGCCGCCCAGTAAGGCCTTCCCCCATGATTGGGGGGAAGGGGGACCGCCGAAGGGCGGTGGATGAGGGTTGATAGAATCTGCACGTGGGCAGACCTGCTTACCTCATATTGGGGTGAGGAGATCGAATACGACGAGCTTGGTAATCCTACCAACTGGTATGGGTGTATCGTTCGACTTGGATATAGATCGTATAAAGGAGCAACCTCATTATGTTATCTAAGTTTCAAAAAATCCAGCAATGGATAAGCTTTATCCCTTTCTGGTCTACTTTGTTTATTGCAATTGTTACATATATTGAGTTACAAAAAAGAAAAGCTCCCGCTTTTAGTTGGTTAAAATATGGATTGAATTTTTTCATTTCAGCTATTGTAATTACTATTGTAAACGGTGTGATAATGACGGGAGAACATCTTGTCCTTAATTTTATAGTTTCTGCTTTGCTTCTTTTTCTCACAAATATGTATTTTATTCATCTTCAAGTAGAAGCTTCACAGAAGGGTAAAAATGATGAAAACAGCCAAAGCACTGCAATGGATAAGTTTAAACTCTTTGTTAAGAGGCATAAAATAGCGTTGATAATAGTGCCTCATATCATTTTTGCTATTGTAGTAACCGTGTTTGCTTGTTATAGAATAATATACTCCTTCATGATTTCAAACGAAAAAACGATCGAAGATTCAAACGGTCCCGATGATTTTTCCGTAGTCAGTATAACGGATGAGGAGATTGCTAACGCGCTTTATAGCAAAAACACTGCCTTTGCTTTTGGCTTAGAAGTTGAAGGTTCATCTTCTGATATTGCCGACAAATCGCTTAAAGGCGTTGACTATGATAAAACAAGATACTCAGCTCATTCCATTAGTGGAATATTTATTGCAAACGCTACAAAGACCGATGACGACAGTATGAAGCTCTGTATAACTAACACTGTTGAGTCTGGTAATATGGAAGTATTTGTTTTTATCGATAATAAGCTTTACCGAGAGGTAAACATAAACGAAAAAACAGAAATGCTTTTGGAAGGGATTTCTGGTAAGACCGTTTACGTCAAAGTAGCCTGCGAAAGCGCGAAGATGACTGTAGAGGTACAGAGAGAAATAGGAAAGACAGGGGACAGTTCTGTGTCTTCAACTGAAACAACTGAATAACCAGCTCAAGGGCGGCGGTTTTGCCGCCCTATGCTAAGACGAACTTATGATAAGGATTATGTGATTTATAGTGAGATAGAGAAATATAATTTGAGGATACGGTGCTATCAGGTGCCTTGTGACTGAAATGCTCAATAAATACCTTGAAGGGGTGGCATAGCCGCCCCTTCTTTGTTTACATACAATACTTGGTGCTAAAGAAAAAGATTTTTTACTAAACAAGAAATGAAATTGATCTAATAAAGAAAAGACCCGTAGGACAGGTCTTTTGTGTAATTGAATTTTAAATGTTCGAGGGGATTTTTATAGAAAAAGCGTATCACTATTGCTAATGATACGCTTTTAAATATTTTATTGTTAATCAATGTCGATATACACCGTTAAAGTGGTATCTTTCCATTGATTTTTCCTTACATATTCACCATTTGCTTTACGAAAAGCAGAAGCTTGTTCGAAATTCAAGGGTAAATCAAGGGAAATTAATCTCCTATCAACCTTTGATATTTGCCTGTGGTGCTATCCGCAAAAGAAGGAAATACAATTCGTTAATTCAAACTTGTCTTTGATACAATTTCTTCATAGCACTCGGGAGCGGTGTCACCTTTTATGTAGTATGTGATTCCGCCAACAGTTGCCGTATCTAAACCTTCTTTAACAACAGTTCCATCAAGATACTCAATTTCTACATGGATAGTGTTTGTACCAGGAGGAACCAAATCGGGAAACTCCCTATCGGTATCAATCTTAAACGAATCGAGCCAAGCTATCATTTCATCTAAATGTTCGGCAGGAACATCGCTACCTTTACCGTTACCATAGTAGGCATAGAAGGTGATGCGTTTAATGTTTTTCGTGTTGAAAATGGCGATTTCTTGGTTGTTGGTACCGTTTTCGTTTGTACTTTCGGTTGATTCAGTATTATGGTCTGTGTTTTCGATGCTATCAGTTTCGTTTTCGTTTGTACTTTCGGTTGATTCAGTATTATGGTCTGTGTTTTCGATGTTATCAGTTTCGTTTTGGTTTGTACTTTCAGTTGATTGCGTATTTGTGATAGAGTTCTCAGTGCTATTGCTTTCGCTTTGATTTGTGCCTTCGGTTGATTGTTTATCGGTGTTGGATTTCTCGCCGCAAGCTACAAAACATA
>JAZQAS010000026.1:0-19711 GCA_045545335.1 Candidatus Avispirillum sp. | reverse complement strand
ATAAAGATATCGACAAGCTGACCTCGGGCTGTCGAGAAGGATGCAGAAGCCGTGAATTGTCCGTCGTCGGCGTACAAAGGTACGACAGAGGGACAATTCGCGGCTAAAAAGCCGCATATAACAATGAAATCCGCCGATTTTTATCGGCGGATTTCTGCTTTTTTGCTGTATTTTTTCACTAATCTAAATGTTATATGTTTTGCGGCTTTTGTTCTGCGCCTTCTTCGACAGACTGAGAAGACCGCCCGAGGCGGTCTTCTTGAGTTAAGAGAGAAGAGAGAAGAGAGAAGAGAAATTGTTGAAAACCGACGGGGACGTCGGTTTTCTTCATTATCGTGCTGATATCGGATGAACGATGTTCGCCCCTACGAGCAAACGGAAGATTTACGCTAATATGTATGGGTGTCGTTATGACTTGCAAACATAATAAATAGTATTGTTCGCTTTTCTGTTTTTCTTTGATCATTAACTTTACAAGTAAAAAATACTGTGTTATGATTATATGTACAGTAGTGGAAGCTTCGTTTTGGGGGGTGGAACTATGAAAAGCATAAAATTTTTTGCAATGATCCTTGCCGTAGCTACAGTTTTTTTCTTGGCTTCATCCTGCAAGAACCGTGACCCGTCTCCGACTGACGGCGCGGAAAGTACTGCGAACAAGGACCACGTATCAAGCGATTGTACGACGAAGGCCAATGGGGACGGTGAGCAGACCTATACGTTTGTCAGCAAAATAGATTCTGCCATAATCAACTTTGATTACGGGACCCAAAGCCCCATTGACCCCATATACGTTTCATTTGATATTCCCTCTTACGTTACCGATACGGATAAAATGGGGGATGATGCCACCGTGCTCTACCGTTATTCGGCTTCGATGGATATGGAGGTCCCTGCTCTTGAGATCCACGGCTGCTTTTTCAAGGTCAAGCCGGACTTTGATATGGACGCCACGGTTCACAGCTATACGGATGCAGGAGGAAGCTGGTTCGATCTGACAGATGCCGGCTATACCGTTACAGAAGGAACTGCGGCATCAGGCTGCGGATATGTTTTATATGAAACGGAGTACCCTGCTTTCGATCTATATAACGCCCACGTGTACCTCAGATTGACCGATGATTATATATTCAAGTTTAAATTTACCGATGAGAAAACAAACTACGAATATCTTCAGAAGATCATAGACTCAGTTACTTTGGTAAGCTGAAGCCCCCAAAGCATTATTTCTATAATCAAAACCACCCGAAAAATTCTTTTTCGGGTGGTTTTTGTGAAGTTTCACATATTGATAAGATTGTAAAGGCCTCCGGAGATGAGAAGGCCGAGCCAGCCAACGAACCAAATTGCCGCTGCTCCTGCAAGCGTTGCTACTGCGTTAATGATCATTTTTTTCATAGTATTTCCTTTCCGGGTGATGCCCTTTTGTTTTTACACCTTTATTATATGGGTGATACAGTACCATAAACGGGACAAGCCTATAATTTTACGCCCTGCATTGTCCCTTAATAGGTACAAAAGCCTTTACAAAGGGGAAAGGATATGATAAACTGAAGAAAAGAAAGGGGGAGGCGTATGGCAAAGACATTTGATGAAAAGCTGAAGCTTCTTTATATTTTGCAGATACTCAGGGAGGAGACCGATGCAGAGCACAGGATATTCGTTCCCGAAATAATAGAGCGCCTTTCGGCTCTCGGCATAAGTGCGGAGAGGAAATCCGTATACCGTGACCTTGAAACTCTTGAGAGCTTCGGGTTTGACGTTTTGCACGATCGCTCCGGCTGCGCGCTGGTCAGCCGCGAGTTTGAGCTTGCGGAGCTTAAGCTCCTTGTGGATGCGGTGCAGGCCTCCCGATTTATCACGGGAAAGCGGCGGGCGGAGCTTTGCGCAAAGCTTGCTTCTCTTGCAAGCCGCTATCAGGAAAAGCAGCTCAGAAGAGCCGTTCGCTCCGAGGAGGCAGACGGCGAGCAGAACCGCTCCGTTCTCAATAACATAGATTGGATACACAGCGCCATGACTGAAAACCGCTCCGTCGCTTTTCAGTATTTTGACTGGACTCCCGAAAAGGAGGCTCAGCTTCGCCACGGGGGAAAGGTCTACGAGGTGAGCCCCTGGGGCCTTGTCTGGAACAGCGAGAACTATTATATGCTGGCATACGATCGGGTCATAGACGCTATCCGCCATTTTCGCGTGGACAAGATGGTCAATATAAGAAAGACCGAGAATGGGCGGGAGGGCTACGAGACCTACAGCCGCTTTGATTTTTCCAAATATTCCTCAAAGCTTTTCGGAATGTTCTCAGGCGAGGAGTGCACCGTCACCATTCGGTGCGAAAACAGCCTTGCAGGCGCCGTTATAGACAGGTTCGGCAAGGGCGTTTCCATTTTCCCGAGGAAGGACGGGTATTTTGATTTCTCGGCCCCCGTCATCGTTTCGGGCAATTTCTATTCGTGGGTGTTCAGCTTCGGCAAGAGGATGGAGATAATAGCCCCCGTATCCGTTCGCGACGGTATGCGCGATCTGCTTTCAGAGGTGGGAGGACTTTATAAATGAGAATGACAACGCTTTGCTATATAACCTGCAAGGGCAAGACCCTTATGCTTTACAGAAACAAGAAGAAAAACGATGAGAACGAGGGCAAGTGGGTCGGCGTCGGCGGAAAGCTTGAGGCGGGAGAGTCCCCTGAGGATTGCCTTATCCGCGAGGTGCGGGAGGAGTGCGGCATTTCCCTTTCCTCCTATGCATTCCGCGGCATCGTCACCTTCGTTTCCGACCTTTGGGGCACGGAATATATGTGCCTCTATACCGCCGAGTGCGAAAGCGAGACCGTTGCCCCCTGCTCCGAGGGTGAGCTCTTTTGGGTGGAGAACGAGAGGGTGGCCTCTCTTCCCATGTGGGAGGGAGATAAGATATTCTTTGATCTTATAGACCGCGGCGAGCCCTTCTTCTCTCTTAAGCTGGTCTATGAAAAGGATACCCTCGTTGCCGCCGCTCTGAACGGAAAGGACATAATATGAAAAAAGAAACGCAAAGGGCGAAAAATCCCTATCCCAACAGCGATTCAAACAAAAGGTATCAGACCTTTGATTATTATATGAAGAAGAGATTCGGCGGCAAATGCGCAAAGATATCTCTTGATGCGGGCTTTTCCTGCCCCAATATCGACGGTACCGTGGGCCGAGGCGGCTGTATCTACTGCTCGGGAGGCTCCTCGGGGGCCGTCTGCGGCGGAGACCTTCGCGCCCAATACGACCGCGGCGTGGAGGCCATACGAAAAAAGTGGGACGTGAGCCGCTTCGTTCCCTATCTGCAGGCCCATACCAATACCTATGCCCCCCTTGAGACCCTCCGTCGGGTATACGGGGAGATAGCGGAATATCCCGATGCGGTGATGCTTGCCATCGCCACCCGAGCCGATTGCCTCAGCGAAGAGGTAACGGAGCTCCTTTCCGAGATATCGAAAAGAAAGCCCCTCCTTGTGGAGCTTGGGCTCCAGAGCGTACACGACAGCACCGCCCGCCTCATAAACCGCGGCCATACATATGAGGAGTTTCTCAACGGCTACCGCAGGCTGAGAGCGGCAGGGGGCGATATCGCCATTACCGTTCATCTCATAAACGGCCTTCCCGGCGAGAGTAGGGAGATGATGGTAGAGAGCGCCCGCGCCGTGGCCGCCCTTGGGCCCGATATGGTAAAGCTCCATCTGCTCCATATCCTTAAGGGCACCCCTCTTGAGGAATCGTATCTCAAGGGAGAATACGAGACCATGGACAGAGAGGCCTATATCGAAACGGTGGCAGACCAGATAGAGCTGTTCCCCCCTGATACGGTCATCGCCCGCGTCACGGGTGACGCCCCCTTTGAGAGCCTTGTCGCACCGGAGTGGTGTCGCAGAAAAACTGCGGTTGCAAACGATATAGACAAACTTTTGTTCGCAAGAGGCAGTTATCAAGGAAAAAATGAATTGTCGTAAATACGACAAGATGCATTTATATATATTCTTAGTCATAAATTATACATTAATTGTTAATAATTTGCTATATATTTACTTCTGTGATAGCGTTATAATAATTTAGACCAAATTAAATTTAGCGCGATTTTTTATCGCAGCGGAGTATATATGAAGTACGGAAAAAGATGGAGCATAACAAGCGAAAAGAAGAAGGAGTATATTGAAAGGCTTCTTCCTCATCTTTCGTCTCTGAGAGCCAAGGCAGGCCTTTCTCAGGATGAGCTTGCAGGCCTTGTCGGTGTATCCAGACAGACCTATTGTCTGACAGAATCGGGAGCAAGAAGCCTCTCCTGGAATACCTATCTTTCGATCGTAATGTTCTTTGATTATAATCAGAGGACCCACGATCTCCTTCGCGGAACGGGCGCGTTCCCCGAGGATCTTTTCTATCAGTTCAATCCCGGAACGGAGAGTGGCGCATCAAGCTCCTTTGATCAGGTACCCGAGCTCAATTCTCTCTTCCAGAAGCTTGATGAAAAGGGCAAGAACGCAGTACGCGCCGTTCTCTGCGCAGAATATGCGAGAGCGGCAAAGCTTGATAAGCCGGCGTTCTTAAAGCTTATCAGCGAAACGGTGTCAAATAAGTAAATAGCATAAAAAAGCTGTCGCTTGCGACAGCTTTTTGTTTTGGGAGTTTGTGAGCTAAATTTCGTTGCGGATATGATCAAACAAAAGCCTCCCCTTCACAGACGCGTAGCGGCTGTGAAGGGGAGGCACAATGCTTGGTCTTTCGCATATCAAATTTTGTTCCATTAACGTGCGCCTGTTTGGAAACGAAAAATATGATTTAACGTCACGGCTGCAAGCGAGGCGAAGGCTCAAGACAAGTCCTTCCCCCAAAGATTCGGGGGAAGGGGGACCGCTTGCGGTGGATGAGGGTTTGCTACCTGGGTGCGAACCAATACTAACAATTACTGTATGCGAGGCATAGGAGAATAACTGTATATTTATCAATCAAATACCGCACAACTTGATTTAAAAGACAGCTCTCGTCCAGATAGCAAACCCTCATCCGTCTCCCCCATATAGTCCGTCTTATTTTAATGTCACCAGCCGGAAATATAGAAAGCAATAATCAAACTTCATTTTAAGGAGCCACCTTCCCCCAGATCTTCGGGGGAAGGACTAATATAGGTCCTCTCCTCCCTTACATCCGTAACGGTCAATCATATCTTTCGTTTGCAAGCGGGACACAATGCTCGCCCCTACGTTGGTTTTGTATTTTGTTCCCCGTATATTCCGTTGGCCGGAAATTTGTTCTTATTTTGTTAATAATGAATTTTTACCGCCCAAAAGAACCGTTTTTGACCAAAAACAAAAGATTTTTGGCATATATTTGCAATTTTGAAGGTATTTTTGTTGCAAATTGATATTGCTTTTTCTGAAAAAATGTATTATAATAGTTGCGATTTCATGTTCAGGTGCAAAAATCGGACAGAAAAACAGTACAGGCTGATAATATTTTATCCGGCAAAAAAGAATCAGGCGGTATAGTAATGAATACAAAAACCATGCTTTATATCTTGAAAAGAATATTGCTGGCGCTTCTGACGGTATGGGTCGTTATCACGGTAACCTTCTTCGTTACCCGACTCGTTCCCGGCGGACCCTTCATGGGTGAGAAGGCCATCTCTCCTGCGGCTATGGCCCAGCTTGAGGCGAAGTACGGTCTTGATAAGCCCGTTCTCGAGCAGTATTTTACATATCTTAAGGATATCGTAACAGAGTTTGACTTCGGTCCCTCCCTTAAGCAGAGAGGACGCGACGTTATCGATATCATCACCGACGGTATGGCTATCTCCGCAGAGCTCGGTCTCACAGCGGCGTTCTCGGCTCTCGGCGTCGGCGTAGTTCTCGGCTCTGTTGCGGCTCTTAACAGAAATAAGTTTATAGACCGCGTTATCATGGTCATCACAACGGCCTTCGTGTCTATGCCCTCGTTTATTATGGGCGCTCTTTTGCTGCTCGTTTTCTCGGTAAACCTCCAGTGGTTCCCCGCAAACGGCTCAACGACAGAGGGACTTATCCTTCCCATAATCACGCTGGCCCTCTATCCTATGGCGTATATCACCCGTCTCACCCGCTCCTCAATGCTTGAGGTCCTCGGTCAGGACTATATCAGAACGGCGAAGGCGAAGGGCGTTTCTCAGATGAAGATCATCTTCGGCCATGCTCTCAAGAACTCCCTCATCCCCGTTATCACATATTTCGGACCTATGCTTGCATATATCGTAACAGGCTCTCTCGTAGTTGAGAAGATCTTTGCAGTTCCCGGCATCGGCCGCGCATTCGTAAACAGCATCACGGGCCGAGACTATCCTCTCATAATGGGTACAACTATCGTTCTTGCAACACTCATCGTAGTTATGAACCTTGTGAGCGATATCCTTTATAAGGTCGTTGACCCCAGGATCACCTTTGAATAAGAAAGGAGGAAAATGCAGTGAAAAAAATGCCTTTCAATTTCCACGTTGACCTGGAATCCTTCATTCCCGCAACGGCAGAAGAAAAAGAATATATGGTAAAGATGCGTCCGTCCTCCACCTTCTTCAAGGACGGTGTAAAGCGTCTTCTTAAGAATAAAATAGCAACTATCAGCTTTTTCGTAGTAGTCATCATCGCGCTTGCCTCCGTTATCCTCCCCATGGTGTGGCCCTATTCCTACGAGCAGCAGCTCGGTATCACACCCGGTAAGCCCGTAGATGCATCCTATAAGAACCTTGCTCCCTTTGAGTACGGTGACACAGAGCTTGAGAGAAAGGAAGCTGGCGAATTCGTATTCCCCCATATCTTCGGAACAGACTCTGCAGGACGCGACTACTTTATCCGCGTGGTATACGGAACGAGAATTTCCCTTGCGGTAGGCTTCTTTGCCAGCATCATCGTTCTCATCATCGGCGTTACCATCGGCTCCGTTGCAGGCTATTGCGGCGGCAAGGTGGACCTTGTCATAATGAGAATAGTAGATATCATCTATTCACTTCCCGATATGCTTATGGTCATCCTTCTTGCGGCAGTTCTCAATACTGCGCTGACAGCGGTGATCGAGGGAACCGTGCTTGAAAAGCTGGGAACGAATATCATCAGCCTTTTCATCGTGTTCGCTCTTCTTTATTGGGTGTCCATGTCCCGTCTTATCCGCGGCCAGATCCTCTCTCTGCGCGAGCAGGAGTACGTTCTCTCCGCAAGAGCAACGGGCGCAAAGGGCGGCTGGATCATCAGAAAGCATCTGCTTCCCAACTGTATCAGCGTAATCGTTATTTCAACAGCCCTTCAGATCCCCAGCGCGATCTTCACAGAGAGCTATCTTTCCTTCCTCGGCCTCGGCGTAAACGCGCCTATGCCCTCCCTCGGCTCTCTTGCATCCGATGCCCTTAACGGTATCAGATCCTATCCCCATCAGCTTGTAATCCCCGCAGTGGTCATTTCTCTCATCGTTCTCTCCCTCAACCTCTTCGGCGACGGTCTGCGCGATGCCTTTGACCCCAAGCTTAAGAACTAAGGAGGTAGCGAAATGTCACTTTTGGAAGTAAAAGACTTGAGAACCTCCTTCTTCACCCCTGCAGGTGAGGTAAAAGCGGTAAACGGTATCTCCTTCTTTCTGGACCGCGGAAAGGTCCTCGGTATCGTTGGCGAGTCAGGCTCAGGTAAGTCTGTAACCGCATATTCCATAATGCAGATCCTTGCAAGCACAGGTAAGATCGTCGGCGGCTCGATAAAGCTTGACGGCGAGGAGCTTGTGGGCGCGGGAGAAAAGGTCATGAAGACCGTCCGCGGCAATAAGGTGTCCATCATCTTCCAGGACCCCATGACCAGCCTTAACCCTACCTACACCATCGGCCATCAGCTTATGGAAGCAATCATGCTCCATACTGACAGAAACAGAAAGCAGGCAAGAGAGAGAGCAATAGAAATGCTCAACCTCGTTAACGTAAACGAGCCTCTCAAGCGTATGAAGCAGTATCCCTACGAGCTTTCCGGCGGTATGCGCCAGAGAGTAATGATCGCAATGGCGCTGGCCTGCGAGCCCGATATCCTCATTGCCGATGAGCCCACAACGGCTCTCGACGTAACCATTCAGGCGCAGATCCTTGAGCTTATGAAGTCTCTTCAGGAGGAGCTTGGAATGGCGATCATTATGATCACCCACGACCTTGGCGTAGTTGCCCAGATGTGCGATGAGGTCATCGTAATGTATGCAGGCTCCATCTGCGAGCAGGGAACAGCAGACGAGATATTCTATAACCCCAAGCACGAATACACAAAGGGCCTTATGCGCTCCATTCCCACTCAGAATACTGCGGGAAAGAAGCTGCAGCCCATTACGGGAACACCCATAGATCTTCTCAATATGCCTAAGGGCTGCCCCTTCGCTCCCCGATGCGATGCGGCAATGAAGATATGTATCAAGGAGCCCGGCCCCTTTATGCAGATCAATGAGGACCACGCCGCACGCTGCTGGATGAACGTAAAGTGCGGTATGGAGGCAGGCGAGATCGAGCCTGTTTTCGAAAATAATAAAGGCGGTGAAGAATAATGGCAGATAAGAATACAACGCCGCTTATTGAGGTCAAAAACCTGAAGCAGTATTTCAATATCAACGTAGGCGCTTTCAAAACGAAGCCCCTTAAGGCTGTGGATGACGTATCCTTCAGCATCAGAAAGGGCGAGACCCTCGGCCTCGTTGGCGAGTCCGGCTGCGGTAAGACCACGGTGGGAAGAACTCTTCTCCATCTCTATAAGCCCACGGCGGGCGAGGTCTTCTATAACGGACAGCCCGTAAAGACAAAGGCGCAGATCAAGGAGTTCAGAAAGAAGGCCACAATGGTCTTCCAGGACCCCTATTCATCTCTTAACCCCCGAATGACGGTATCCGATATCATCGGCGAGCCTCTTGACGTTCATAAGATGTATAAGACCAAGGAGGAAAGAGAGGCGCGCATCCTCGAGCTTATGGCAGAGGTAGGCCTCAACTCCGAGCATGCATCAAGATATGCTCATGAGTTCTCCGGCGGTCAGCGTCAGCGTATCGGTATCGCCCGCTCCCTTGCGCTTGATCCCGATTTCATCGTTTGCGATGAGCCCGTATCCGCTCTTGACGTGTCCATTCAGGCGCAGGTCATCAATATGTTCGATGAGCTTCAGGAGAAAAAGGACCTGACTTATCTGTTCATTGCCCATGACCTCCTCGTTGTCCGTCATATCAGCGACAGGATCGCGGTAATGTATCTCGGTAAGATGGTAGAGCTTGCGGATGCAAACGAGATCTATAACAGACCTCTCCATCCCTATTCTCAGTCTCTTCTTTCCGCAGTACCCGTGCCCGACCCCAAGATCGCAAGAGCAAATCAGCGTATCGCCCTCACAGGCGATATCCCCAGCCCCCTCAATGCTCCCTCAGGCTGTCCCTTCCGCACCCGTTGCCGCTATGCAACAGAGCAGTGCGCTTGCGAGATGCCCGAGTTCAAGGAAGTATCTGCGGGTCATTTCGTAGCTTGCCATAATATAGATAAGGCAAACTAAACCGTTCATAACCTGTTTCAGGTTTGAAAATAACTAAAAAAATATTTTTTGAGAAAGGAAAAAAATCTCATGAAAAAGTTTTTAGCACTCCTCCTTGCAGGCGCTATGCTTCTTTGCCTTGTAGCTTGTGGCGACACAGCTAAGGATCCCGACGATAAGGGTGACAAGGGCGACGACGCAGCAGAAGCAACATCCATGGCAGTATGCCTCGCTTCTGAGCCTGACACAATCGACCCTGCCCTCAACTCCGCAGTTGACGGCGCAACAATGGTTTCCCACCTCTTCTCCGGCCTTGCTAAGTGGGCTCAGGATAAGGATGGCAACCTCGTTATCGTAGCTGATGCAGCGAAGGAACTCGTTGAAGGCGTTGTAAACGATGACGGCACAGTTACTTACACCTATACCCTTAAGGACGGCGTTAAGTGGTCCGACGGTAAGGATGTAACAGCAGCAGACTACGTGTTCGCATGGCAGCGCGCTGCATCCACAGCTCTCGCAGCAGACTACGGCTACATGTTCGAGGTAGTTGACGGCTACGCTGACGTTTGGGAAACCGACGATGAGGGCAACTTCGTTAATGCTGATGCAAAGCTTAACTGCAAGGCAGTAGACGAAAAGACTATCGAGATCACTCTCGCAAACGCAGTTTCCTACTGGAACGAGCTTCTCGCATTCCCCACCTACTTCCCCGTACGTGAGGACGTTGTAGCAAACGAGAACTGGGCAACAGAACCCTCCACATACGTTTGCAACGGCCCCTACAAGATCACTGAGTGGGAGCACAACTCCGTAATCGTTCTTGAGAAGAACGAGAACTACCACGATGCAGACTCCATCAAGATGGACACCATCGAGTTCTACCTCTCCGACGACTCCAACAACATGCTCGCTAACTTCGAGAACGGCGCATGGCTCGTAATCGATGACGTTCCTACAAACGAGATCGCAAACCTCAAGACCAGCTATCCCGATGAGTTCGTAGTAGCAGGCCAGATCGGTACATACTACGTTAACTGGAACGTAAACGAGAACATCCTTCCCGCAACAAGCACACTCAAGGGCGCTGAGGCAGAGGCTGCAATGGCTGAGATCAGAAGCGCTATCGGCCTTCTCTATGACCGTAACTACATCGTAGAAGAGATCGGTCAGGCAGGTCAGGTTCCCGCATCCTCCTTCGTTGCAATGGGTATGACTAACCCCGACGGTACTGAGTTCTACAAGACCGCAGGCGACAGCGAGGACTTCGACGGCTACTACGACGTATCCAAGGAAGCTATCGAGGATAACTTCAATTCCGCTATCGAAACACTCAAGAAGTACTACACATGGGATGAGTCTGCAAAGAAGTTCACAGACTTCCCCACTATCACATACCTCTACAACACATCCGACGGACACAAGCTCATCGGTGAGTACCTCCAGTCTGCACTCGCAGCAGTTGGTATCAACATGCAGCTTGAGAACCAGGAGTGGGCAACATTCCTTAACACACGTAAGGAAGGCGACTACACTGTAGCACGTAACGGCTGGCTCGCAGACTACAACGATCCTATCTGCTTCCTCGATATGTGGACAACAGTTTCCGGTAACAACGACGTTCAGTACGGTAAGGGCGCTCACAAGGATCTTGCTATGTACGACCTCGACCTCACAGCACAGGGCTATGACATCAAGGTAGAGGACGGCACATGGGCAGAGACCTATGACGTACTCATCGGCGAGATCAAGGCTTGCACCGATAACGATACACGCTATGAGCTCATGCACATCGCTGAGGATATGCTCATGGCAACAGGTGCTATCACACCTCTCTACTTCTACACAGACATCTACATGATCGATGACTCCGTAGAAGGCTTCTTCTCCAATCCTCTCGGATACAAGTACTTCATGTACTGCGAGATCGCTGAATAATCTTTCAGGCATATAACAATGAAATCCGCCGATTTTCTCGGCGGATTTCTGCTTTTTTGCTCAATTTTCTCTAATCTAAATGTTATATGTTTTGCGGCTTTTGTTCTGCGCCTTTCTCGACCGCCTTTTTTGTTGACAATGGAGAGATTTAGGGGTATAATCAAAGGGTAAATAAATCAGCGAGGTAATTCCTAATGGGTATTTTGCAAGGGCTTCAGCCTTCAAAGGTTTTTGAATATTTTGAGCTTCTTTCCTCCGTGCCCCACGGCTCGGGTAATACTAAACAGATAAGCGACCTTTGCGTTGAGTTTGCAAAGGAGAAGGGCCTTTCCTATTATCAGGACAGCCTGAATAACGTCATCATCTATAAGGGCGCCTCCAAGGGCTATGAGGACTGCGAGAGCGTAATTCTGCAGGGCCATCTTGATATGGTCTGCGCAAAGGACGACTCTGCGGAGATAGATATGGCAAAGGAGGGCATCACCCTCGAAACTGACGGCGAGTGGGTCTGGGCAAAGGGCACGTCCCTCGGAGCTGATAACGGTATCGCCGTTGCTATGGCTCTTGCTATCCTTGCCGATGATGCTGCAGAGCATCCCCCCATTGAAGCGGTGTTCACCGTTGACGAGGAAACGGGTATGTACGGAGCCGCAGGCCTTGATACCTCCCGCCTTTCGGCAAAGCGCCTCATCAATCTCGATTCCGAGGAGGAGGGCATTTTCACCGTAGGCTGTGCAGGCGGTATGAGAGTAAACTGCTCTATCCCCTGCGAGAGAGAGGAGCTTTGCGGCTGCGAGTATATAAGGATAAGCATCTCAGGCCTTCGTGGCGGCCACTCAGGCGTTGAGATAGATAAGTGCCGTGCAAGCGCAAACCGCCTTATGGCGAGAATGCTCTATCATATCTCAAAGAATGCGGATATCCGTCTTTGCGAGCTTTCGGGCGGCGAGCTTGATAACGTTATTCCAAAGAGCGCAACGGCTGAGATCGCAGTCAAGCTGCAGGACGTTTCCCGTACCCTTGAGATGATAGAGAGCTATAAGGAGATCTTTAAAAACGAGTATTCCACCGCCGACCCCGATATCCTTATGGAATACGAGCGCGGACTTATCCCCAGACCCTGCATAAAGAGTAAGGATACCAATAAAATGCTGACAGCTCTTTATATCCTCCCCTACGGAGTGCAGGAGATGAGCGCAGATATCAAGGGCCTCGTTCAGACCTCTCTTAACCTCGGCGTTCTCAGACTTTGCGAAAAGGAGCTTTGCTTCAGCTTTGCAGTCCGCTCCTCGGTAACGAGCCAGAAGGAGGAGCTCTGCCGCAGGGTAGAGGCCGTGGTCGATTATATGGGCGGCGACGTTACTGTGTGCGGCGATTATCCCGCATGGCAGTATGCAAAGAGCTCTCCCCTCAGAGATACGGTCCTTTCGGCTTATAAGGCGGTCTCAGGCAAGGAGGGCGAGGTAATGGCCATTCACGCAGGCCTTGAGTGCGGCCTCTTTATAGAGCGTATGGAGGGCCTTGATTGCATATCCTTCGGCCCCGATCTTTGCGACGTCCACTCCCCCCGCGAGAAAATGAACGTAGCCTCCGTTGAGAGAACCACAAAGCTCGTATACGAGATACTTAAAAGAATGAAATAATAAGAAGAACAGACTGTCGAAAAAGGCGCAGAACAAAAGCCGCAAAATATATAAAATTTATATTAAAGAAAAAATAAATTTAAAAAGTAGAAATCCGCCGCAAAAACGGCGGATTTCATTGTTAAAAGCGGCTTTTTAGCCGCGAATTGTCCCTCTGTCGTACCTTTGTACGCCGACGACGGACAATTCTCGGCTTCTGCATCCTTCTCGACAGCCCGAGCTCAGCTTGTCGATATCTTTATCGACAAGCTGTGAGAAAACGCCTTTGGCGTTTTCTTTTTTTGTTAATTTCTTCAAGGAGCGATTTTTTTTGTGAAAAGCCTTTACAATAAGGGCGTAAAGGGATAAAATAACTATATAAAAAACTCCCGAAAAAAGGGAAGAAACGAGCATTTATATGAAAACACTTGGCTATTACAACGGCACCTTTGCAGAAATCGAAGAAATGAATATCCCCATGCTTGACCGCGGCTGCTATTTCGGCGACGGCGTGTATGAGGCGACATTTGCGAGAAACTACAAGATATACGCTCTTGACGAGCATATAGACCGCCTCTACAGAAGTGCTGATATGATCGATATAAAGATCCGCGAAACAAAGGACGAGATGAAGGCCATCCTCAATGATATGATGTCAAAGATGGATAGCGGAGATCAGTTCGTATATTGGCAGATAACGAGAGGAAGCGCCCCCAGAAACCACGTTTATGCAGAGGATATGCAGGGCAATCTCTGGATAATGCTCCGTCCCGGCGGCATTCCCGATATTTTCAAAAAGATAAAGCTTATCACCCTTGAGGATACGAGATATTTCCATTGCAATATCAAAACTCTTAACCTTATCCCGAGCGTAGTAGCGGCGCAAAAGGCAAAGAACGCAGGCTGTAAGGAGTCCGTGCTCCACAGAGGCGAGAGAGTAACGGAGTGCGCCCATGCAAACGTTCATATCATTAAGGATGGCACCTTCCGCACCGCTCCCACAGATTGTCTCATCCTTCCCGGTATCGCCCGCGCCCATCTTATCAAGGCGGCCCATAAGCTTGGCATCCCCGTGGATGAGACCGCATTCACCCTTGATGAAATGATGGCGGCAGACGAGGTGTTCGTCTCAAGCTCTACCTCTCTTTGTATGGTAGCCGATGAGGTGGACGGAAAGGCAGTGGGCGGCAAGGCTCCCGAGATCATAACCGCCCTTCAGAACGAAGTGCTGAATAATTATTTGGCAGCCACCGAAAATGAGTGAGCATATGGAATATCAGAGACTTTATGCAAAGGTTGATCTTGATGCCGTCGGCAAGAACGTGGCAGAGGTAAGAAGCCGCATCCCCGAGGGCACAAAGATAATGGCGATAATTAAGGCGAATGCCTATGGTCACGGATCCGTAGTGTTCTCAAGGTATCTTGAGGATAAAGTGGATTGGTACGGCGTCGCCTGCGTAGACGAGGCCCGTGAGCTGAGAAGGGGAGGAACTAAAAAGCCCATCCTCGTTCTCGGATACGTAAATCCTTTGGAATATCCCCACGTTGTTGAGAACGACGTAACTGTCGCTATGTTCAGTTTGGCAGATGCAGAAAAGCTTTCCGAGGAGGCCGCAAGGCAGGGAAAAGAAGCCTGCGTGCATATCAAGGTGGATACGGGCATGAGCCGTATCGGTTTTCAGCCAACTGCCGAAAACGCTGCTGAGGTAAAGAAGATATCCGAGCTTTCCTTTATTAAAATAACCGGAATGTTCACCCATTTCGCAAAGGCGGATTATAAGGATAAAACTTCGGCAATTGCACAAAGAGATAAATACGATGCATTCGTTGCAATGTGCAACTCTGAGGGCGTTGATATCCCCCTGCGCCACGTTAATAACAGCGCAGGCACTATGGAGCTTGAAAAGCATTACGATATGGTCCGTATGGGCATCATGCTGTACGGCCTTTACCCCTCCGAGGAAATGGACACCGCCTTTCCTCTTTATCCGGCAATGGAGCTTGCGAGCCACGTTTCCTGCGTAAAGCTTCTTGAAAAGGGAAGAGGAGTAAGCTACGGCCATACATACGTAACTGATAAGGATACCCTCGTGGCAACCGTCCCCTGCGGCTATGCAGACGGATATCCCCGTTGCCTTTCCTCAAATGCCGACGTGCTTATAGGCGGCAAGCGCTGTCCCATTCTCGGCCGTGTCTGTATGGATCAGATGATGGTGGACGTGTCTGCAGTTCCCGATGTGAAGGTGGGAGATGACGTGGTCCTCGTAGGCAGAATGGGTGATGAATATATCCCCGTTGAGGAGCTTGCCGATAAAGCGTATTCCTTTAACTATGAATTCGTCTGCGGAGTAGGGCACAGAGTCCCCCGAGTGTACTTCGAAAACGGCGAGTATTCCGAGACTGTTTCTTACATTATTTAATATATAGAGAAAACCGCTCTTTCGGGCGGCTTTTTCTTTTTGCTTGAGGGTTGGTCACAACATATAGTTTTGAAGTGGATTTTTTGAACAAAATAACGGAAGTTAACTTGCGTCAAAATATATATTGATAAAATGTATATTTTTACGGAATAATTTTGCCAAATTGCCTTGACTTTTTGAGCAACATACTATATACTTTATTCGTAATATTTTAACTTGGAGGTTAAAAATGAAAAAGATTATTACATTCCTGCTTCTCGCAGCAATGGTAGTTGGTTGCATGGTTCCTGCAGTTATTTCTTCTGCAGCTGATATCGCGATCTCTGCTGAGAGCGTTGAAGTAATGGAAGGTGCTTCCACCGCTAACGTTGCTGTAAGCATTTCCGGCAACACAGGCTTTGCATATGCACAGCTCGCAGTAGTATTCAAGTCTGCTGAGCTTGAGGCTGGCGAAGCTACAAGTGCTCTTTTTGACACTGTAAGCGTAAAGAACATCAGAGCTAATCAGATTGCTAACTACATCCCCGCAGATGCTAGCGCTGATGACTATGCAGGCTTCTACGTATCTATCGAGAACGCAAGCTTTGAGAACGTAGCAGCTGACGGCGAGATCGTTGACCTCGCATTCGACTTCGTTGCTCCCGTAGTAGGCGCTACATACAACTGCTATGTAACAGTAGTTGAGGCTTGCGACGCTGATGAGAACGAAGTTACTATCGTAGGCGAGCTTGTTGAAGGTGCTATCACCTACATCAAGGACGAGAACCTCGGCAAGTACGATGAGTTCACAATGTTCTTCGCTCCCGATGCAGCTGAGATCGCTGCAGGTACAGCAACAGTAGACGTAGACCTCAGAGTAGACGCTAACCCCGGCCTCTGGTCCATCCGTTGCTACGTTGTATACCCCAACGAGCTCACAGTTAACACAATCAACAACGGTTCCGTATTCTACGATTCCGCTCTTAACGTTGGTATTCTTGACCTTGACCTCGCAGCTGACAATCAGGTAACTGCATTCAAGAAGCTCATCGAGGCTGAAGGCATCCAGACAGAGGGTTACCACTCCACAACTCTCTACTACGAGCCTCTCACTGCTGATGAGGTAATCACAAACAGCGGCGTTCTTGCTAAGTTCAGCTTCAACGTTCCTGCTGACGCACAGCCCGGCGACACATACGATATCAAGGTTTACTATGCAACCGGTGATATCTTCCGTGCAAACGGCGGTACAGACTTCACAGACCTCTTCCCCGCAACATACGGTGCAGAGCTCACAATCAAGTGCGATCACCTTGAGACAACAACAGATCATAAGGATGCTACATGTAAGGAAGCTGGTTACGACAGAGTAATCTGCGCAGCTTGCGGCTACGTAGTATCTGAGACAACTATCGAAGCTACTGGTATCCACACTCCCGGCGAGCCTGTAACAGTTGAGTCCACATGTACCGTTGCTGGTACAACAACAATCAGCTGTACAGTATGTGGCGACGTTCTTGAGACAACAAACCTTGAGCTCGCTGATCATACTCCCGGCGCAGAGGCTACATGTACTGATGCTCAGACATGTACAGTATGTGGTCTTGAGCTCGCTGCAGCTCTCGGTCACACAGCAGGCGATCCCGTTATCGTTAAGGCTACATGTACAGAAGACGGCTCCAAGACTGTAAGCTGTACAGTATGTGGCGAGGTTCTCTCCACAGAGGTTATCGCGGCTTCCGGTCATAACTACCTCCAGCCCGGTTCCACAGTAATCGTTCCCGCTACATGTACTGAGGACGGTTACACAACAAAGACATGTCAGGTTTGCGGCGACGTTGCTGTAACTGACAGAACACCTGCATACGGCCATACAGCAGGCGATCCCGTTGTAGTTGAGTCCACATGTACAGTTGCTGGTACAAGCACAACTTCTTGTGAGGACTGCGGCGAGGTTCTTGAGGTAACAGAGCTTCCTCTCGCTGAGCACACTTACGGCGATGCAGTTATCGTTGAGTCCACATGTACTGTTGCAGGTACAAGCACCAAGGTTTGTGAAGTTTGTGGCTACGAGCTCGTTGAAGAGCTTGAGCTCCTTGATCACGTTCTCGGTGAGGCTACAGTAGTTGATCCTACATGTACAGAGGCTGGCTCCAGCAAGGCAACTTGTGAGGTTTGCGGCACTGAGGTTGAGGAAGTTATCGAGGCTCTCGGCCACACATTCGAGGATGGCAAGTGCACAGTTTGTGGCGAAGCTGATCCCGATGCTGAGGAAGAGGATAACACTCCCGCTCCCGAGCAGAAGCCCACAAAGCCCAATGCTCCTCAGTCCGGCGACGCTATGATGTACATCATCATCGCTCTCGCAGTAGTTCTCGTTGCTTCCGTTGCACTCGTTGTAATCAGAAGAAAGAGAAACGCTCAGTAATTAAATACTGAATTATAAGCGGACAGCTTCGGCTGTCCGCTTTTTTATATTTAATATTAAAAAAAGACCGCTATGCGGTCTTTTTGTATCGTTAGATTATGGCTGCTTTGAGCTTTTTTTTGAGCTTTAAGGTGGGTTGCGCGCCGTTTTCAATGCACTTCTTAGTGATACGAACCTCTGCAATATCGTCTCTTGAAGGGATGCTGAACATAATTTCCGTCATATGCTCCTCAAGTATGGATCTGAGTCCGCGGGCGCCCGTGTTGCGCTCAATTGCAAGATGGGCTATTGCCTTAAGCGCTTCCTTTTCAAAGGTAAGCTTAACGCCGTCAAGCTCAAAAAGCTTCGTGTATTGCTTTATAAGGGAATTCTTGGGCTCTTTGAGTATCTTCACGAGAGCATCCTCGTCAAGATTTTCAAGGCCAACGATGACGGGCAAACGGCCAACTAGCTCGGGTATAAGACCGAACTTAACTATATCGTGGGCGGTAACGTCCTTGAATATAGCGGTGGATTTCTTTTCTTCCTTCGTCTTGATCTCGCCGCCAAAGCCCATAACGGAGTTGCCGCGGCGCTCCTCGATGATCTTGTCAAGAGTGTCGAATGCGCCTCCGCAGATAAAGAGGATGTTTTCAGTATTGATGGGGATGAATTCCTGGTTGGGGTGCTTTCTTCCGCCCTGAGGAGGAACGTTTGCAACGGTACCTTCAAGTATCTTGAGCAGGGCCTGCTGAACACCCTCGCCGGAAACGTCTCGGGTAATGGAGCGGTTCTCGCTCCTTCTTGATATCTTGTCTATCTCGTCAATGTAGATAATACCGTGCTCTGCTGCTTCAATGTCAAAATCCGCAGCCTGAATAAGCCTGAGAAGAATGTTTTCAACGTCCTCGCCAACGTATCCCGCCTCTGTGAGCGTGGTTGCATCTGCAATAGCAAAGGGAACCTTAAGTGTCTTAGCAAGAGTCTGGGCAAGATATGTCTTGCCGACACCGGTAGGACCTATAAGAAGAACGTTGCTCTTTGAAAGCTCCACCTCTTCCTCGTCGTCCTTGTTTTTGCGGTCCTTGTATAGAAGTCGCTTGTAGTGGTTGTAAACTGCAACGCTGAGACTGATCTTAGCCTTATCCTGGCCGATGATGTATCGGTCAAGGGTCTCCTTGATCTCCCTGGGGCGGGGAAGCGTATCTGCATTGAGAGAGAAGTCAGACTCCTCGTGTGTGTGATCGTAGATGATCTCGTTGCATACCTCTACGCAGTTGTCGCAGATGTAGTGGCCCGTAGGGGAGGGGATAAGGAACATGACCTGATTTTCCGTTCTGTTGCAGAAGGAGCAGCGGCGCATATTTTCCTGATTGTTGTTAGGCATTTTGATCTCCGTGTAAGTGATTATCTCTTTTCGATAACGCGGTCGATAAGGCCGTATTCCTGAGCCTCAAGAGCTGTAAGGAAGTTGTCGCGGTCAGTATCCTTTTCAATTATCTCAAGGGGCTTGCCGGTATTCTTTGCAAGGATCTCGTTGAGTCTCTTTTTTGTTCTGAGGATATGATCTGCGTGGATCTTGATATCGGAGGCCTGACCCTGCATACCGCCCAGGGGCTGATGGATCATGATCTCGCTGTTGGGAAGAGCAAATCTCTTTCCGGGTGCGCCGCTTGAGAGAAGGAAAGCGCCCATGGAGGCTGCCATACCGATGCATGTGGTGCAAACGTCGCACTTGATAAAGTTCATGGTGTCGTAGATGGCGAGACCTGCAGAAACGCTGCCTCCGGGGCTGTTGATGTAGAGGCAGATATCCTTATCGGGGTCCTGAGCC
>JAZQAS010000025.1:0-9267 GCA_045545335.1 Candidatus Avispirillum sp. | reverse complement strand
CCCCGTGCCGGACGAGGCGCATCCTATCCTGCCACGTTCATAGTTAACGGTGGTAGCTATATCCTTACCTGCAACGCCGATTCTTGCGTTGACAGCGGTACGCTGGGACACAGCGGGCGATACCGTGAGACCCTCTACCGCGGCACCGTAATTGCCGACCACGTGAACGTGGAGATTAACGACGGCGTCTTTGAGGTCAGAAGTGACAACAAGGGAAATTCCGGTCGTGAGCTGACCGCATTCGGCACGGTCATCAGCAAGGAAAGTCTGCATTTGGACAAGGCTCCCGAAGGTGAGTATTATCCTTACGTGGAAACGGGTCGCACCGTCATAAACGGCGGCACCTTCCGAGCAGTGGGCGGCGGCTACGCCATTCACCATTTCAGCTTTGCAGATATCGTTATCAACAGCAAGTTGGACGTACCCTTTGAAGAGCTTTCCATTGAGGAAAGACAACTTCTGTCCGCACAGGAAAATGATTACTATCATATCAACTATCCCATCATTCGTGGCGGTAATTTTATCGGCGGATTGGGCTTTACCGGCTTTACGTATACCTATTCCAACGGTAACGGTATGCTGAACAGCTGTCCTGCTTCGGATATGCTTGGCGAAGACTGTATAGGCATTTATCGATCGGGTGACACCGAGCGCAGAGATATTCTCGACTTGACTTGGAAGGATCTTCACGATAACGAACATCTTATCGTGAATTCTGAGACAATGGTAACGGATATGACCATTACACCCAACGGTGGATGGGATGCTACGAAGAACAAGGCAACAAAACCCTATGAGGTTCAGGAAGGGGACGAAGTCACCTTCAAAGTAAGCTACTCCTTTACAGGTCAAGGCGAATATTCCGGTGTGGTTACTTGGACGGTGGATCCTACCGATCCGGGCTATGAGTCCTACTCAAAATCCGGCGATAGCATCACAGTAAGCTTTGCCGAAAAGGCGCATCTCAACGGTATCACCTTGAAGGCCAGAATCTTGGTCAATACCACCTACGGACAGGTAATAAAGACCGTAGAGCTTCCCGTAGAGGTACAACGAAAGGTCAACATCCTGACTTATACGCCGGGTCTTACCTACGACGGCCCTGAATACGTGATGGATGGTGAGGGCTTCTACTTCTATATCAAGGAAAAAACCTGCTACGAGATGAACCCGTATACCCTTGTTGTTGAAGTAGACGGCAAGGAGGTAAAGCCTGTTGGCGACGGACGTTACATTGTAAACAATGTCAAGTGGAAAGCAGGCAGTAATATTCAAATCAATGCCACAGCCGAAACCCGTGGCTATTCCTTGATCAAATATGTTTTCGGTACAGGCATGATTGACACAGTCAAGGTCTATAAGGGCGAAAACCTGACTTTGCCGACTCTGAAGAGCCTTGGAATTGAATTGCCAAGGAACATGAAGATGGAACATTGGAGTGTTTCGGGCTACGGAAAATATCAGCCGGGTGATACCATCGAGATTACCAAGGCAGAGGAGATCACCGTTACCGCCGTTTTAGAGAGCCACTATGCTGTGAATATGCAGAACGGTGCTCTCGCATATTCAGACGAAAACCATACCAAGCTCATTTCCAACGCAAAGGAAAATGATTATATCTATATTGCCGCTCCCGAAGTAGAGGGAAAGCAGTTCTATATGTGGGACTATGAGCTGACAAGTGACACTTACAGAAGACCTTATTTCGGTGACGTCACAAGTCCCGAAACTTGGGTCATGATGCCCGACAGCGGTATAATACTGACACCTCTTTATACCACCGTCGTAACCGAGGTAAATATCTACGGTGTGATCCGACCTGTTGCAGGTGAGAAGTTCATTTCCGTTTACGATGATTTTGGTAACAGTAGTGACGGTATTAGGGAAAGCGACAAGCTTAGCTTTGGGTATTCAAATTGGTATCATATGGTGGACGGAGAAAAAGTTAGTATTACCTACAGCGAAGACATCATTTTCGTGGCAGGTGAGACCTACCGCTACGAGGTCAATCTGAATGTTCCTATGAGCAATGAGGGAATATACGACTTCCCCGTGGATATCAATAACGTTCACGTCAACGTCGAGGGAATTCCTGCAAGTGCGTATACTCTTACAACGGAATATACCAATCAGTGGAGGGATTATTTGAAGGTTGTCATGGAGTTCACTATCCCCGATAGTGTAGGTGTGACACTCAGTGGTACAGTTACCAGCTTTGGTGATGATACCGATGATATTATGATTGAACTGATTCCCGAGGGGGTGACAGAAGCTGCATATTTTGTCATCGTGACCGGTAATTCGGCAAAATACAATCTTTTGAACGTTGCAGCCGGTACCTACACCTTAAAGGTAACAAAGAACGGTCATATGACCTATACTGCGACGGTAACCGTTTCGGACAGTGATGTGATACACAACGTTGAGCTTGAAAGGATTCCCTCCGATGTCCTCCTCGGCGATATCAACGGCGACGGAGAGGTAAGCGCAAAGGACTCCAATATCTTAAAGCAGGCTCTTGCGGGATTGCTTGAGTTTGAGGAAGGCTCCTACGAGTATAGGGCGGCGGATATCGACGGCGACGGAATGATAACCGCCAAGGATTCAAATCTCTTAAAGCAGATAATTGCAGGACTTTTAATAATATAAATTAATTAAAAGGAGAAAAAGATGAACGTATTTACAAAAAAGCTTCTGTCAGCTCTTCTTTGTCTGGCGCTGCTTGTCGGCATTTTCCCCGTTTCTGCCCTTGCAGGCGAGGCGAGCGGCTCCGTTGAGAAAAGCTCTGTGCTGGTTCTCACCTCCGTTAACCTTAAGGGCCTTCAGAAACCCTCTGTGGGAGATTACGTGTCAGAGCTTGGAACTCTGAGCACCAGCGGAATAGGCTACAGCATTGACACGTCCTACTCCTATTACGAGACCGTTTCAATCGGCGATTATACCCTTTCCGAAATATATTACGTCAAAAACGGTGTAGGCTTTTATGATGAAACAGCCAACGAATGGCTTGATTATTATAACGGCACCTTCTCAGAGGGCCACACCTATACGGTACACGTTTATCTCGTAGCTGCTGAGGGCTGCGAGTTTGATGCTGAGAACATGAACGCTGTTTTTTCGGGAGAAAAAGCTACCGTTACCCCCGACGAAAAGAACCCCACGAAAAAGATATGCGTCACCTATGAATTCTACTGCGATACTACCTTGGTCGAGCTTATCATGCTGAATAACGTGAATGCTCCCGTGGAAGGCATGACTCCCGAGGACTATTTTATAACCCCCGCATATCCCGAATATTACGTTCTCGATACCGATCTCATAGGCTTCGTTAACGGTATCAGATGGGTAAATTCGCAAGGAACACAGCTTTCCAAAAACTCAAAGTTCGTAGAAGGTGAATCCTATCAGATACAGATAGCGATAGAATCGGCCAAGAAGAACGGCAAGAACGTTTCCTCCTTCACTTCAAGCGTTGAGGCGATGATAGACGGCGAATACGTAGTGAATGAAGGCGGCTGGGACGAGGTATACCAGTCTTCATCAAGCCTCGTATACGTATACTATACTCTTCCCGAGACCGCTGCGGCTCCCGAGGACACAGTTATCCGTCACGTAAGCATAGGCGACGTTTTTGAGCCCCAGGCATTCGGTACTCCCGAATACAGCGCTTCCGTTTACGATTTTGTAAATTACAGCGTGAATACGGATGAGCCTGTATATTCCCATACATATAACGGTGTTCTCTGGTATGATAATACGTCAGGCACTATCTTTAACCCCGAGACCACCCGCGTGGTTCCCGAAAACACGTATACCGCAGTAGTATTCCTGAAGGCAGACGACGGCTATACCTTCGATACTGAAGAGCTCACCTGCAATTTTGACAATTACGAGGGCAGCGTTTACTTCTACGGTGATAATCCTCAGTACGTTTGCGCGTATATAGAATTCTACGTTCCCGAATATATTATCGACACGGTAGATATCTGGATCAGCGGGCCCGTGCCGGGAGCGTATCCCTCATACGAAGCTGAAATACTTGACACTGTATACTGGCAGGGTGAATACGGCGACGTTACCACAGGTATCGTATGGGAGGACATAACAGACGGCTTTGAGGGCGTTCTTTCAGAGGGTGACGTCTTCTTACACGGTCACGAGTACGTTGTATCCATTTGCCTGAACCCCGCAGAGGGCTGCAGGTTTGCAACCGATGAGGAGGGATATCCCACGGTCTACGCTATGGTAAACGACGAGCAGTCCTCCGTTCTTATGTCTGATCTTTACCCCGCCGATGAATACGTTTTCGTAGTAGCATATTTCACGGCTGAAGGTGAGCTTTCCGATAAGCTCCGGCTTTACCACGTTGATCTTGAGGTTGACGTCCCCAAGGCAGGAGCCGAGGCCGACTTTGAGCCCAGCCTGCCTGCTTATGTGGGACAGCAGAATCCTGAGCAATACATATACGAGGTCATCTGGGAGGATATAACACCCGGCTTTGAAGGTCAGCTTTCTGCGGGCGATACCTTCCTTCCCGACCATGAGTATATGATAAAGGTTTGCATCAAGGCAAAGACCGGATTCGGATATGCCGTCACCCAGGAGGGTTATGCCGAAGTTGAGGCCTTTATCAACAACGAGGGAGCGGAAGTCGTTTCCACAGAGCCTTATCCTTGGGCTGAATATATTTTCGTCTATAAGTATTTCTCAGTATCAGGCGGAGAGACAACGCTCGGCGACCTTAACGGCGACGGAGCTGTCAACGGTAAGGATGCCAATATCTTATCGAGAGTTCTCAGCGGAGGCGCAGTTCTCGGTGATATCACCCTTGCAGATTTTGACGGTGACGGCGCCCTCACGGGTAAGGATGCAAACCTTCTCAAGGTCATGCTCTCGGGTAAGATGTGAGAAAATAATAAAAAGAAAACCGACACCCGTCGGTTTTCTTTTTTGTATGTCATCCTGAGCGGAGCAAATGCCACGGGGCGGCATTTGCGAAGTCGAACCACCCCTTAGGGTGGTGCCCCGTAGGGGCAGGATCTACGTAGGATCTTCGATAGCTTCTATCAAATGTCGTAGATCCCGACCTGACGGTCGCCCTCCCTATGGTCGGGTTCGGCTTCGCAAACAATTCACCGGATTGTTTGCTCCGCTCAGGATGACAGTAGCCGTTGCACGCGAACGGGGCGAAATTTGATGCACAAACGAAACGCAAAAAATACACGTTGTTGTAGGGACCGGCGTCCCCGACTGTCCTAATTACAGACGCAACGCCTACCTGCATATATCGTTTCTATAATCGGGTCGTCGGGGACGTCGACCCCTACAAAAAACAATACCGTTTTTCCGTTGCCATACCGTTCTGCTTTTAACCTTATTGTAAAAAAAACCTTCATATTCAAATATCCCTCCGTCGGCGGTTGCAATTTTTGTAATAATGGTATAAAATAGAATAAAAAGAAAAAATAGGGGGCATAATATGAAAAAAAACGTTTTTTTAGTAATATCCCTGCTTTGTGCCGCTCTCCTTTTTGCAGGCTGCGCTCTTCGCCCCTCCGATCCCGATGTGGGAATTGAGGAGACCGAAAAGGAGACCAAGCCCTCAGAAACGAAAAAGCCGACAGAGGACACCACAAAGGCTGAAAGCGTCGGTGACGTCGAGCCCGATACCGATAAAGAGACCGAGCACGCTCATTTATATAAGGAAGAAAAACACGCAGTCTCCTGCGAGAAAAGAGCCTACACCGTGTATACCTGCGAGTGCGGCCATACCTATACTGAGGAGGACCTCAGCACCTGGCCTCTCTACCACGATTATAACGTGGAGGTGATAGAGCCTACCTGCAAGAAGGACGGCCTCACCCGCTATACCTGCAAGCGATGCGGCTACGTTTTCTCAGAGGATTTCAAGAAGGCTCTCGGCCATAGCTATGAAAAGGGCGAGACCGTAGCCCCCACAGTGTCCTCCGAGGGCTATACCCTCTATACCTGCAAGAGCTGCAAGGCAAGCTATAAGGGAGATACCGTTTCCCGCCTGCCCGACCCCAATGCCCCCGCAGTCACTCCTCCCGCAGATATTTCGGGCACCTCCTTTGACGATTGCGTTTTCCTCGGCGACTCCGTTTCCGATATGCTTGAGATCTATAATAAGAGAACGGGCATTTTCGGCAAGGCCACCTTCCTGACGGAAACGAGCTACGCCCTTTACAGCTATACGGGCGGCAAGGGCGTCACCTATAACGGTATGACCATGATGCCCGAGGATGCTATCAAGGCCAGCGGCAAGACAAGAGTTTTCATAATGCTTGGAACGAATGACCTTGTCTGGAATACTCCTGCAAAAACAGTTTCAAGATATTCTACCCTCGTTGCAAATATCAAGGCGAAATGCCCCGGCGTTCAGATAATCATCCAGTCCCAGACCCCCGTCTACGGCAGCGGCCGAGGCAACTCTCTCACAAATCCTAACGTTAACGAGTATAACCGCCTGCTTCGCGAGTTTGCCGCGGCAAACGGATGCCATTTCGTAGACGTTGCCACTCCCCTCAAGGATGCAAACGGCTCTCTTGCCGCAAGGTATACCTCCGATAATTACGTACATATTAACGGCGATGCCTGCCTCGTCTGGCACGCTACCCTCAAGGCCTTTTTGGGAATTTAAAAAATATTTTGTTGCAGATATGCAGCTCTCCAAAAAAACAGCCTCCGCGAAAAACCGCTGAAAAACTGAAAAAATGAATAGGAAAAACGGCTATATTATCTTTTTACCGTCGGTAAAAGCATAATTTCAGCCGTTTTTTTGCCTTTTTTCGACCCTCTGCCCTAATACGGTACTAAAACAGAAGCTTTACATAAACTGTTACTTTGACACACACATAACAGTACAAGGGGAGCGAGGATCTTTCGGGTGTGATAAGATTAAAAAAAACGAAAAGGAAAAGAAAATGGCAAAAAGAGTAGCGCTTAATTTTTATTACGATTGGCTTGAGCCTTTTGAAATGTTGACGGATAACGAGTTTCGCATCCTCGTTGAGGCAATGGTGAGATACGCCATAGAGGGCAAGGAGCCTCCCGAATTTCGGGGATATGCAAAAATGGCGGCCTGCTTTGTGTTTCCGCAGATAAACCGCGCCATCGTCAACGCCCAAAACGGAGAAAAGGGTGGCTATGCAAAGGCTGCAAAGGGAGAGGAGACCCCTGCAGAGCCTGAGGATGAGCGAGAGGAGAGCAAAGAGAAGGGCGAGGCAGAGGAGCTTTTTGAGACCTTTTGGGAGGCTTATCCCAAAAAGACGGGCAAGTCAAGCGCACGGGAGGCGTTTTTGCGCCTTGGTATAAGCCGCGATAGGCTGACGGAGCTTCTCTCGGCGGTGGAGCGGCAAAAGGGATGGGAGAGCTGGAGAAGAGAAGGGGGCAGATATATTCCGTCACCTGCCGCGTGGCTTTCCCGAGGGCAGTGGGAGGATGAAGAGCCCGAGACCCCAAAGTCAGAGCCTGCCAAGCACGGTGAGAAAAAGAGCCGAAGCTTTGATACGGATGACTTTTTCTCTGCCGCCATCGCCCGCTCCTACGGAGATATGGCAGGTCTCGTCCTTGGGGATGACTGTGGGCCGAAGGATGGCATCTAAGGTTTTCGGCTAAACGTATTGAAATATTTTTTTGTTTGTTATAAAATAATGGTAAGAAAAACAATGATATAAAAACGGTGATAATATGAAAATAAAAATATTGGCAGCTCTTGTCCTCCTTGCCCTTATATCTCTCGGGGCCTGCGGAGGGGATAAGGCAGAAAAGCCCGAGGATACCACAGCCCCCGCCGCTCCCCATACTCATAGCTATACCGAGGAAAAAACGGCTCCCACCTGCGCCGAGGCAGGAAAGGTTGTCTACACCTGCCAGTGCGGCCACAGCTATAGCGAGAATAGCGGCGAGGAGATGCCCCCCCATCAGTATGAAATGGAAAAAATAGCGGCAACCTGCACTCAGCCGGGCCTCACCGCCTATACCTGCAAGGTCTGCGGCGATAGCTACAGCGAGGATTTCGTCAGCGCAACGGGCCATAATTATAAGGAGAGCGCAAAATACGCTCCCACGGTGACATCCCCGGGCTATACGGTGTTCACCTGCCTCAATTGCGCCGCAAGCTATAACGGCGATATCGTGGACAGACTTTGGGGAGGCACCGCCCCGGGAGATCATACCGCCGTTCCCGCAACGGGCTTTGACGATTGCGCCTTCATCGGCGACTCAATCACGGATATGCTTGAGATATATAACGGAAAAACGGGCATCTTCGGCAACGCGACCTTCCTTGCGGAAACCAGCTATTCTCTCCATAATTGCATCAATAATAATTACGGCGTTTCCTATAAAGGTCAGCGCCTTGCCCCCGAGGATGCGGTAGCGGCCTGCGGAGCGAAAAAGGTATTTATAATGCTGGGAACCAACGACCTTGTCTGGGCAAGCGTGGACAGCACGGTGCAGTGCTACGCGACCCTCATTTCGAGAATAAAGGCAAAGTGCCCCGACGTGGAGATATATATCCAGTCTCAGACTCCCATCTATTCGGGCAAGCAGAGCACAACGGGAGGCCTGAGCAACGCAAAGATAACGGAATATAATACCCGCCTTTCAGAGCTCAGCGTGGCGGCGGGCTGTCATTTCGTGGATATCGCCACCCCCCTGAAGGACGAGGATGGAGGCCTTTCCCAGAGCTACACCTCGGATAAATACGTGCATATCAATGAAGCTGCCTGCGTCTGCTGGCAGGCAACCCTTGGAAAATACCTCGGTATAGAATGAGCGTGTGAATTGAGGGCACAGTTACGGTTGCCCCGGGCAAGTTATAGAGGCGATCATATCATCGTTATTGTTTTTTGTTTCAGACAAACGTTATTTGACAGGCGAGAGGCTAAACGAAAAATCCACACAACCTTGTAGGGGCGATTCACGAATCGACCGAACGGTTAAAGAAAAACGATTTGTCAACAGAAGAACGTTAATTCTGTTGTAGGGACAGGCGTCCCCGACAGTCCTAATAACGAGACGATATTTACAGCAAATCGTTACGTTTTCAACGGACAGTCGGGGACGCCTGTCCCTACAAAAAAGCGTATCTTTTGCGTTTCGTTTGCGCATCAAATCTTGTCCCATTCGCGTGTAACGGCTACTGTCATCCTGAGCGAAGTAAAACATCATAGGATGATGTTTTACGAAGCCGAACCAAGTCGGATCGTAGCCATGTCGTTCTGTGAGCCAAGGAGTTGTCAG
>JAZQAS010000024.1:0-6014 GCA_045545335.1 Candidatus Avispirillum sp. | reverse complement strand
GTCAAATTACGGTTTGACGGATAGATAAACCAACGTAGGGGAGGATATTATCCTCCCGATTGCAAACAAAAGATAATATTGATGCTTATGTTGACAAATGAACCGAACGATTCATTTGTAGGGGCGTGCATTGCACGTCCGCATATCGGCACGATAGCAAACAATTAAGGATACCGAAATTTTGCAGTTGAAAGAGTAATTTAAACATTTTCCTCCCCTTGCGAGGGGAGGGGGACCATCCATAAGGATGGTGGAGGGGTAGTAACGAAGAGTCACAACTAACGTTCCCTTTATAGCACTAAAATTTGTTTATATCAAAGCTACTACCCCACCACCACGGCTCTTTTGCGAGCCGCGGTCCCCCGCCCCTCTCAAGGGGCGGATAAATATCCGGGTCGCTTCTTTAAACTATGAAAATTTCGTTTTCAAACAGCCCCTCAAACCAAAATCTGAAGAAATGATCACGCCGTACAAACCTTACGTCACATCTGCTTTTTGATATGCTCAAGGGCGCCCTTTTCAAGGCGGGATACCTGCGCCTGAGATATGCCTATCTCCTTTGCTATCTCCATCTGGGTCTTGCCTGCAAAGAAGCGCATATTGATGATGGAGCGCTCCCGCTCGCCGAGAGTCTTGAGAGCCTCCCTGAGGGCGATATCCTCAAGCCAGACATCGTCTCCCGAGGTGCTGTCGCTTATCTGGTCCATAACGTAGATAGAGTCGCCGCCGTCGCTGTAAACGGGGTCGTAGAGAGACATGGGCTCAGCAATTGCCTCGATTGCCGCCGCAACGGCCTCGGGCTTTTCCGATAGCTCCTTTGCTATCTGCTCAACGGTGGGCTCGGAGCCGTCCGTCCCCTGCAATCTTTCTCTTGCCTGCAGGGCGCGGTATGCAAGATCGCGAACGGAGCGGCTGACGCGAATGGAATTGTTGTCTCTCAGATATCTGCGAACCTCGCCGATTATCATGGGAACGGCGTAGGTGGAGAATTTCACGTCAAGGTCCGTGTTAAAGTTGTCAATAGCCTTTATAAGGCCGATGCAGCCCACCTGAAAGAGGTCGTCAAGGTTTTCGCGCCTGCCCGTAAAGCGCTGAATGATGCTGAGAACCAGCCTCAGATTTCCGTCGATAAGGGCGCATCGCGCGTCGTTGTCCCCCTCCTGCACCCGAAGGAGCAGGGCCTTTTTTTCTTTGTCCGAAAGGGTCTTAAGCTTTGCCGTGTTAACACCGCAGATCTCAACTTTGTTGTAATACATGCTACGCCTCGCTTTTTTGATACCTAAAGTATTGCCAAGAGAGGCTCTCATATATGCAGGGCTGCCTTTGCCTGTTATTGGAAGAGGACCGAAGAATGAAAAATGAAGAATTGTTGTTGGAACCCGTTTTGACGGGTTCCTTCTTTTTGTAAATAGGAAATGGAATTTGATGCAGGAACGGACGGGGAAGATATACGTCGTCGAAGGGGCGTGCATTGCACGTCCGACTGCAAACGAAGGGTAAAAGCAATATAATACGGCAACAGAAAAACGATAAGTATATTGTAGGGGAGCCGCTTGCCGCTCCCGCATATCAGCACACGAACCGAAACGAGATTTGATGCATTTACGAAGGAAAAAGGTATACGTTGTTGTAGGGACAGGCGTCCTCGACTGTCCTAATAACGAGACGATATTTACAGCAAATCGTTACGTTTTCAACGGACAGTCGGGGACGCCGGTCCCTACAAATGAATTGTTCGATTTGCCTACAAAATTTCGGTATTCTTAATTTTTCGCTATCGTTCTGATAGGCGGGAGCGGCAAGCGGCTCCCCTACAAATGAATTGTTTGTTTTAATTACAAAATATCGGTACTATTAATTGTTCGCTATCGTGCAGATATGAGGACGTGCAATGCACGCCCCTACAATAAAGCTACTGCAGATACGCCCATCAAACCCAAATTTGACAAACAAAACACCCTTTATAATAAAGAAAAACCCCGCTTCGGATAGAAGCGGGGTTAATACGATCATTCATCATATTATAGGATTTTCTTTTCTGAATTCATAGAGCTTTGCTAAGGTAAAGCCGCGGTTTATAATGCTTTCTACGTCACTGTTCCCGATCTTGCGACCTCTGTTTTCAAAGCATTTCAGATCGGTGTACATATTGCATTCGCTTTTTGTGACCTTTACAGGGGATACGATACCACTATCACAGAACTCAGCCACAAAATCATATCCTGTCTCTCCCCGAACATATCCAATTACGTAATACTTCTCTTTCGATCTGTCATATTCAAATTCAAGTATTGCCGTGCTTATGGGAAGTTCTATTCTGCGCTCCAATGAAAAATCTGTTGTATTGTATACTGCTACGGTACAGCGCAGATCATCTTTGGCGTTTTCTACGTTGTAAAGCAATTTTCCGTCATTGGAGAACAGCATTCCCCCGTCGTTGTCATTTTTCTTTTCTACGGTAATGGAACCTGCTTGAGTAAAAGTTTCAAGAGAATATATTTTTATATATCCGAGAGGTGAGCTTACACAAAGCAGTTTGCCATCGGGAGAAAGCATAATATCGTAAGCTTTTTTGAACCCTTCAAAGCTTGCGACTTGTGTTACGCTTTTGTCGTATATGTCCACAACTGCCCCTGTGCTGCCTATAAAATGCCTGTGATCAAAGATTATGCTTTTATAATTCTTCATTCATTAGATCTCAATCAGCTCGTAGTCTGTAGTGCCGATACCAAGCTCAACTGCGGCGTCAATGGTGTGGATGCCGTTGCGGGACTCGATACGCTCGATGAGATGGTCGCGTCCGGGGTCATCGGATGCGTAAACAAGGTCAAGACAAGCGCGGTCTATTGCAACGGGGTCAAGGGATGCAAGAACGCCGATATCCTTCATGCAGGGGTCCTCTGCAACCGCGCAGCAGTCGCAGTCAACGGACATATTCTTCATAACGTTTATATAAACGATGCGGCCGTCAAAATAGTCGATAACGCTCTTTGCCGCGTCTGCCATTGACTCAAGGAATGAATCGTGATCTCCCTTGAATTTCTTGTCCGCGTCGCCCGAGCCGTGGATGTAAGCCTTGCCGTATGAGGAGGCAAGGCCGATTGAGAGCTGCTTGATCGCTCCGCCGTAGCCGCCCATGGGATGGCCCTTGAAGTGGGAAAGCACGAGAAGGGAATCGTAGTTTACAATATCGCGGCCAACGTAGTTTTTCTTGATCTTCTTTCCCTCGGGGATGGAAAGCTCAAGATCGGGGCCGACGCAGTCAAGAATAGCAACGGGAAAAGCGTCAAGCCAGCCGTGGTCGCGGAGAAGGGAGAGATGCTTTCTCGTTGTGTTTCTCTCGCCCGAGTACGCAGTGTTGCATTCAACGCATCTGCCGCCCACGTGAGAAACTATATCCTTCCAAAGCTCAGGCCCGAGAAAGTTCTGGTTGCCCCGCTCGCCCGAGTGGAGCTTGATAGCAACGTAGCCCGAGAGAGATGCGCCGAGGGCTTTATAGATATTAACGATGCCCTCGCTTGAAATGTCCTTTGAAAAATATACCTTTGAGCTCATGATACCTCCAAAATACGTCAAAACTTCTATAAAAGTATGATATCACAAATTAAAGTTGTTGTAAATAGATAAAATGTAAATGAGCAAATGTTGACTTTAGGGAGAAAAAGAGTTATGATTATAACAGAAGAATGAACGGGGGGATTGAATATGTCATATAAGATTTTGAAGATAGATCCTTATCTTGAGCCCTATGAGAGCGATATCGAGCTGAGGATGAACGCCTATAAGAATACCCGCGCGGGGCTTTTGAAGAAGGGCGAGAGCCTTTCTGATTTTGCCAATGCCCATCATTATTTCGGATTTCACAGAACCGAAGGCGGCTGGGTATACCGCGAGTGGGCTCCTGCGGCGGATGAGATGTATCTCACCGGCGACTTTAACGAATGGAATACGAGAGCCTGCAGAATGAAGCGCCTTGCAGGCGGCGTATTTGAGGTAGAGCTTGAGGGCGCGGATGCTCTCTGGGAGGGCTGCAAGGTCCAGACCATCGTTATAAACGGAGGCAGGGAGCTTCGGCGCGTTCCCCTTTATGCAACGAGAGTAGTGCAGGACCCCGTCACCTATCTCTGGTGCTGTGAGATAGAGGACACTATGGGCGACTATCCTTGGACCGACGGGAGCTTTGCTCCCGAAAAGACTCCTCTTATATACGAGTGCCATATCGGTATGGCAAGCGAGGAGTATAAGGTGGCCTCATATAAGGAGTTTACTCAAAACGTTTTGCCGAGGATCCGTGACCTCGGATATAATACCATACAGATAATGGCGGTCATGGAGCATCCCTATTACGGCTCCTTTGGCTATCAGGTATCCAATTTCTACGCCGCAAGCTCAAGATACGGAAAGAGCAGCGAGCTCAAGGAGCTTATAAACACCGCCCATTCCATGGGAATTGCCGTTCTTCTTGACGTTGTCCATTCCCATGCAGTTAAGAACACCCTTGACGGCATCAACGAGTTTGACGGAACTGCCTATCAGTTCTTCCACGAGGGACCAAAGGGCGAGCATCCCGCGTGGGGCACGAAGCTCTTTAATTACGGCAAGAGCGAGGTCATCCACTTCCTTCTTTCAAATCTCAAGTTCTGGATGGAGACCTATCATTTCGACGGCTTCCGCTTTGACGGAGTAACGTCCATGCTCTATCACGACCACGGCCTCGGAAGCGCCTTTACGGATTACGGTATGTATTTCTCCATGAATACGGATATCGAGGCCATCACATATCTTCAGCTTGCAAACGAGCTTATCCATTCAATTAATAAAAACGCCGTCACCGTAGCCGAGGATATGTCGGGTATGCCCGGCATGTGCCTTCCCGTTCCCGACGGAGGCATCGGCTTTGATTATCGCCTTTCCATGGGCGTTCCCGATCTTTGGATCAAGATGATAAAGGAATATCGGGATGAGGATTGGGATATGTATAAGCTCTGGTATGAGCTGACGACCCGCCGCCCCAAGGAAAAGACCATAGGATATGCGGAGTCTCACGATCAGGCCCTTGTCGGTGATAAGACCATAATGTTCCGCCTTTGCGATGCGGAGATGTATTGGGGCATGAGCCGCAGTATCCCCAGCATCGTAATTGACCGAGGTATCGCCCTCCATAAGATGATAAGGCTCGTAACGGCCACCCTGGCGGGAGACGGATATCTGAACTTTATGGGTAATGAGTTCGGCCATCCCGAGTGGATAGATTTCCCGAGAGAGGGCAATGGCTGGAGCTATCATTATTGCCGCCGTCAGTGGGGCCTTGCAGAGAACGGGCTTCTCCGCTATAAGGACCTTAATGAGTTTGACCGCGCTATGATCGCCTTTTTGAAAAAGGAGAAGGTGCTCTCAAAGGAGAGCTATTCTCTCTGGACGGGTCAGAACGCGAAAACTCTTATCTACGGCAAGGGCAACATAGTGTTCGCCTTCAATTTCAATCCTCTTGAATCCTTTGATAGCTATTTCGTTCCCGTCCGCGAGGAGGGAACCTACAGCGTAGCTCTCACGACGGACGAGGCTCGCTTCGGCGGCCATGAGAGAGTGGATATGAGATACAGATACGAGGCTCGCCGCCTTGATGACGGCAGATGCGGATTCTATTGCTATCTCCCTGCAAGATGCGCCCTCGTCTTTAAGAAGACCCCCGGAAGAAAGAGAACGAAGAAATAAGAGGCTGTCGCAAATGCGACAGCCTTTTTGTCGGTAAATTACGGTTTATGGGGGAGATGGAGCGAAAGAATGACTACCTGTCATCCTGAGCGGAGAAAACGCCGCAGGGCGGCGTTTTCGTAGTCGAACCCGACCATAGGGAGGGCCCGAAGGGGGATCTACGATATTTGATAGGAGCTATCGAAGATTTTTAGTAGATCCTGCCTTCTGACGAAGGCACCACCCTAAGGGGTGGTTCGACTCCGAAAACATCATACTATGATGTTTTCTCCGCTCAGGATGACAGGAACTAATCTCCC
>JAZQAS010000023.1:0-5846 GCA_045545335.1 Candidatus Avispirillum sp. | reverse complement strand
GAATCCCAATTAAATATCATTCACTTCAGAAATAAAAAAGGAACGCAAATGCGTTCCTTTTTATTTCTGGGGTGAATGATGGGATTCGAACCCACGGCCTTCAGGGCCACAACCTGACGCTCTAACCAACTGAGCTACGCCCACCATATTATATGGCGTGCCCTGCAGGATTCGAACCTGCGACCTACTGCTTAGAAGGCAGTTGCTCTATCCGGCTGAGCTAAGGGCACATTTTGCTGAGATTTGGAGCGGGTGATGGGAATCGAACCCACGTGGCCAGCTTGGAAGGCTGGAGCTCTACCATTGAGCTACACCCGCATCGCTGTATTCAGCCTAAATATAATATCACAGCTTTGGGGAGTTGTCAAGTGCTTTTTTTATTTTTTTAAAATTAAATAGCAAAGATTTCCCCCGTGACCGTTTATTTACAGAATATCTATTGTATTTTAAAACTGCTTGCGGTAAGATATACTTGTAAAAGAATGCGGAGGTTTGGTATGTTCGGATATATAAAGCCCTTCGTGCCCGACCTGCGTGTCCGCGAGCACGAGCTCTATCGGGCGATCTATTGCGGCCTTTGCCGCTCAATGGGAAAGCACACGGGATGCGCATCCCGCCTTACCCTTTCCTATGATTTTGCCTTTCTCGCCGCCGTGCGCCTCGCTTTAGAGGGGCAGAGCTATAACGTTCGCGTCAGCCGTTGCGCGGCCTCGCCTCTAAAGGTGCGCCCCGTAATGGACGATAACCCCGTTCTCGCATATTGCTCCGCCGTTGCCGCCGTGCTGACGAGGGAGAAGGTGGCAGACGATATCAGCGATTCCCGCGGCATTTCGTCTCTCAAGCCCCGCCTCCTTATGCCTGCCGCCCGCTCAATGGCAAAAAAAGCAGAGAAATGCCCATTCCCCCTGCCCGATAGGGAGATAAGAGAGGGCCTTGCCCGCCTTTCAGCCCTTGAAGGAGAGAATTGCCCCTCCCTTGATACGGTGGCCGATTGCTTTGGCGACGTGCTTTCCGAGGCCTTTTCCTGCGGCCTTGCGGGTCCCGAGAGGGCTGTTGCCGCAAGCCTTGGCAAGTGCATCGGCAGGATAGTCTACGTTCTCGATGCGGCAGATGACCGCGAGGACGATCTTAAGAAAAATAATTATAACCCCTTGAATATCTCGGATATTTCCCCCGAGGCCCTGTCCGTTTCCCTTCGCCTTGAGCTTTCCCGCGCCGAGGCGGCAGTCAATCTTATGAGCTTTGAGAATTGCCCAGAGCTTTCGGAGATCATTGCAAACGTTATCTACGAGGGCATCCCAAAACAGGCCGACAGGATATTCAATAAAGTGAAGAGCGAAGAGAGAAAAGTGAAGAGTTAAGGTGCTTTTCGCCTATGGCGAAAAGTATAATTTCCATATAAATCAAAAAAGGAATTGTCAAGATTATGAAAGATCCTTATCAGGTGCTGGGAGTCTCCCGCACCGCTACGGACGATGAAATAAAGAAGGCGTACAGAGAGCTTGCGCGAAAGTATCATCCCGATAACTATCAGCAGGACCCGAACCTTGCGGAGATCGCAAGCGAGAAGATGAAGGAGATAAACGATGCCTACGACCGCATCTTAAACGAGAGAAGCGGCAAGGGCTCATCCTCATCCTATTCGGGCGGAGCCTACGGGCAGGGAAGTAGCACCGATCCCCGCTTTAACGAGATACGCTCTCTTATCAATCAGCGCCGCTATTCCGAGGCGGAGATGCGCCTTGATTCAATGTCGGGGTCAGACCGCGGAGCGGAGTGGAATTTTCTCAAGGCCTGCGTGCTGGTTCAGCGAGGCCATTTCTTCGATGCGCAAAAGCATATTGAAACAGCCTGCTATATGGACCCCGGTAATGCGGAGTATCAGAGCGTGAGAGCTCAGATGCAGCGTCAGTCCTCCGCATACGGCAGAGGCTATAATACCACGTATAATACGAACAGCGCCGATAGCTGCGATATGTGCAGCGTTTGTCAGGCTCTTTGGTGCGCCGATTGCTGCTGCGAGTGTATGGGCGGCGATTGCATCCGATGCTGCTGAGCTATGAAAAAGGAAAGTAAGACCCTGGCAAATGCAAAAAGGCTGTGCGCCGCAGGCGTGCTTTCGGCCCTTGGCTTTGCTTTTATGTATTTCGGCGCGCTGACGGGTGTTCTTGATCTTTGCGCCGTGGTGGTGGGAGCCGTTTGCTGTGCCTTTGCGGTCATAGAGCTTTCGGGCATGTGGCCCTGGCTGGTGGCAACGGTCACGGGAGTTTTGTGCCTCCTCCTCCTGCCCGATAAATTCGCGGCCCTTGAGTATATCGCCCTGGGCGGCCTATATCCCATCCTCAAGGCGTATTTCGAGCGCCTGCCTCGGGTCCCCTCGTGGTGCCTGAAGGTCGTCTGCTTTAATCTTATGCTGACAGCCTGCCTCCTTCTTGCAAGGTTCGTTCTCGGCATCGGCGAGGATTGGGTTGCTCTTAACGTTGCGGTATACGCCGTTGCAAACGCATTTTTCGTGCTGTACGATATAGCGCTGACCACCTTCATCTCCTTCTATCTCAAAAGGATAAGAGGCAGACTGAAGATAAGATTTTGAAAAACGAATATTTGACTAAGAAAACCGCCAAAGGCGGTTTTCTTAGTTTGTTGTAAAAAATGCGACAACGGGTGTAAGGGAGAAAAACAGGTTTTGCACGCATCACGTGTGTCACGGAAAGGTGGGTTGTGTAAAATATATGTTTTAAAGGTAAGAAACCAGGATATTTTGTAAATAATTTCCGTTGACTGAAATGGTCATATTTGATATAATCGTGTTATTAGATTTAACAAGACACATCGGTATTATGCCGAATTGTATAAACGGAGACTGAAAATGCTTGAAAACGAAAGCTCACTCTTCTGGTTACTCGCCGCTGTTCTCGGCGCCATCGTGGCGATGATCCTAATCGTATATTTCGTTCAGTGGCTCATTGCCTTTCAGGAGGAGCTGAAGCACGTTAACACCGAGATCCAAAGAACCACGGGCCGCGAGCGCGAGCATTGGAAAAGAAGAAAGAGAAGGCTCATCCTCTCAATAATCCCATTCGTAAGATATTAAAAAACCAGTCGCTGTGCGACTGGTTTTTTTGATATCAGTAAAGCTTCATGATCTCGTGCTTTATGCCGTTGTCCTCAGCGTAGCGAAGGGCCGCGGAGTCCTCCTCAACGTAGAGGGTAAAGCTGTCGTTGCGCTTCATATTGCTGAAGTAGCCAACGTAGCCGAAGGCGTATTCGCGAATCGTGCCCACGCTTTTGGGAACGAAGAGGGTAGTAAGGCTCTCGCAGTCGCCGAAGGCACCCGCCTTCACGTAGGAGAGGCCGTCGTTCAGCTCAACGGAGGAAAGGCCGCTCTCAAAAAACGCGCGCTCGCCGATGGTGCGAAGGCTCTCGGGCATCTTGATGTCGGCAAGAGAGGGGCATTCCATAAAGGCGCAGTTTTCAATGGTAACGAGAGTTTCGGAAAAATCTATGCGGCAGAGCGCCTTGCAGCCCACGAAGGCCGAGGGGCTGATGGTGGTCACGCCCTCCTCAAGGGTAACTTTTTTAAGGGCATTGCAGTGAATGAAAGCGCCCTTGAAGTATTGCCATTCCTTTTTGACGGTGACCTCCTCAAAGCCAACGCCTGAGAGAGAGTATTCGCTGAGATAGCGGATAGAATCGGGGAAAATAACGGAGGAGATGTTTTCGTTGCCGTCCTGCAGAAGAGCGTCGTTGGCAACGGAAACGGTGCCCTCGCGAATTTCAAGGGTAGTGCCGTAGGGAATGGCGCCCTTGTAGCCGATGAGAACCTTTCCCGCATAGTAGGGGCCGTCGGGCAGGTTTTTGAACCATTGAGTGTCGCTGAGCATATGCTCGCGCTCGTTTCCGGAGAAATCAATAAAGCTTACTTCTCTCAGCGTGTCGGGGAACCGGATATCGGAAACGCCGTAGCAACCCTCAAAGGCAGTGCTGTTGAGAGCGATAACGGGAAAGCCGCTGAGAGTGTCGGGAATGATAACGGTCTCATCGTTTCCCTTGTAGTCCTTGATCTTAACGTAGCCCTTTTCGGGAGCGTCGTAGAGGGTGTAAACAAGGTAAGAGAAAAGGTCGTCCTCCTTGGCCTCAAAGGACGTCCTTTCGCTGAGGAGAAGCTCAACGTATTCGTCGTTGGTGGAGATGACCGCTTCGCTGTCGTCAGCGTCAGCGCCCGTCTCGTCGGTGGTGTCGGCCGCAGTCGTGCCCTTGTCGGTGGCGGTGGTAACGTCAGAGCCGGAGCCCGATGCCGCGCACGCGCAAAGCGAAAGGCAGAGAAGCGCCGCAAGAAGTAAAGAAACAAGCTTTTTCATAAAAACCTCGATGTGTTTGATATATATCCATTGTACCATACCTACCCGATTTGTCAATAAAAATCTGCTCCGCCGAGCCTGCCGCACGCGAAAGGAACGAAATTTGATGCACGAACGGACGGAAAAGATACACGTTGTTGTAGGGGCGATTCACGAATCGCCCGAAAAAGAGAACGAACTCTCCCTCCGCGTCATCCTGAGCGGAGCAAATGCCACGGGGCGGCATTTGCGTAGTCGAACCACCCCTTAGGGTGGTGCCCCGTAGGGGCAGGATCTACGTAGAATTTTCGATAGCTCCTATCAAATATCGTAGATCCCGACCTAACGGTCGCCCTCCCTATGGTCGGGTTCGGCTTCGTAAAACATCATCCTATGATGTTTTACTTCGCTCAGGATGACAGTAGCCGTTTCACGCGAAAGGAACGAAATTTGATGCAGAGATGAATCGTATATGATAGTGTGGGTCACGGAAAAATAAAACGGCTGTCTTAATTTAACAAAATCGTCACAAACTTGACCGTTATGTATGATATAGTTGTCTTAAGGAAGCAGTACTCACCCACTTTTCCTGTTTATAGCTATTATGCCGCTATGGGCGGCGGATCGGAGGTCATTATGAAAAAAAGAGCTTTTTTTGCCCTTCTTGCCATCTCTTTGGTTATCGCCCTCGGCTCCTGCATCACCGCCTGCAGGAATACGGATAAGACTGTAGACTACAGCGGCTATGCCTTCGCAGAGGTCAGCTGGGTCCGCAATACGGAGGTGTGCACGGAGACACTCCGCCTTTCAAAGGACGGCTCCTTCTCCTACTTCTGCTCCTGCGGCAACCCCGTGAACGATGCGGATCTTATTGAGGGCTATACATACGATGACAGCACAAAGACCATCACCTTCGATGCTATAGAGACTACGGACGAAATGGTAACAAAGGTTAAGATCGTAAGCTGCAGCGATGAAAAGCTGATTCTTGATTTTGACGGTGAAAAAAGAGAGTTCGTCCCCGAGGATAAATACGTCCATACCGAAGAGGTAGATTATAGCGAACTTTCGTTTACGAATATGGATTGGGAAAGAGAGATAGACGGCTGCACCGAGATCATCAATTTCGGCCCCTTCGGCAGTTTTTCCTACTATTGCCTCTGCCGCGATCATAAGGACTATTCCACAGTCGCAGATAAATACACCTACGACAGCGAAGCAGGCACCGTCACCCTGAATATTATTGAGTCTGACGCCGACGGCATCACAGATACCCTTAAGATCGTAAGCTACGACAGCGAAAAGCTCATCATCGAGCTCGACGGCGAGACGATAGAATTCACCCCCGCACAAATTGAATAACAGTATAAAATGAAAAGGAGATGCCAAGACATCTCCTTTCCTTTTCTCTTCACTTTTCTCTCTTATCTCTTCTCTGATACAAAAAACTCCCTGAAATTCAGGGAGTTTTGTTGTATCATTTGATTACTTACAAGCCTCGACCAT
>JAZQAS010000022.1:0-28088 GCA_045545335.1 Candidatus Avispirillum sp. | reverse complement strand
AAAATTCATAGCACTTGACTTTGAACAAAAAAGCAAAATGGGGCTAGCAGGACGCAAAAAAATCGAACAACAATTCGATAGAAATATAATAGTAGCTAAATATTTAAACGAAATCGAAAAAGAGGAGAAAAAGTCATGAGTACAAGTCTTTACCAAAAAATCGTAAACAAAGAAGAAAAAATCTCACTTGTTGGTCTCGGCTACGTTGGTATGCCCATAGCGGTTGCTTTTGCTAAAAAGGTTGACGTTATCGGCTTTGACCTTAATGCAGCCAAGATCGAGCTTTACAAAAACGGCGTTGACCCTACGAATGAGGTGGGCGATGAAGCAATAAAGAATACAAGCGTGTATTTTACCTCTGATGAAACGGACCTGAGAAAGGCAAAGTTTCATATCGTAGCAGTTCCCACACCCGTAAATCAGGATAAAACTCCCGATCTTGCTCCCGTTATAGGTGCAAGTGAGGTAGTGGGAAGAAATCTTACTAAGGGCTCCATCGTTGTATATGAATCAACGGTGTATCCCGGAGTTACCGAGGATATCTGTATTCCCATTCTTGAAAAGGAGTCGGGGCTTAAGTGCGGAGTTGATTTCAAGGTAGGCTATTCTCCCGAGCGTATCAATCCCGGCGATAAGGTGCATCGCCTTGAGAATATCACGAAGATCGTTTCCGGTATGGATGCGGAGTCCCTCGCCGAGATCAAGAGTATCTACGACCTTGTAATCGAGGTGGGAACCTATCCCGTATCTACCATTAAAACTGCCGAAGCTATCAAGGTGGTTGAAAACAGCCAGCGCGATATCAATATTGCTTTTATGAACGAGCTGGCGATGGTATTTGACCGTATGGGTATAGATACAAACGAAGTGGTTGACGGAATGAACACAAAGTGGAACGCGCTTGGCTTCCGTCCCGGCCTTGTTGGCGGACATTGCATCGGCGTTGACCCTTATTATTTCGTTTATGAGGCAGAAAAGCTTGGATATCACAGCCAGATAATCCTCGCGGGACGCAAGGTGAACGACGGCATGGGCGCGTTCGTTGCAGATGCTGCTATAAAGGAGATGGTCCTTGCGGGCAGATCTCCCAAGAATGCAAGGGTTGCAATATTCGGTCTCACCTTTAAGGAGGATTGCCCCGACACGAGAAACTCAAAGGTCGAGGATATAATCGTAAGGCTTAAGGAGTACGGCATCGAGCCTTTGGTGGTAGATCCCTGGGCCGACGAGCGCGACGCGATGCATGAATACGGCGTTACTCTCACGGCTTTGGAGGAGGCAAAGGATCTTGATTGCATCATTCTCGCGGTAGCGCACAGCCAGTTCAAAAAAATGGATATCGGCTCGTATCTTGAAAGATTTGCAGATATGCCAGATGACGAAAAGGTAATAGTAGACGTAAAGGGCATACTTGACCGTGATGTGCTCAAGTCTGCAGGCGTACGCTTCTGGAGATTGTAAAATGAATTTTAAAAACTTAATAAAAAAGATTTTAAGAATTGATAGCAGGACTACTACTCAAAAAGAAATTGAATTGCTAAAGGCGAGAGGTTTGCGTATTGGTAAAAACGTGGATATTTTTTCTGATTATCCATTTGATTCTTTGTATCCGGGTTTGATTACGATAGGTGACTATGTCACGATTTCTTCAGATGTAAAAATATTGACACATGACGCTAGTATGGGGTATGTTACAAACGGAATGTGCAAAATTGGTGAAGTAAAAATTGGAAATCATGTATTTATTGGACGTGGAACTACAATATTGTGCAATGTTAATATAGGTGATTATGCTGTAATTGGCGCAGGAAGTGTAGTAACTTGTGATGTTCCATCAGGGACTGTCTATGCTGGAAACCCTGCTAGATTTATTAAGACAACAGACGAGTTTCGCGAACAGCATTTAAAAGCATGTGAACGACACTTTACAATAGGTAGAAGTTGGAAAGAAATAAAAATGTATAAAAATGAAGAATGGGAACAACTTCATACACAGCTTAATGGTACATATGGTTATATTGTTAGAAAGAAGAAGGATCAATTGTGAGAATAACAGTATTTACCCCGACGTATAATCGGGCATACATAATTGAAAATTTATATCGCTCTTTGCAAAGGCAGACATTTCGCGATTTCGAATGGCTTATAGTTGACGATGGCTCCTCCGATAATACGGAAGAGGTCATTTCTGCTTGGCAGAAGGAAGAAAACGGTTTCCCCATCCGCTACTACAAAAAGGAAAACGGCGGAAAATGCAAGGCTATAAACTACGGTCTTGACCGCGCCGAGGGCGAGCTGTTCTTTAACGTGGACAGTGACGATTATCTTCTTGACGATGCTCTTGAAAAGGTGGACAGGTGGGAACGCAGTCTGCCTGCCGACAAAAAATTCTGCGGTGTTGTGGGCAATCTGGGAACGAGCCCTACCGAGACCCCCAATACCCCCTGGCCCGAGCCCTTCAGAGATGCCAGCCTTCTTGAACGGTATGAGGAGGCAGGAGAAAACCGTATAGACGGAGAGAGGGCGTGGGTGTTTTATACCGAAATTCAGAAAAAGTATAAATATCCCGAATTCGAGGGTGAAAATTTTATAACTCCCGCTGTAACGTGGAACCGTATGGCAAACGATGGGTATATTGTCAGAATATTTGATGATATAATCTGGGTCTACGAATATCAGGCGGACGGAATTACTGCTAACGTTGGAAAGAATTTCATCAGATGCCCTCAGGGTCACGGCCTGTGGCTCAGAGAAAAGGCGGAGTTTTTAAGTTATTCCTTTAAAGAGAAGCTTATGATGTGGTATAGCTACTACTGTGATCATATGAATAAGCTTTCCGTAAAACAGATTGCAAAATATATCGGCGCTCCGATCTTTGTTATATTCATATTCAAGGCTGTAAAAAAGCTGCGCCGTTCGTAAAAAGGAAATAATTATGCGTAATATAGTTATTACAGGCGGAGGAATGGTAAATAAGGGTGCTCAGGCAATGACGCTTATCGCTGTCAATGAGCTTTGCAAAAGATATCCTCAGCATCGCGTTTATCTTTATTCTCCCGTTGATCTGACAAACAAAGAGCTTGACAGAAGTGTTTTCAAATTTGAATTCACAGGCTGGTATCCCTTAAAGTTTGCCCGCTGCCAGAAAAATCCCCTTCTTCGCGCGTTCTCGCTGCTTCGTAACCGAAACGAGCTTCTTGAGGCGGAGGAGATCTATCGCAATACGGATGCGATAATCGATATCAGCGGATTTGCTCTGGGCTCAGATTGGGATGCAAAGATCTGCTCCGATTTTCTCGACGTGATCGAGTTTGCAGAGGGCTTCGGAATTCCCGTGTATCTTATGCCTCAGTCCTTCGGCCCCTTTGATTTTGGGGAGGTCCACGGCGACGTTGATGAGAGATGCCGCCGCCTTTTGCCCGGGGTCAAAAAGATACTTGCCCGCGAGAGGGAGGGCTACGAGGCTCTTGTTTCGAAATATGGCCTAACAAACGTGACCCTTGCTCCCGACCTTGTTCTGAACAATAAGGGAATAGAGCTTGAAAACGTTTATAAAAAGCCTCCCGTGCCCGAGCTTCCCGAGATAGAAAAGGGAAGCATCGCCCTTATTCCCAACGGAAGAAATCTTTCCGTCGGCAACGGAGAGCAGGTCATCTCCCTTTATTGCGAGGCCATCAGCCACGCTCTTGAAAAGGGAAGAAGGGTCTATCTTCTCCATCATTCTACGGGAGACGCGGATATATGCGCTCTCCTGAAGGAGAGGTTCTCCTCCGATGGCAGAGTAGTTCTTCTCGAGAGGGAATTCAGCTGCATTGAGTTTAATGAGCTTGTAAAGAGCTTTGATTATCTAATCGCCTCCCGCTTCCATTCCATAGTTCACGCCTTTAAAAACGGTATTCCCTGCATTACTCTCGGCTGGGCTACGAAATACAAGGAGCTGCTTGCTCTTTTCTCTCAGGAGAAATATCTTTTCGACGTTCGCAATTTTCCCGATGGCAAAAAGCTTTGCGAGGCTATGGATATAATGGACCTCAACCGTGACCGCGAAGCTCAAAGAATACTTTCCGGTCTTTCTGAGGTGCAGAAGGATAACGTATTTGATCACGTAGATATCTGATATGAAAATTGAAAGAACAAAAAATACGGTCAAGAACATAGGCTTCGGAGTAGTTTCAAGGATCGTTGGCATGATCCTGCCCTTTGCTTCGAGAACGGTGATCCTGTACGTTCTCGGCGCCAAATATCTGGGCCTCTCCAGCCTGTTCTCCTCCATACTGTCCTTTCTGGCTCTTTCCGAGCTTGGAATAGGCGCGGCAATGGTATACAGTATGTATAAGCCCATTGCCGAAAACGATAACGATACTATTTGCGCCCTTTTGAACCTGTATAAAAAGCTTTACAGGATGATCGGAACGGTGATAATGGCTCTGGGCCTTGGGCTTCTTCCTTTTTTGAAGGTCATAATCCCCGATGAGCTACCTGAGGGCGTTAATCTGTACGTTCTGTATATCATATACCTGCTCAATACGGTGCTGAGCTACTGGCTGTTTGCATATAAGAACGCCGTTATTCAGGCATATCATAAATCCTATCTGACCACCATCGTGGGAACTATGATACCTATCGCCTCCTACGCGGTCATGCTCCCTTGCCTGATCTTAACGAAGAATTATTATGCATACGTTATCTGGCTCCCCGTGTTCACGGTCTTGCAGAACGTGCTGACGGCTCTGATAGTAAATAAAAACTTTCCCGATATCAGACCTCGGGGAAGCGTTGATAAGGAGCTGAAGATATCTATTGCCAAGAAGGTATCTGCCCTTATCGGAACAAAGCTGAATACGGTGGTTCTCAGCGCCGCCGATAATATAGTAATGTCCGTGTTCCTCGGCCTCACCGTAATTGCAATGTACGGCAACTATTATGCGGTATTCACTATGGTAACGGGCTTTCTCGGCATTGCCTACGGCTCTATGACTGCAGGCATCGGCAACAGCATCCAGATCGAGAGCGTTGAAAAGAACTATCGCGATTTTGAAAAGCTCTCCTTCATGAATTCCTGGCTTGTGGGATGGTGCACGGTTTGTCTCGTGTGCCTTTATCAGCCCTTTATGAAGATATGGGTGGGAGAGGAGCTTATGTTTCCCTTCTACGTGGTTCTGCAGTTTGCTCTGTATTTCTACGTGTATATGATAAGAAAGATCCCCGTTGTATATAAGGATGCCGCAGGCATCTGGTGGGAGGACCGTTTCCGCCCTTACGTGTGTATGGTGGTCAATCTTGTGCTCAACATAGTGCTGGTTCAGATCATCGGCATTTCGGGCATAATCCTCTCAACGGTATTTTCTCTTCTTGTTTCCATACCCTGGGAGAATTATACGATCTTTAAAAACGTATTCCACAGATCAAGCCTCGGGTACTATTTAAAGATGCTCTGCTACGGGGGCTGTATGGCTCTCGGCGGCGCTCTCACCTATTTTGTCTGCGGATTTATGGGGGATGGCGTTTTGTGGCTTTTGGCCAAGGCGCTGTGCTGCGTCGTAATACCCAATGCAGTTTTCATCCTCACCAATTTCAAAAGACGTGAGTTTAAAGAGGCCTGCACTCTTGCAAAGAGGATAATTACCCGTAAGATGTAAGATCTGAAAAAGGAGTTAACCGTGAGTAAAGCTACTGTTGATCGCACCGTTGCAGACGGTCTTTGCATATCCTGCGGTGCCTGCAAGGGCATATGCCCTCGGGAAAGCATCACCTTTCAGAGATGTGAGGGGATGTACGTTCCCCGTATAGACAGCGAAAGCTGTATCGGCTGCGGCCTTTGCGCAGATGTTTGCCCGGGGCTCGGCTTTGGCTATAAGGAGAAGGAAACAGCCTGCCGCACCGTAACGGGTGAGGTCATGGAAGTCTGTAATGCATGGAGCCGCGACCCCGACGTGCGCCACGGCTCTGCATCGGGCGGAGTGGTCACCACGGCTGTCAGAGCTCTTCTTGCCTCCGGAGAATACGAGTGCGTTTTCTGCCTTGATACCTATGCCTATGATAAGCAGCTTAAGACCGTGGCCTATACCGCAGACGAGCTGTTGCAGGGCAGCGGCGCTGAAAACGTGCCCCGATCAAGATATCTTCCCGTTTCTCACGAGAACGCTGTTCGCTATATAAAGGAGAACAAGGATAAAAGGGCTGTGTTTATCGGCACGTCCTGCGCTGTCAGAGCTCTTCTCAGCGTTATCCGCGTGCTGAAGCTTGAACGGGATAATTATCTTTTTATCGGTCTGTTTTGCGATAAGGTATTCAATTATAACGTAATAGATTATTTTGAAGATAAATACCTCGGCGGTGAGAGGCTTGCCCGCCTTCACTTTAAGAATAAGGAAAGCGGCGGCTGGCCCGGAGATATGAAGCTCTTTCGCGAGGATGGAAGCAGTATGTACGTTCCTATCGGCGAGCGAGGCAAGGTCAAGGAATATTTTATGCCTGAGAGATGCCTTTATTGTGTGGATAAGCTCAATTGCGAGGCGGATATTTCTCTCGGCGATAATTATACGGGCAAGGATTCCTCATCCCTCGGTTCAAATTCCGTAATTATCAGAACTGAGCGTGGAAAAAGAGCGTGGGAGCTGGCTTGCAAGGGCCTTGAGGTGCGAGACGTGTCAGTTGACGATATACAGAAGGCCCAGTATATTGAGGGAAGACTTAATAATCTGTATTTCGGCGATCTCAAGGAAAGGAGCCTGTCTGAGCCCTCTGCGCTGAACGGAGGCGTCCTGCGCGAAAACGAGCCGTCGGCCTATAAAAGAGCGTATAAGCTGAGCCTTGAAAGGTTAAGATCGGGCGCAGTATATGATAAAGACCCGCGCACCCTTTCGCTTTGTATGCGAAAGGATGAAAAAAAGAGAGATCCCCGCTCTCTTTCAAATCTGTATTTGAGAGGAAAGGGCTTTCTCAAACGCAGAATTTTTGCTTTGATTAAAAAATAATTAATAGAGGAAGCATAATATATGTTTCTTGAAAGACTGTTTTTGCATTTCTATTGCCTTGATATGAATGCCGTGGTGCTTCTCGTTGCGGTGGCGGCGGCGGTGTATCTCAGCCTTCGCGCCTATCTCGGTGAGCGGCGGCTTTGGAGATGGGGCCTTATGGCAGCCTTCCTTCTCTGGTGTGGCGTCATTGCGGCGGCAACGGTGGTCTCCCGCGAGATGGATATCATCGAGCCCCGCCTTTTGCCCTTCGCCTCCTATATGGAGATGCGGGCGACGGGCAACGTTGAGATAATCCGCTCAAATTTTATGAACGTGGTGCTGTTTTTCCCTGCCGGCCTGCTTTTTTGCGATATTTTGCCCCGAAGGGCGGGCGGAGCCTTGCGCGTTGCCTGCTCAGCCGCTCTCGGAGCGGTCTGCTCTGCGGGAATTGAGGCGGTTCAGTATTTTTTCAGCCTCGGCCGCGCCGAGACTGACGACGTTATCCACAATACCCTCGGTATGCTTCTCGGAGCGCTCGTTGCCTTGATCCCCCTTTTTCAGGGGGTCGGCAAAGGGAAAAAGGCTGTGGCTGTCCCCAAAGTAGAGCTTGACCGTGAGCAGAGCCTGCTCCTTGATTGCTTTGCGGCCTACTTAAAGGGCGAGGCCTGGCAGGTGGGCGAGGTGACTGAGGAGGAGTGGGGCAAGCTTTATAAGCTCAGCCACGAGCAAAAGCTCGATCTCGTGCTGCTTGACGGCGCGCTGTCCTCTCCTCTGAGGGCCCTTCCCGCTGTGGCGTCTATGAAAATGGCAACCATAACGGCGGCGGCGGCCGAGGCTGTTCGCGAGGGCGAATTTTTCGCAGTATATAACGCCATGCGCGCGTCGGGCCTTTCTCCCCTGGTTGTGAAGGGGGCTGTACTTCGCTGGGTCTATAAGCGGGGTGAGCTTCGTGTAAGCGCCGACGAGGATATCCTTATGCCCGAGGGCGAGTTTGCAGATGCCTGCCGAGTGCTTGCATCCCTCGGCTACGAGGGAGACGCCGAGGACGACGGCAGGGTATACGAGATCGGCTTTCGCAAGAAGGGGAGCCCTCTTTATATAGAGCTGCACAGGACCCTATTTGCACCCGCCGAGGCGGCATACGGCCATCTCAATTCCCTTTTTGACCTTTTCGCAAACAATGCCGCAGAGTATGCTCAAGGCGCGCAGAGGCTTTTGTCGTTGTCGGCGGAGGATAATCTTTTGTATCTCACTCTCCACGCCTATAAGCATTTCGTTCACAGCGGCTTTGGCCTCAGGCAGGCGGCGGATATGGGCGTCTGGGCCCGTACCTTCGCGTCTGAGATAAGCCTAGAGAGCCTTTTCTCAAGGCTTCGCTCGGTGGGGGCGGAGGTGTTTTTCGCTTCCGTAATGCTCCTTTGCCGCGAGTATCTTAAAATAGACCTTCCCGAAGAGCTTTCAGAGGGTGCAGAGGACCCCGCGCCCCTGCTTTTGGATATGCTGAGTGGCGGCATCTACGGCTCAAAGGATCTGAGCCGCGCCCATTCCGCATCGGTGACCCTGTCGGCGGTGGAGGCCTCAAAGAAGGGCGAGGGAGATAAGGGCGCTCTCGGCGCGCTGTTTCCCCCGAGGGAGAGGCTTTTGGGTCGCTATCCTGCCCTTTCGCGTTATCCGTGGCTCCTGCCCGTATTTTGGGTGGCGAGGATATTCACCTATCTTGCATCTCTCATTACAAAAAAGGAGAAAAGCGCCCCCGCGGAGAGCCTTCGCATAGCGGAGGAGCGCAAGGCGCTGTTGAAGAGATACGGGATAATAAGATAAGAAATGAATAATGAATATTGAATGATGAAAAATGAATAATTGAGGTAGAAAACCGCCAAGAGGGACTTGGCGGTTTTCTTCATTTTATTATATATAGCAAAAACGATAACAATGTTATGCAATTGAATTTAGGGCAATGAAAATATTTAAAATAAAAAGAAAAAATCGAAAAAAGTTGACGAAAACAACTTGACATAAAAAAACAGTTGTTGTACAATGTAGAATGAATAATCAGAATGGGGTAATATCTCATTTTGGTTTAAAACCAAGTATAAAAATCTACTAAATTACGGCCGAAAAGCCCTTGCAAATTGTGCAAAATCAAGGTTTTGGCCGAATAGAGAGGGGTTTACATATGAATGTAAAGAATTCATGCAGAAGAGCGTTGTCTCTGGTGCTGGTGCTTTGCATGCTCGTGGGCATTGTGCCTATGGGTGTCATTTCTGCTGCAGCAGCAACGGAAGAGCCGATATACGTTCTTGCAGGCGGTGACTTCCAGGCCGGTGATAACGGCAAGGAAGACCACTATTACAGCCGCATCAATATGGGCAATATCCTTGATAAAATCAAGGTATTATACTCCGGTGTTGATATGGACGGTTTTCTCTTCGTAGGTGACTACGACGGTGATACCCATAATGACTCTAACGCCAATGCCGGTGTTGCTGCCATGATGGAAGAGGTGTCTGAAAGATATTCCAATCTTAATCATGACAACTCCGTCCTGATCGAGGGCAACCACGAGACCGGTGCTGTATCCGGCATCGACCCCACAGGCGGTTATGAGTTTGACGGTTATGCCGTTTATGCCATAAACGAGACTGACTACTGTGAGAGACAGAGTGGCAAGAGCGCCCAGATCCAGACCGTTGCAGATAATCTGGAAACCTGGCTCAACAACAAGCTGGGCGAGGGCTATGATGCGCCTATTTTCGTCATCACTCACGTTCCGCTGGCTTACGGTACCCGTACCTACACCAACGGCGACGGCTTGTACGCCAAGTATATCTTTGACGTGCTGAACACTGCTGCCGATAACGGTCTGAATATCATCTTCCTCCACGGCCATGACCATGCCTACGGTGCCGATAACTACCTGGGCGGTGAGGCTATCTATCTCCCTAAGGGCGACAAGATCAATATTGCCGAACCCGGTAATAATGCTTCTTGGACGGAAGAAACCTTGAACTTTACCTACATGAACGCAGGCTACGTAGGCTACTATAATGAGAACTACTATAACGTTAACTCCTACGAAGCAGAGAAGCTTACAATGACCGTGTTCAAGATCGAGAACAATCAGGTTACTGTGCAGCGTATCAGCAAGGATGGATTGTATAACCTGAAGTCTGCCGGCCGTGAGGGCTTCTATGCTAACTCCAAGACCTGCGCCGATATCGGTTTGTCTTATAATACAACTGTTTACTCCTCTCCTCAGACCATCGCTCTCACAGCTCCCGGCGGTCAGATCACACTTACTGACAGCGCAACTGACGTAAGCGTAACAGGTCTTGAAACTGAGGGCACCTTTGATGATAACAGCGATATCACGGTAAGCACCGTTTCAAACGTTGCGGCCCTTAACGATACGGAAAAGTATCTCGGCTATAAGGCCTATGATCTTACCTTCACGGTAACGGGCTCTGCAAAGGTGGCAATCCCCGTTCCCGAGAATTATCCCCTCGCTAATATCAAGGTTTATTACGTAGACGGAACAACTCTCACAGATATGAATGCTGTTGTTTCCGGAAGCGGCAGCAACAGATACGCTACCTTTGTAACAACTCATAACAGCACCTATGCTGTGGTTAACGTGAATAACAGCGGTAGCCTCAAGGGCTGGACCGACGTAAGCTCTTCCGGCAGCGGCTACACCTATACGCTGGATACTGATGGTATTGACTACGGTGAAGAGCACAACTACATCATCGTGGACGATAACGAAGCCATCGTATTGAATGCTAACAGTGCTAGTAACGGAACTGCTCACAGCATTACCATCAGCGGCAATACAGCTACTTTGAATACCCGTGATTACGAGTATCACATGATCCGGACCAGCTACAACGGTACCCGTTACGAGCTGATCACTAAGGGCAACGGTTCCCAGTATCTGTACCAGGAAAGTAACGGCGTGCGTTACGGTACCAGAAGCTCAGTTAAGTTCCAGGTGAATCACCACAGCAATGGTATTTACGATATCCACGATATCGACGGTACCAACTGGTATATCATCTATAACGGTAGCTGGACTGTTACCGAGACTACTTCCGCCCGCGTCCGCCTTTATAAGTACACAGGCGAGGTTGCAGGCGAAACAGGCTTTGCAAAGCTCACAGGTGATACTCTCTATACAGTTTCCACATCCACAAATGCAACTGCGGCTCTCAATGCGGTCAAGGCCGGCATCACAGGCTACCTTGCAGATGATGAGAACGGCACGAACCAGTCTACCATCAGCGATAGCGACCTTACGTGGACTTGGGTAGACACCTACAAGGCAGAGGCAGGCAGCTATACCGTAGCAATCAGCTACAACGGCGTTGAGCTTGGCACAGTAGAGGTTCAGGTCATCCCCGAGGCTACCACAGGCGATTGGGTAACAATTACTGAGCCCACAGAGGGAACTCCTGAGGTTCCCGGCAAAGATCCTGTGTACGGATACACCTACACTCTCGATACGGACGGTGTAGACACAGGTGTTAATTATATCATCGTTGCTTCCGGTGCTACCAAGGCAATGGGCAACGGCACACTTACAGCTACCGACGTTTATGAGATCAGCGGTAACACCGCATCTATGACAAGCCGTGACTATGAGTGGTACTTTACTTCCGATGGCAAGATCACAAACGGAACCCAGTGGTTATCCCTTAGTGTTTCCGGTGGTGGCTACTTTAACTCTCCAACTGCTACTTTCAATGTAGACAATTCCGAAGCAGACGCTAACGTTTGGGAAATCAGTAATAGCGGTGGAAATTATACGATTTCTTTTGATTATACATATAGTTCATGGGGTTCTAATCGTACCGTAACTTATTATCTTCGTTATAATTCCAATAGCTTTGATGTAGCTACTTCATCCAATACCGTCCGCCTTTATAGCTATACCGGCGAAACTGTACTTGAAGAAGGTACGGAAGGTACTCCCGCAGTTCCCGGCAAACCCGGCCTCTACGCTATGGCAGATGGCTCTAACGTTGAGGTAATGATGGGCACAACTGCTGCAAATGCTCTTGCTGCAGTTAAGGAAAAGCTCACCGTTTATACCTCCGAGTCTGAGAACGGTGCAAACGCTACCGAGACAACTGACTACCAGCTCAACTGGGTAGATACTTACAATTCTTCTGCCGAGGGCAGCTATACCGTTGAGGTAATCTACGGCGGCGAGTCTCTCGGAACGGTAGAGGTCATCGTTAAGCCTAAGGTGATCTCCTCCTACTCTCTCAGCGCAGACGTAGGTTACGTTGCTCAGTACGCAGCGGCAAACACTATCGTTACCGATGCTGAGGGTAACCCCATCAAGGTATACACCAACTATGCAGACGGTACCTCCTCCTACGTTAACCTCACTGTAGCAATGATCCAGAATTCTGAGACCGGTGTTGCAGGTCAGAAGACACCTCTCACAGTTGAGTATAACGGATATACCGTTTCCAACACATTTACACTTAACGTTGTTGAGCGTGTGCTCAGCGACTATCCCGAATATCCCGACCAGGGTGCGGTTAAGGTAAACAAGACCGCAACAGGTCACTCCTTCCAGGATACGGGTGTTTCCGAGATCGAGCTTTCCGCCTCCGGTGTTCCTGTCAAGAAGGGCGCGGACGTTATCGTAATGCTCGATACCTCCTCCTCCATGACGAGCCATAACGTAACGGGCTCAAGCAATACCCGTGCACAGGTCCTTGAGGAATCCCTTAAGGAGCTTATCAAGAGATTCAAGACTCCCTCCTCCGATGGCGAGCTTATGGATATCCGCGTTGCTATCGCAGACTTTAACGGCTTCTATGGCGAGAATCATACCCAGTCCGGCACCGCATACGACCGTGACGCTGCGGATATGATGAGTGACGATATCTCCTATAACGCAAATTCCGAAGCTAAGATTTATACCGGTGACGGAAAGCTCGGCGCAGGCGCATTCGTAAATGCCATCGACCTTGACGACAGCTATACCCTTAACTATACCTCCGGTACTAACTACGACTACGCGATGGACGCTATCTATCAGATGGGTTCTGCTATCAAGGCAACCTACGCTGAGGGCGAGCCCCGCGATCTCTACGTTATCTTCATGTCCGACGGTGCGGCCATGCAGTGGAACTATTACCACTCTCAGGGTGCATCCTCTCTCTGGAACAACTGGATCACCGGCGCTTGGGATGCAGACGACCTTACAGCTGCAAACCTTAACTGTACAACACATAAGCACTACTATAACCTCACGGATACAGACGGCGACGGTATGCTCAACGAGCACTGGATGGCAAACGCTATCAAGGGCGACGCAGACAAGGAATACAAGGTAATCCGTAAGACTGCAGGCCTCGGAACAGCAGTAAGCGGCGAAGCTAATATGTATATGGTTCCCGGTCTTGGCGCTACAATGTTCTCCATCTCCTTCGACGCTCAGGCCGATACAAACGTAACCGAGGAGAGCATGGATAAGTCCATTGAGACCCTTGCCTCCGATCAGACGGGTACAACTCAGTACTACTATAAGGTTACAAGTGCAGCCGAGCTCACAAACGCATTCAGCGCTATCGGTGCTGAGATCGCGTATGCGGCAACAAACGCAAGATTCGTTGACGTTATGGGCGAGAGCTTTAACCTTCAGATGGGTCATACCATCAACACCATCGATAACGAGGGTAATGATATCACTATCGACCTCGTCAATGATTACAACGTAACTCCCTCCATCATCGTAAAGACCTACGAGATCTATACCCGTCAGGATTATATCAACGGCACCTGCACCGAAACGATGATCGGTCAGAGAAAGAGCTCTGTTCCCACGATCCTTGAGAAGGTGATCTTCAACGCTGCAGGCACAGCGGCATACTCCTCCGCTAACGGCTGGAATGCTGCAACGGGTGAGGTTACAAATACAGTTAATATCATAAAGGACGGCGTTATCTGCGGCTCTACCTTCTGGTATAACACAAATAAGAGCTCCGTATACGTAGACGTCGACGGCGACGGCGCGGCAGACGATATGCTGGATACCGACGGCGACGGCCTTCGCGATGATCTTCTTCCCGCAGAGACCTTCTACTGGAAGGTGGGCACCGTACAGACCAAGGAGCTTGCAATAAGCTACTTCGTATATCTTGCAGGCTCTCTTGAGGGTGACGCTGCAGCAGGCTCTTATGCGACAAACCAGTCTGCGGTTCTCTATTACGATAACTACCTCGGCAACCCCTGCTATAAGGAGACCACCTCTCCTATGATGGCTTGGGAGTCTGCAAGCGTTAAGTATGCATTCTATCTCGTAAACGAGGACGGCAAGGTTATCGTAAACCAGACCACCGGCGAAACAGGCACCTTCGCCAACAGAATCGCTGTAACTCAGCCTATTCTCCACTCCGAGATCCTTCTCAATAACCTTGAGGCTATCAACTCTATCGACGTTGCATCCATAGAGGTGCTTCCCGAGGGATATACTATTTACGATACTGCATCAAAGTATACTATAGTAATCAACTCCGGCTCCTCCGGCGGTAGCTGGTCCATCGTCAAGGGCGATGATAAGGCTGCATCCACATACGTAACGGGCTACAGCGGAAGCGCATATTCCAACGATCTTTCAAGCATCGGTCAGGCTGTTGACTATACTAACACAACCGTTTGGTTCGCGGTAGTATGGCAGATCCAGACCCTTCCCGATACCGTTGTTATCGACTTCGGTCTCCCCGTAGATATCAACGTTCTCGGTAACGATATGTTCGGTGACTACGGCAAGCTCAACAGCGTAGCTGAAAACGGCGCTAAGGGCGACGTTGCTTTCACGGGACATACCTCCGCTCTTAAGAACGGATTCGGCGCAACCGTTGACGGCACTTACGGCACACTTAAGCTCACCGACGACGGCACAGAGCTTCGCTATACTCTCAATAAGGCAAACGGTATGCAGATGGCGGCTGTTGAAGAGTTTGACTATGCGATCTACTATTCAGGCCCCTCCAATGCAGGCTACTATTACGGCGACGTGACCGTGGTTCCCGCATCTATCGTTTATTACGAGGAAAGCTTCGTAACCTTTGCCGATTCCACTGCAACAAGCACGCTCAACAGCAACTACGGTAAGTGGGATATTGACGGCACGGTGGACACAGACGCAGTTCAGGATGAGGACCGCGCAGGCTTTAAGAACCTTCCCACCGTTGACGCAAACAACGTTTACGGCTACGACAGCAGCTACGCGACCTACACCCAGTTCTCTAACGGCGGCGCAAACAAGGTAACGGTAGACCAGCCCACGGGCCATGCCGATACGGCTCCCACAGCTACCTTCACCTTCACAGGTACGGGCTTTGACGTTATCTCTCTTACAAACAACGATGCAGGCTGTATCCTTGTAACCGTTAAGGATTCCGCAGGCAACGTTGCAGCAGTTGAGACTGTAAATAACTACTACGGTTATAAGTATGGTCCTCTTTATGACGAGGATGGCAATGCTATCGTTGATAATGACGGTAATGCAGTTGAGGGCTTCTACGTAGACAAGGAGTCTGCAGATACTCTCTGGCAGATCCCCGTTCTCAAGGTTGATTCTCTCACATACGGCACATATACCGTTGAGATCAAGGTAGTTTATATCGACATCTTCGACCATAATAAGACTGAGGAAAGCTACAGCTTCTGGCTCGATGCTATCAGAATCTACGATCCCGCTCCCACAAACGGCGTGATCAGAGACGACGATCCTAATACTACCGATAATGAGGCAGTATATATCGGCACCGTATATGAGTACGATAACGAGGCAAACGCAGATTACGTGACTATCAAGGATATCGTTCTTGACAGCGACGTGCTCAAGTCTGCTACCTCCATCAACGGTATCGTATTTATCGACGGTAAGGACGCAACAAGCGTTCCCGCAGATTATGCAAATCCCGGTCCTAATAACGAAACTTACCTCACAAAGGGTCAGGGTATCGCCTTCAAGCTCGTTTCTTCCGTAGACCCCGTTGCAAACGGCATCAGCGTTCAGTATGGCGCAAAGCTTGTATACGGTACTGAGGCTACCCTCAGCTACAACGACGGAATAAAGACGAGAACCTTCAATACGGCATCCGATATGTATTATCCCCTCTCCCTTAACTGGGTCAAGGTAGTAACAACTACAGATGGTACCACGACCGTACACTACGAGGCTAAGGTTCTTCTCTCCAATGCTACTGCGGGCGCTGTTATCTCTCTTACAAACCTTAAGGTCATCGGCGCAACTCTCGACTTTGCAAACGCAGGCACGGATTACGTTCAGCCTGCCGCAAAGAGCAACACCGTTGCAAACGAGACAGTCCTCCCCGAGGTCAGCGTTGTTTCCGACGTTGCATACGCTGAGGAAGCGGCTATCACACTTCTCAAGCAGTACTCCGCAGAGGAGCTCTACGAGATCGGTGATATCAACGGCGACGGCATCGTTAACGGTAAGGACTCCAACCTTATGACAAGAATCGTTTCCGGTAATATGCAGCCCACTCTCGTTGAGAAGATCGCTGCAGATATCAAGGAAGACAATACCCTCAACGGCGTTGACGCGAACAGCCTCAAGCGCATTGTTGCAGGTAACTGAGAAAGAGAAAGGAGACAAACAAAATGAATAAGAAAGCTTATATAAGACCTGACGTTCAGCTGGTTGACTTCTCTCTCTCCTCCAGCATTGCCGCAACGTGCAATCACATTGCAACTTCAGGCGATATCAACTCCTGCAAGTACAATTATAACGGTCTCACGGTATTCACCGCTGAAACCAACTGCACTTTCCCTATCAAGGACGGCGGTCAGTTCTGCTATCACGTTCCTACGGACGATAACAGGATCTTCGCTTCCTAAAACCAATAAACCTAAAAACGCCCGCCCCAATAGGGCGGGCGTGTCGGGTATTTTTTAAGATTTGCAAAAATTGCTATTTTATCTAAATTCTGTAATTCCTCGGAGGTCACTGTGAAGGGCTCAAAGAAGAATAATAAAAGATCGCTTGCCATCATCTGCGCTGTCGGGGCTCTCTGCCTCCTTATAGTCGCGGGCATCGTCCTTTGGATATGCCTCTCTCCCGACGGAAATGACGACAAAAAAAAGCCCGACGATACTCAGAACACCGTTGAGACCGGCGAGAGCGCAGGCTTTAAGGCTATTGATATCGGCGAGGGCTTGTTCCTTGCCTCTCTTGCGGATTCTAAGGGCGCTTTCCCCGAAAAGGGCGCTACAGGCGACGTTCGCGAGAGCATGCTCTGCGCTACCTTTGAAAACAGGTCCGACCGCACCCTGCAATATGCAAAGGTGACGGTAAAAGTGGGCGAGGTGGAGTATTCCTTCGAGTTTTCAACCATCCCTGCGGGCAAGTCTGTCTATGCCTTTGAAATGAACGGCGCGAGGGGCGACGACCTTGAGGGCGACGTTTCGGCCGAGGCAGAATATCTCGTTTTCTTCCCCCAGGAGCCCACGCTTCTTGAAAGCGACCTTGAGATCACCGTGAGGGACGGCGCTATAAGCATCAAAAATATCTCCGGCAAGGATATTGACCGCGAGATATCCGTATTTTATAAAAACACCCTTGAGGGCTTCTATCTCGGCGGTATCACCTACCGCGTCCGCCTTGCCGAAGGGCTTAAGGCAGGGGAGAGCGTCAACGGCTACGCCTCCCACGCAAGAGAGGATGCCACCGAGGTCATGTTCTGCCAATATGGAGCATAAGAGAAAATACCGCTTCGGCGGTCTGACATTTGAGATCAATTCTCCCTATCCCTTCAAGGAGCGGGAGTTCATAGAGCCCTTTTCGGCTGACGGCGAGGCGGATTATATCTTTGATATAGCCGACCGCGGCGACCGCGGCAGATGCGGCTCGGATATAGACGTGAAAAGAGATGGGAACAGGATATCCGCTCTCATGGATGCGTCGCTTATTGAAAAAAACACCGTTGCAGACTTTCTCGTTTCTGCAGGGGCGGCCTTGCTCATTCGCGAGCGGGGCAGATTTATCCTTCATTGCTCCTATTCCGTTCTGGGCGGCAGGGCAATACTGATAACGGCCCCCAGCGGCACGGGAAAATCCACTCTTGCCCATCATATGAGGGATGCCCTGGGCTCCCGCGTTATAAACGAGGACCGCGCCATCGTCTATGAGGAGGGCGGCACATTTTTTGCCGCAGGCTGCTGGGCAAAGGGCAGCGGCGACGTTTGCATAAACGAAACGGCCCCCATCGGAGCCGTTGTCATACTGTCGCAGGGAGGGGAGAATAAGGCCACCCGCCCCGCGGCATCGGAGGCTCTTTCCAAGATAGTTCCCCAATGCACCTTTGATGAAAGGAGCATAGAGGGCAGGATCGGCATTATTGAAGACGTATCAAGGCTGATAGCGGGGGCGCAGGTGGTGTCCTACGCCTGCATTGACCATCCGTCGGCGGCCTTGGAGCTTGTGAGGAACATATGAGTGAAGAAAAAAAGATAATAGACGGCGGCGAGCCTGCGTGGAGCACCTATTTTCACGCAAAGGGCGCGGCTCTTGGCCTTCCCGTTGCGGGAAACTTTGAGCTGACCACCCGGTGCAACTTCAACTGCAAGATGTGCTACGTCCACGATAACAATGCAGATGGTGAGCTCACGGCGGAGGAATGGATAGCCCTCGGCAAGGAGGCGGCTGCGGCGGGAATGGTATTTCTCCTTCTCACCGGCGGAGAGCCCCTGTGCAGAAGGGATTTCAAGGAGATATACCTTGGCCTTAAAAAGCTTGGCCTTCTCATATCCATCAATACAAACGGCTCTCTCATTGACGGGGAATATCTTGAATTCTTCAGGCAGAACCCGCCCTTGAGAATGAATATATCTCTCTACGGCTGTTCAAATTCCACCTATAAGAGCCTTTGCAAAAACGAAAGCTTTGAAAGGGTGGCGAAGAACATTGCCGCTCTTAAGGAAGCGGGCATTCAGGTGAAGATAAATTCCTCCATCACTCCCGATAATGCCTGCGATATTGAGGGCATATACCGCTTTGGCGAGAGCGTAGGCTGTCCCGTCAAGGCAACGACATATATGTTTCCCCCCGTCCGCGTGAACGGACAGAAATACGGCGATGCTCCTGCACGCTTCAGCGCAAGGGAGGCGGCGGAGTATATGCTTCTTTGCCGCGAGCAGTATATGAGCCCCGAGCAGCTTGCCTCTGCGTGGGCAGGCGACCCTATGTCCGATGAGCTTGACTGCACCGACGGCCAGGGCGAGCATATGAACTGCAGAGCGGGCAAAACGGCATTTTGGGTGACCTGGGACGGAAGGATGACCCCTTGCGGAATGTTCCCAATAGACGGCTGGTCGGTAAAGGAGCTTGGATTTGCGCTCGCCTGGCAGAACGTGCGCGACTATTGCGCCTCTCTCGTTCTTCCCGCAAAGTGCAAGAGCTGTAATTATAAGGCGAGATGCCCCTCCTGTGCCGCGGCGTGCCTTACGGAAACGGGAGATACCTCTCTCCTTCCCGAATACGTCTGCGAAATGACGGCTCATCTCGAAAAGCTGACTCACGAAAAGTATAAAAAAGAGGGAGATCAAAATGAAGATAAATGAGAACGTAATATACCGCAGTATTGCGGGCGAGCATATTCTCGTTCCCGTTGGCAGCGAGGCAATGGACACAAACGGCCTCTTTGTTCTGACGGAAACGGGAGCCATGGTATGGCAGGGCCTTTGCGAGGGCAAGAGTGAAGGGGAGATAGTTGCGTCTATCTGCGCCGAATACGATGCCCCCGAGGAGGTAGTTTGCGCTGACGTGGCCACCCTCCTTGCAAAGCTTTGCGAAAAAGGACTTATTATCAGAGAATGATCCAAATATAAAAGGCTGTCGCAAAATGCGACAGCCTTTTGTGGTAAATTGGTGCTTGAAGAGCGGGGACCCAAGTTAGTCCTTCCCCCGAAGAACTGGGGGAAGGTGGCTCCTTAAAATGAAGTTAGATTATTGCATTCTATATTTCCGGCTGATGACTTTAAGCTAAGATAAACTATATGGGGGAGAGGGATGAGGGTTTGCTATCTGGACGAGAGCTGTCTTTTAAATGAAATTAAGGGGTATTTGATTAATAAATCTACAGTTATTCTCCTATGCCTCGCATACATAAATTTTCAGCATCGGTTCGCGCCCAGGTAGCAAACCCTCATCCACCGCAAGCGGTCCCCCTTCCCCCAGTTCTTCGGGGGAAGGACTTGCTTAGATCCTCGCGTCAGCGAGGATGGAGCGGATACGTAGATTTTAAATTCAGCAATACGTTACATCCGCGTGGGGAAGGACTAATTTGGGTCAACGCCCCTCAAATACCAATTTACTTAGGCCTTTGCTTGTGCAAAGGCAGAGCGGACAAGTAAAGAAACAATTAAATACTATCAATCCGTCCGCGGGGGAAGGCTTTGTTTAGTCCTTCTCCCGCTGACCTGCGGCTACTCTATTGACTTAAGGGCTTTTTTATGTTATCTTTATTTCATAAAACGAAAGGAGCGGAATATGAAAAGCGAAAACACTTCTCCCTCTCTCACCGTGAACACGGCTGAATATATTGATATGCTCCTTTCTCTTCTTGATGGCAAAAAAGGCGATCTGCCCCTGCCCGTCAAGGGCTTTAGCATGGTTCCCTTTCTTCACGAGGGGGACACCGTTTACATAAACCGCCTTTCAAAAGATCCGCGGCGGGGAGATATCCTCCTCTACCGCCGACCCGACGGCACCTACGTGCTCCACAGGGTCAAAAAATGCACAAAAAGCGGCGTTCTTCTCCTCCTCGGAGACGGACAGACCCAAAAGGAGCCCGTTTTGCGCCAATGGGTCTTTGCTGAGGCCACCTCGGCAAAGCGAAAGGGCAGGCTTATAACGAAAAAGAGCCCCGTGTGGCGCTTCTATTCCACCCTCTGGCTCCTTCTCTCCCCTCTCCGCCCCATTTTCGGAAAAATTCACAACGCAAAGAAAAAATAACAAAGGGGCTGTCGCATTTTTTGCGACAGCCCCTTTTATTCTATTCTTTTTCGGAAGAGTGGCTATTTGAGCGCTTTACCTTTTTCACCTTGCTGACCTTATGCTTTTTAGACTCGCCGTAACCGTACTTTGAGCCATAGCCGTAGCGGTTGCCGTATCCGTAACCGTAGCCGTAGCGTCCGTAGCCGTAACCGCCGTAACCGTATCGGCCGTAGCCGTAGCCGTATCCGTACTTATATCCGTAGCCGTAATGGCCGCCCGTGCGGTCAACGCCGTTAAGGATAAAGCCTGCAACGGAGATGCCTCTGTCATAAAGGCTCGTGACGCAGTCAAGTATCTGAGACTGACGGGCAAAATCTGCCTTTACCGTATAGAGCACGCACTTTGCGTGGCGGCAGAGGAGCGCCGTATCGGAAACGATGGCAAAGGGAGAGGTATCCATAATTATATAATCAAATCGCTGGGAAAGGGTTGCGATGACTCTCTCCATTGCCCTTGAGTCTATCTTATAGTGGCTGATGCCCACGCTCTCGCCCGAAATGAAGGCAAGATCAGTCTCGGGAACGTACTGCACGGCATCAAAAACGGAGATGCGGCTATCCCTGAGGCAATCCATGAGAGAATATCTGCCCGGCTCCATTCCGTATCGGGCGGCAATGCTCTGCTTTCTGAAATCGGCATCAAGAAGGCACACACGAAGTCCCTCGCTTATCATCGTAAGGGCAAGGTTTGAGGAGATCATGGTCTTTCCCTCGCCTGCAAGGGTGCTCGTTATGAGAATGACCTTATGATCTTCGCCCTGAAGCTGTCTTTGCATCTTAAGGCTCAGGCCTCGCAGGGACTCTGCAAGTCCGTCATCGGAGGAGACCATTACAAATCTGTTCTCCGCGCTCTTGCGGCGCTTCTTTCTCACTACCTTGGGAAGAACGGAGAGGATAGGCACGTTCACAAGGGCCTTGAGCTGCTCCGCGTGGGTAACGGTCTTACTGAATATGGCAACCACAGCAAGTATGACGACTGCAACCGCCGCGCCCACGCCCATTCCCGAAAGGACGGGCCCCTTGAAGCTGAGACTGTTATAGGGTGCCTCTGCAATGGCGGGCTGCTCGCGGATGATGACCTGAGGATTATCCACCATAAACACCGCTACCTGAGGATAGCAATTGATGACCGCCCAGATGATATCGTACGCATCCTGAGGGCTCTGGCTTCGCACCGTTATGGAGAACATATTTGTATCTGCAACGGAGGAGGTGGAGATAGAGCCGTTTATACCTCTGCCAAGCTCCTGCACCATAAGCTCCCGCATGATATCCGTATTCAGCATATTGGGGAAGGCCTCGCTGAGCTGCTTTGCCGCCTCATTATCATAATAGCTGGCTGTGAAGATATCGTCGGCAGTATAGCCGGAGTTTACGGAGAAAAGAGCCTGAGACTCATACATAGGTGTGAAGGAGCGATAGGCGCGAAAGGCGTTGAGGGCTCCTGCTATCAATGCAAAGATAAGGATAATATACCAAAAGCGCTTGAAAACGCGGATAAATCTATCAATAAGCTCGGAAAGGTCTATTGGCTTCGGAGCCGTTTCTTTTGTATTTTCTTTAGAACTCACGGTATTTCTCCTTTCTTAGAATTCGGGGGCATCCGTCTCGGCGCCGCTCTTTTTTCCGCTCTTATCGGAGCGGCTGTGATGGCCGTAGCCATATCCGTAGCGGCCGTAGCCGTAACGTCCGTAGCCGTATCTTGAATATCCGTAACCGTAACCGTAGCCATATCCGTCGGCTCCGCGGCCCGCCATATCGTTAAGCACGCATCCGAGGAAGGTGCTCTTTGTCTTTTTCAGCATATCGGCCGCGTCGTTGATATCGGCGGCGGGGGTGATATTCTGACGGACCACCAGCAGAGATGCATCTGCAAGATCGCAAAGCACCTCGGCATCGGTGAAGAAGCCCATAGGGGGAGTATCGATTATTACGTAATCAAATATCCTAAGCTGAGTTACCAGCATCTTCATAGTTGCGCTTCTCAGAAGATTTACGTTTGCAGAGTCGGCAGAGGAGGGGAAGAACATATAAAGCGGCATATCGGGATGGCGCATCATACAGTCTACAAAATTCTTCTTTGCAAAGGGCTCTGCCAGCATCTTATTGAGAGGCATTGGCATTTTATAGATATTTCCGAAAAATCTGTTCAGCGCGGGCTTTCTCAGGTCGCAGTCCACGAGGGCAACCTTATGGCCCTTCATTGCAAGGCTTGCGGCAATATTGCCCGCCACCGTTGACTTACCCTCGTTCTCGCTTACGCCGCCGATGAGGAACACCCTTTTGCCGTTTGACTCCTTTTCGTGCTCAAGGCGGGAGCATACCGTGTTTATCTGCTCGATATACTTATATCCCGTTGTGGGCGCGAAGACCTGAACGCTCTTTCGCGTTCTCTTCAAAAAGGACTTGAGGGTTCTGTGCTTTCTCTCGTGGCAGAGAGAGGCGATGATGGGAGCATCAAGGAGGCTTCTCGCTCCGCTTCTCGTCTGTATGGTCTCACGGCTGATGAAGAACCACACGAGAAACGCCGTCATCAAAGCTCCGCCAACGATGCCGCTGACCGTGACCACTCTCACCTTATCAATATTATTGATGGGATAGGAGGAAACGGAGGGGTTCTTTATTACCTGAGCCACCGTATTCTTTGAAATATAATCGGAAAGCTCGGGGAAGATATCAACGAGGGCGTTGAGAGCAAGGAGAGCCGCGCGGGGGGAGTCTGCCTCTGCATGAACGGAGATGAGATTGCTCTCCTCAACAAGGCTTGCGGAAACGCTGCCGCCGAAGCTCTCAAGCTCGGGGGAATGCTTTTTGATATTATTGAGAATGACCTTCGTTTCAATAAGCTCCTCCATTACCGCCGCAACCTCCTTGGAGGCTGTCAGGTTATTATTGGAGGTGAATGAGGTCTTTCTTGAGGTTACCGCATAGGTCATGCTTGCGCGGTACATAGGCGTATGGAAAAGATTGAGATACAGGGATGCGCCCATTGCAAAAATGAGTATCGCCGCAATTATCATCCAGAGATGATGCCAGAGCATACGGGAAAGGCAACGGGGGGATATATTGGACCATTTGACGGTCTTTGCTTCTTCTCTCATGCTGCCCTCCTTATCTGACGACCACGGTGAGGACGGAGATGCCCTCAAAGTCGCCGTTGGTATAAGTATACCACACCCAATAGGTGCCGCTCTCTTCTGTGTTTACCTCGCTTGCATCAATGAGGGTTGCAGACCTGTCGCGGGGAACGCCTCTGACGGTTACAGAGCTGATATAATCCTCGGGGGTAAGCTCTTCCCCCTTTTCAAGATAGACAAGCTCCTCCTTAAGGGAGATGACGGGGCGGTCTGCCGCGCTCTCTCTGTATATAACGGGGAGCCTTACTCTCGTTGTATCGCCCATGCTGTTGGTCACCTGAGCGGTTACGGAATATATCTGAGAATGGTTTGTGGTCACGAGGGTGGATATGCGGACAGACTGAGAGATATCTCCGTCTATAACGTCATTTGCCGCAAGCCTTGAAATGATATCCGCGCTCTCGCCCGTTGCAAAATGCAAGGGAGAAAGCACCTCAAGGCTGGGGCGCTGATAATCCGTATATCTTATCATTCTCTGGCAGGTGCTCATATTATCGTGGCTATCGAAAACGTAATAGGTCACCTTTGCGGTGTTATCCTCGATAAGCTTTGAAACGCCGCCCACGATGGCGCGGTCTGAGATATCGCCGTCCTGAGGGTCGCTTGCCCGAACGTCCCGGAGGAGCACCTCGTCTCCATCCTTTACGGATACCTCAAGTATCTCCTCGGGGCAGGAGATGGATGGGCCCTCGTCGGCTCCCGACAGGGCTTTTCTTACTTCTGTGACACCGAATGCCGCCGCAACTACTGCAAGCAGCACGATCAAGATCGCTCTGACCGCTCTCATTTTCCTGTCACTCCTTTATCTGAATTTGTGAAAATAACCAAATTTGACCACTATAATTTTAGCATAAAAACAACGCCAAGTAAACTGCAATGATGTAATTTTTTCAATAATTTTGTTATAAATATTGCTTTATTCCCTATTTTTCAAAATCCGCGCTATTGTATTGGGTAGGATTATGTGCTATAATTGATTAAGTATGCGGTTCAGCCAACGGGCACGGGACGCTTTCCCTCAAGGATGCGGCGGGGATTTTCTCTCAGAAGTATCCTTCCGTACTCGCCGTCTATATAATCGTGAACGTATCTGCGAAGCTCTCTCATATCCGTGGTGCGGCTCTCAAGGCCGTGGGCATCCCCTGCGATAAGATGGCAAAGGCCGCTATCCAGCATAAAATCTGCCGCCCTCTCAGCGCCTCTGCCGAGAGTGCCGAGGATGCTGCCCTTATTTGCCTGAAGGATATACCCCTCCCTAAACCAGCTGACAAGGAGGCGGGGGTCTCTCTGCACCGCATCGTATCTTTCCGGATGGGCAACGACGGGGATATACCCGTCCTCCCTCAGAGCCGAAAGGATATCGCTCATAAAATAGGCGCTCTCATCAAAATAAAACTCGCAGAGAAGATATTTTCCCTCCCCCAGAGTGGGCAGGCGAAGGTGCTTTGGCAGATACGGCGTTTCGGCAACGCAGAGTATCTCGGCTCCCCCGTGGAGCTTTACTCCGATACCCTCCGCTCTGACGGCATCGGAAAGGGCTTTTCTTGCTCTTTCTATTTCGGGCAGCATTTCAAAGGACTCTGCCACTCCTCTGAAATGAGGGGTTGCGGCAATATCCGTAACTCCCGTGGCCGCGGCAACGCGGGCCATTTCAAGGGCAGTTTCCAAAGAATCTGCTCCGTCGTCTACGGCGGGAAGTATATGACAATGGATATCTATCATAAATAATCTCCGATTTATCGTTTATTATATTATTTTATCATAAAATCTGCCTGACCGCAATGGTTAATGCAGGAAAGGAGGACAGCTTTGAAAAAAGAAAAGAGACCTTTTTCGGAATCCCTTTCCGCCATCTACAAAAGGATGAAGAACGGAACCTTGAAGGACGTGTGGACTGACTGGAAATGGATATTTCGCTTCACCCGCCGCCACAAGGGCAGCATAATCCTCTACACCCTTTTCGGCATATTCTCAAGCATCCTCTCCCTTGTTACGGGCATCGCAGGCAAGCATCTTATCGACGCTATCATCGCCCTTGACCTTTCAAAGCTCTTTTTCCTCATTCTCATTCTCGGCTCAAGCGCCCTCGTTACCATAGTTTTCAGAAGCCTTGCCTCAAGATTTTCCGCAAAGCTTTCCATTGATATGCAAAACGACGTTCAGGCCTGCGCCTTCGACGCACTCATATCCTCAGACTGGATGGCCATCAGAAAATACCCCACAGGCGACCTTCTCAACCGCTTTCAGTCTGACGTTCAGCAGGTGGCTACCTGCGCCGTAAGCTGGCTGCCAAACGCCATTATCCAGATCATCACCGCCCTTGCCACCCTTGCGGTCATTATCTACTACGACCCTATGATGGCCGTTATCTGCTGCGCAAGCGCACCCGTTCTCTTCTTTATATCAAACAGACTTATAAAGGAGCAGAGAGACCACAATAAGAATATGAGAGAGGCACAGAGCGGCATCTCCTCATTTGAAGCGGAGACCTTCCGCAATATTGATACCCTCAAGAGCTTCGGCATTGAGCAGAACGTGAGCCGCGACCTGAGAGGCTGGCAGGAGAAAAATAAGGACGCCGCCCTCAGCTACAATAAGTTTACCATAAAAACAAACGTTATCCTCACCGTCTCAAGCACCGCCATTCAGTATTTAGCCCTTGCCTACTGCCTCTGGCAGCTCTGGCGCGGGGAGATACTTATCGGTACTCTCGTGTTTTTCCTGCAGCAGCGCGCAAGCCTTACTACTGCATTCTCCTCCATCATATCCCTTATCCCCTCGGCCCTCTCCGGCTCGGTTTCTGCCGAGAGAGTACGGGAGCTGACGCTTCTCTCTAAGGAAAAGCCCACGGACAACGATGCCGCGACCCCTGCGGGAGCAAGCATCTATCTTGAGGGAGTTCGCGTAGCCTACGACGACGGCGAGCGCATCCTTTCCCATATTGAATTTTCCGCCAAAAGAGGCGAGGTGGTTGCCCTCGTTGGCCCCTCGGGCGAGGGAAAGACCACTCTCATCCGCCTGCTTCTCGGCCTTATCCGCCCCTCAAAGGGCCAGCTCTATATGATAGACGACAAGGGACAGCGCCGCGAGCTTGGCGCCGAAACGAGAAACTGCTTTGCATACGTTCCTCAGGGTAATACGGTCATCGCAGGCACAGTTGCCTCAAACCTTCGCCTCGGCCGCGAGGACGCTACCGACGAGGAAATGATAGAAGCCCTTAAGGGCGCCGCCGCCTGGGACTTCGTTTCCGAAATGCCCTTCAGGCTCTATGCCGAGATAGGCGAGGGCGGCAAGGGCCTCTCCGAGGGTCAGGCTCAGCGTATCTCCATCGCCCGCGCCCTCCTTCGCAGGACCCCCGTTATGCTTCTTGACGAGGTCACCAGCGCTCTCGACATCACCACCGCAAAGCAGGTGCTTGATTATCTGACGAGCCGCGGAGTTACCTGCATCCTCACAACTCACCGTCCCTCCGTTCTCACCCTTTGCGACAGAGTTTACCGCGTTGAAAACAACCGCGTGACTCAGCTCTCCGAGGACGAGGTTCGGGATGCCTCCACAGTTGTGTGATCTCTACGCTACCGTGCCGAAAAAAGTTTGTATAATAAGCTACAATATTAATAAGGCTGTCGCAAAATGCGACAGCTTTTTAATTTGGTTTAATGAGCGTTAAGATCATAACACACGGCTACAAGGTAAACGCAGGCTCAAAAATAGTCCTTCCCCACGCGGACGTGACGTATTGCTGAACTTAAAATCCACGTGTCCGCTCCGTCCTCCCGCGGACATATAGATAGTATTTAATTGTTTGTTTACTTGTCCGCTCTGCCTTTGCAAATAGCAAAGGCCTAAGTAAATTGGTGTTTGAGGAGTGAGGACCTATATTAGTCCTTCCCCCGAAGAACTGGGGGAAGGGGGACCGCTTGCGGTGGATGAGGGTTTGCTACCTGGG
>JAZQAS010000021.1:0-15157 GCA_045545335.1 Candidatus Avispirillum sp. | reverse complement strand
GTTATGCACGCCGCCAGCGTTTATCCTGAGCCAGGATCAAACTCTCTAAATATGTTATATATACCGGACCCAAGGTCCGAGACATATCAGAGTTGATTCTGCTCTTCTTACTTTAAAGAGCTCGTAGTATCTCTACTACTTTTTTAAAATTCAAAAGAATTTTCGGAGTCTTTGTTTGTCTTGTTGTTCAATTTTCAAGGAGCTTCTCACCATCGCTCTTCGCGACAGCTTGACTATTATATCACTTAGCTTCCCCTTTGTCAATACTTTTTTGAAAGTTTTTTAAAAACTTTTTCGTATCTCCCAGGGTCCGCTTCGCACCTTTTTGCGGGTGGAATTTAATTATACATATTTTGCCTTTTCCTGTCAATAGGTTTATTCAACTTTTTTTGACAATTTGTTCACTTTGGCACAAATGACAAGTATAACATTTCCCTTTCGGGGGACAATTATAACTGTTTAACAAATGGGAGGTTTCCTATGATCACGGTATTTTTAAGGACTGTTCTTATATACCTTATTCTCATCATTGCCATGCGGCTTATGGGCAAGAGGCAGGTGGGCGAGCTGCAGCTATCTGAGCTTATCGTTACCATTATGCTTTCCGATTTTGCCGCCACTCCCATATACGAGACCGACATCCCCTTCGCTTACGCTATCATTCCGATCCTTCTCCTTCTCTCGGTTGAAGTCATACTCTCCTTCATAATTCTCCACGTCCCTAAGCTGAAGATACTTCTCGGCGGGCGGCCAAGCTTTATTATAAAGCGCGGGATACTTGACCAGAAGGAATTAAAAAAGCAGCGAATGTGCCTCAGCGAGCTGCTTGGGGCAATGCGCCAGCAGGGCATCTCCGACATCGGGGAGGTTTACTACGCGATACTTGAGGAAAACGGCAAGCTCTCCGTTTTCCGAAGGGCCGATGCCTCTCCCCCTACCCGAAGCGATCTTAAGGTTGCCTCCCCCGACGCGGGCATATCTCACGCTCTTATTATTGACAAGACAGTAGTTACGAAAAACCTTTCAGCCGCAGGCTGGACTCAGGAACGGCTCTTGAAAGCGCTTCACAAGCTGAAAAAGAAGCGGGAGGATATTCTGCTATTTGCCGTTAACGACCAAAACGAGACCACAATAATATATAAGGAAGAAAACTGATGAAAGCTTTTATCTGCGGTGCCGTCACTCTGACCCTTCTTATAGGAGCTGTTATTGCAAACGGCATCCTTATTATTAAAAAGACAGACGCCCTTCTCTTTGAGATAGAAAATCTCAGCGATGACATTGAGGGTGCTGATATTTCCCTCCTTTTAGACAAATGGGAAAGCTCGCGGACGTGGATCGCTCTGACCGTTCACCGCGAGACTGTTGACGACATTGACGACACTCTCGCAAAGATGGAGACCTATATAAAAACGGGAAACGAGGAGGCATACCTCGTTTCCCGAACTTATCTTAAGTGTCTTACTGAGAGGCTCCAAAAAACGGAGTCCTTCTCTGTAAGCCGTATATTTTAATTATCTGAACACCTTACCGTCGGCGGTATAGAACTGCTTGCGGAGGATCGTATGATATCCGCGCTCCTCGGGGTCAAGAATATTCTTTGCCACCTTTGCGATATACTCGGGGTTAAGATAATTGGTATTATCGGCGCAGGTGAACACCTTTATCTTCATTCCGTCCCCGGTCTTTTCAAAGGAGATATCCTTAAACCAGGGGCTGATATCGACCTGTGCTTCGCTTCTCTTAGTTTTCTTTGTTACTACCACCTGACCTGCGAAGGCCTTTTCAAGCTCCTCCACGGCGTTTTCGGCCACCTCGCACTTAAAGCTGATCTCATTTTCCGCCCAGGCGATATTTTTAAAATCGGAATCGGAGGAATAGACCTCAAGGACCTCTATACCCTCGGGCATTGAAGCACGAAGGCGCTCAAGGATAACGGCATCGTCCACGTCCTGCATAAGCTTTATACGGAAAAGCTCGTTCTCGCCGCCGCATCCCACAGACAGGGGGGATGCGAAGGTGAGCTTGGGGATAGGATTGAAGCCCTCCGTATAATAAAGAGGAAGCTTTGATTTTACGAGGCCTCTCATTACGGCGCGGTTTATATCAAGATGGGACACGTAGGTGAGGGCGCCTGACTCGGAAAATCTGACCTTTACTGCGCGGACGGGCTTTGCGCTGGGATTTTTTGCGGCTCCCGCGCCTCTTGCATCGCGCTTTGAGTCATCGTTTTCTCTCACGGGGGCAGTTTTTTCTATATTCTGACCGAGATACTCTGCCTCCTCCTCCTTATGGCCGGGGCACCAGCGGCAAAGCTCGGGATCTACAAGTCCGTTTGCGCCGCAGGCTGAGCACTTCTCCTTACAGGAGGGAGTTGTTGCCGCCTCCTGCGATTTATGTCTCTCACGGAGAAGGAAGGATTTTGAAACGCCGCAATCGATCATATCCCAGGGGAGGACCTCATCATCGGGCATTGAACGGTTCGCAAAGAATGCGGGATCTATATCCGTCGCCGCAAACACGTCCATCCACTTATCATAATCAAATATCTCTTCCCACGCATCAAAGGTCATACCTCTCTTTACCGCCTCCTCAAGGGCGCGGCCGAGTCTTCTGTTTCCTCTTGCGAAAACAGCCTCAAGGCGGGAGACCTTTGCATCGTGATAATTACATCTTATTTTTCTGTCGGTGATGGAGGAAAGGAGAAGCTTTTGCTTTGCCTCAAGCTCCTCTGCTGTATTCTGTCTTTCCCACTGGAAGGGGGTGAAGGGCTTGGGGATGAAGCAGGCAACGCTGAGAGTTACCTGAGGCTGACGCTTGCGGTTTACACCCGGAGTTTTGAAATACTCCTCAATGACCTTTTTCGCAAGCTTGCCTATACCGATGATATCCTCATCATTCTCATAAGGAAGGCCGTTCATAAAATAGAGCTTGACCTGATTTTTGCCCGCCTCAAAGGCTACGCCTGCGGCGCGGAGGATATCCTCCTCGGTCACGTTTTTATTGATAACGTCGCGAAGCCTCTGACTGCCTGCCTCGGGAGCAAAGGTGAGGGTGCTTGAGCGGACGGTCGATATCTTCTGCATAAGCTCTTTTGTGAAGCTATCGGCGCGGAGGGAGGGCAAGGAAAGATTGATGCGCTCATCATCCGTCCATTCAAGGAGCTTATCTGTGAAGGTATTTACCTTTGAATAATCGGAGATTGAAAGACAGCACATTGATATCTCATCATATCCCGAATTATCGGAGATCTCTCTCGCCTGAGCGCAGAGGGTATCGGGGCTCTTCTCTCTTACGGGTCTCGTTACAAATCCTGCCTGACAGAAGCGGCATCCTCTGATGCATCCGCGGAACACCTCAAGGGTGATGCGGTCGTGAACAGTCTCTATCACGGGGAGCACGGGCTTTGTTGGCACGTAGGCCTTATCCACGTCGGCAACTATTCTCTTCTTTACGGTTTTAGGCACGTCGCTATACTTTGGCTCTATTGCCTTTACGGTACCGTCCGCATTATAAGAAACGTTATAAAGGGAGGGAACGTAGAAGCCCTCAAGGCTTGCGGCGCGGCGGAGAAACTCGGCCTTCGTATACGTGCCGCTCTCCTTCATCTCAACGTAAAGGGCGCAAAGCTCGGGAAGGGCCTCCTCGCCCTCGCCGATGGAGAAAATATCCACAAAATCGGCCATAGGCTCGGGGTTATAGGCGCAGGGGCCGCCTGCGATGACTACGGGATACTCCTCTCCCCTTTCCTCGCTTCTGAGGGGGATGCCGCCGAGATCAAGCATATTAAGGGCCGTTGTATAGCAAAGCTCATACTGAAGGGTGAAGGCCACCATATCAAACTCGGCAATTCCGTCTCCCGATTCATGGGCAAAGAGGGGGATATTTCTCTTGCGCATCTCCTCCTCCATATCGGTCCAGGGAGCGAAAACTCTCTCGCACCAGACGTCCTTCATCTCATTGAGGACGCCCGTGAGTATTCTCATACCGAGGTTTGACATACCTATCTCATAGGTATCGGGGAAGCAGAATGCCACCCTCATCTTGACCTCATCCTTATTCTTATATACGCTCGCGGGCTCGCCGCCTGTATAACGGCCGGGCTTTTTTACGTTACATATAAAACTTTTTATATCTTCTCTCATTTTCTAATAACAAGGGCGGAGATATCTCCGCCCTTCCTTTCAGATCGTTTATCTTACGATAGTCTTAGTGGTTATTATTACGGGGATGAGCCAGAACAGCTGACAAAGCGCGATATACACGCTATGCATAGCTGAGAAGCTGCCGGACATAAGCACCACTGCCATGATGATGGCATTGAGGATAGCCGCGATCACGCTGATAACAAAGCCTGTCTTCTTTGCGCTGATGATCTTATCGCAATAAGATACTGTATGGAGAAGAGACTTTGTGCTATCTCTGGAAATGATACCGCCCTCTGCTCTGCGAGAGTACTTTGTGATCTCCTCGGTATTCTTATACTTGATAACTCTCATAGAATACTTTCCGCCCGAGATCTGACGGCTGATCATTTCTTCATCAATGTTGGGGTCGAAGGTCTTTACGCATACGCACATTCCGCTGACGGTGAGCTGCTTGAGCACGTACTCAAAATCGGGATCGAGAACGTAGTTTACGATCATCTTTGCAACGAGCTTGCGCTGATAGATCATATACATTACGGAGCAATCTACGGGGAGATCGGCGTTTTCATCAACGACCTCATCGGGAATGAGGATGCCGTGCTTTGCAAGAGCCTGCGCTCTGCCGAACATAATGCTTCTGCCGTTTACCTCGGCCTCGATATAGCCCGTTCCCGTTTCAAGGATCTGAACGTTATCGGAGTGGCCCGTTTCCATTGTTGCAACCTCAAATACGTCTGCAAGGGGGCCGCCCGTTGCGGAGAACACGCTTGCCGCGTAATAGAGGACCTTATCGATACGGCTGTTATTGAACAGTCTTACGTTTCTTACCTTTACGGAATAGGAAGGGAATACGTTTACGTCATCAAAGGAGATAACGCCGACGCCGGAATATTCCTCAACGCTTGCCTCGCCGATGATGGTGCTATCGTTATCATATGCGCGGCGGTTTGCACGGTAGAAGGGATAAACGCCTGAGATCACCATACACGCGGGAACTGCTGCGCTGAGAACTGCAAAGCCGCAGTTTACGGGGTTATCCATCTTCGTTACGAATGCATACACCGCAACGATAACTGCAAGAGCTACGGAAAGAACTGCCGCAAGGCCGATAACGGAGCGGCTTACAGTTGACTTAGTCTTGGTTCTCCAGAAATAACCGTCCACAAAGTCGGTCTTCTGGATCTTGATGATATCGCCCTCGTCTGCGCCCTGAGCATCCATATCTGCAACGGCCTCGCTCTCGAGAACGGAATCTCTCATAGAGAGGCGGCGCATTACGAACTTAGGCTTTCTGGAGGATACGATATTGAAGCTGAAGATCTCGCGGCGGACCGTCATATAATCGTTGATGGCTGTGAAGAAGAGGCAAAGGCCTGTTACAAAATTGAAGAGAACAGGCTCAACACCGGGAACGGTGGTTGCCGCCATTACGATAGAGTTTACGATAGCCGCAAGGGTGAGTATTGCAGGCAGGCAATCCACAGAGGGCTTGAAGCTTACTGCATCTCTGATGCCTCTTGCTATATGGATGAACACGAGGGCCACCATAAACAGAAGGATCTGGAGGTCTGCCATTATATAAACTACGGGATATACTGCAGGATCAAGAGCGCCGCTGAGCTGCCAGCCGATAACGGGCATGTTCTCAAACACGAGAAGCACGATGCAAAGAGCCGCCGCAATTATCATCTTCCAGAAGGAGAGTGTGTTGCGCTTTCTGTACTCATCTGCGATCTCGCCGTTCTGCTCGGGGTCTGTATACTCGTTTGCTCCGAAACGGTCTGCGCGGTCTACCCACTCCTCCTGATCGGCAACGTAATCGTCCGTTATCTGGGAGGCGGTCTCCTCGCCTACGGTCTTCGCAAGCTCAGACTCCATACCGAGAGCAACCATAAGGCTGATATCGGTCTCATCTATCTCATCCACGGGAGCGCCGCCGGTCACCTCGTTTACAAGGTTCTCAAAGTCGCGCTCCTCGTCATACTCTTCTTCAACGTATTCCTCTTCGACGTACTCCTCGCCGTAATCCTCCTCGATGGGATCGTTATCAAAGAAATCGTCATCGGGGATGATATCCTCATAATAGGTGCCCTCCTCGGGAGTTACGTACTCCTCGCTATAGGTGGCAACGTCTGTATAAGAGGCATCGGGCTCGAATACTGCAAAATCCTCGGAGGCAACGTCCTCTGCTGCGCCCTCGGCGAAATACTGAGCATATTCATCCACGCTCTGAGCATCATAAAGAGGCTCCTCGGCATAAAGCTCTTCAGCTTCAGCCTCAGCTATCTCCTCCTCATATACCTCCTCGGCATACTCGGGAACCATCTCCTCTTCAGCTGCGGCATCCTCTGCAAAGAACTCGGCTGCCGCCGCATCAAGAGAAACTGCGGGAGCGCTCTCCTCCTCTACCTCTGCATATATCTCATCATATACAGAGCCGAGATCGAGCTCCTCAAGAACGTTCTCTGTTTCGGGAGCCTTCTCTGCTTCTCTCTTTTCAAGAAAATCAGAATATGTAGTGGTTTTCTTTTCCTTAACGTTGTCGGTCTTACTTGAATTTTTCAGTCTTGACAGCAGGTCCTTTGCTGTGGGAGACTTTCCATTTTCTCTTTTACCGCTCATATAAGACTATCCTTCCTTAGTGGAATTTACTTTCTTTTTTATTTGCCTTCTCTCTGCATTCTTGCGGCATGACAAAGAATGACTGATGCCGCAGTTGACACGTTGAGAGAATTGACCTTGCCGTACATGGGGATGGAAACTATGAAATCGCTCTTCTCCTTGATGGCATGGCCGACTCCGAAGCCCTCGCTGCCGAGAACGATGGCGGCGGGAGTATTGAAATCCGTTTCATAATAAGCGCTTCCGCCTGCCTCTGCGGCAAATATCCAGAGGCCCTTCTTTTTCAGCTCGTCGATAGTAGCTGAAATATTGGTCACCTTTGCGATGGCCATATGCTCAATTGCTCCTGCCGATGCCTTTGCAACGGTGGGAGTTACGCCTACGCTGCGGCGCTTGGGAATGATTATGCCGTGGGCGCCTGCGCACTCTGCGCATCTGATAATGGCGCCGAGATTATGGGGATCCTCAATGCCGTCAAGCACTACCACAAGGGGAGTTTCTCCTCTCTCGCGCGCGATGGCGAGGATGCCGTCCACATCCGTATATTCCTTTTCAGCCGCCATAGCTACTACGCCCTGATGGACAAGGCCCTTTGCAAGAGAATCAAGCTTCTCCTGAGTGACCTCAACTACGGGGATCTTTGCCTTGATGGCCTCCGCAACGATAACTGTGAGAGAGCCCTCGCGCACGCCGCCCTTTACGAACAGCTTATCTACGCTTCTGCCCGAGCGAAGCAGCTCGCGCACTGCATTTCTGCCTGCTACGACACCCTCTGTATATACGTCGCGCTCCTCCTCACGGGAGGGCTGCCTATTATATCCTCCGCCCTTTTTGTCTTCGCGAGGGCGGTGTTTTTTATTCTTATTTTCTCTGCCGTCCATAAAAAGACTGATTCCTTTCATAATCGGGCGAATTGCGCCGAAAAACAATTATACCAATGTATTATAACATATTTTAAACCTTTTGTACATATCTTTTAGCAAAAAAATTACATATTACTCAAAACCATTTATGCTATATTTTTCCCTTTTCAACAGCGCTGTAAGCAAAGAAAAAGACACACCGAGGTGTGTCTTTTGTCTTTCGTAATATATATGCAAGTTTGCAAATAGATTACTGTTCCTTCATTGCAGCAAAGCACTCGCTGCAATATACGGGTCTGTCGCTGTTAGGCTGGAAAGGAACTTTAGCTTCCTTACCACACTGTGCGCAAGTAGTTGTGAACATCTCTCTCTGAGCTCTGGTCGCATTCTTTCTTGCGTCACGACAAGCCTTGCATCTCTGGGGCTCGTTCTGGAAGCCTTTCTCTGCGTAGAATTCCTGCTCACCTGCTGTGAATACGAACTCCTGGCCGCAGTCCTTGCAAACTAAAGTCTTGTCCTCGTACATCTTTTACCTCGCTTAAAAATGGTGGAATGAAATATTTGCCCTAAACGGATTTTGACCGTTACCTTTGTAAACAACGTTCTCATTAAACTATATGGGCATATATATGAAGCCGAAGCTGCATATCTTATTTGCGGGAGGTGCTCTCCCCAAGGGCCTTCGCCTTTTGTCTTATTCTGTACACCGCATTGTTGACGCTGCGCTCGCTCGTTTTGAGTATCGCCGCCGTTTCCTTTGCGCTTCTATCGGAAAAATATTCCTTCAGGACAGCCGCCTCATACTCCGAAAGCTCACCCTCGATACGCTCAAGTATTTCGTCCGCACTCATGGCGCCGAAGGAGGAAAGCATTCGCGCTCTCTTGAATTCCTTTTTCTCCGTTATCTTTTCTTCTCTTCTTTTTTTTGCTGCATTTGCCCTTCTCACCGATATCAGCGCGTTCCTGATACAGATCTTTGCATACAGGCCGAAGGTTATTCCCTCTTTTGCAGTATCAAAAGAAATTGCGGCCTTCAGAAGGGCTCGCTGGGCTTCCTCAAAAAGATCGTCTCTTGAACCCGATCCGCTCTCCTCGAATCTGACGGCCATATCGTTGAGAAGCGGGTTATATTTCGCCTTGAGAAGCTCAAAGCTTTCGTTCCTTCCGGCCTTGATGCCGGAGATCAATCCGAGTGTGTCCTGGTCCAATCCGAATACCTGCAATTTTGCTACAAAAATAAAACGTTCAATCTGTCATAAGACTGTTATTAGTATTATACCACCGTTATGTTTTTTGTCAATAGGATTTTACATTATTTTTAATTCATTGGCAAAAAAATATTCATTTTTTTCGTCAATCTATCTAATTATTTGTCGATTTTTAGTGTGTAATTGTCTTTTTGTCGCAAAAAACCTTGTTATTTTATTTGAACATTGTTATGCTTATTCATTTTTGCACGCCATCTGAATCACGGGCAGAAAAGCCCACTCAACAAAAAAGACCGACTCTTTTCGTCGGTCTTTTATTACTGAAGATCCTCAAACAGATAGTTCACGTCGCCCGAAAGAAGGGCCACAACTCCGCGGAATACCACCTCGGGGCGCTCTGCGTAGTTATTCATCATTCTTCTGAGCTGATACTCGCTGTCGGCGCGGACGGTGAGGTCCATGATAACGCCGTTCTTATCCTTGATGGAGCAGGTCACGAGGAAGCCTTCTCCGTCGGGTCTGTAGGACTGATCCACGTATGCTCCTCTTCTTGCAAAATCAAGATGGCGGAGGGCGCTTCTGTAGCTCTTTTCCCTTACGCTGACCATAAGGCTATCGGAAAGGACTCTCGCCACCTGTCGGCCCGTATCGGTGACCTCATAGAGCACGGTGGTGGTGGGCTCGTATTCAAGCTCATCGCTTTCTGACTCAGAGCTCTTCGCCTCTGTCTCCCATTCCCCTTCTCTTCTCTCATTCTTCTCCGTTACTATCTCGCGGATATGGCCCGCATCCACGAGAGCAAAGAAGCACTGAGCAAAATCAAAGAAGTTTACGATGCCATCCTGCATCATTATGGAGCCGATGCTGGGATAATCAAGGGGATAGCCTATTTTATCGAGCAAGTACAGTATGAATATCTTTATTTCATCTTCTTTTTTAAGCTGAGATGCCATACTAACTCCGTTTCTTTAATTTTTTGAAAGATCGAAAAAGCTCGAAGCAATTTCGATTAAAAGCGGGAGGCATAGCCTCCCGCTAGACATTATCATCTGAAATTACTCAGCAACCTCTGCCTCGTTTTCATTGAGCTCTGCCTGAATGGATTCCTTATATTCCATATAGTTCTTCATCTTCATACCCTTGAAGTCGCGGCCCCAGTAAGTGCTGTCGATACCGCTTACAACGTTGGAGGAGATGAACGCATCCTGCTGGAACACTACGGGGATCACGGGCATATCCTCAAGGAGAAGCTCCTCAGCCTCATGGAGAGCCGTTGCTCTGTCCTTAGAGGTCTCTGCGGCGTATGCCTTTTCGATGATCTCGTCATACTTCTCGCTTGCATAGCCTGTGATATGGCCGATAGTATCATAGTTCTCGGAGAGCATATCAACGCCGTTACCGGAGAATTCGGTTGCGAAGGGAGCAAGAGCGGAGAATGCGCCGGGCGCGAGCATATTATAATCAACAAGGATAACGTCGAAATCGCGGATAGCAAATGCATCTGCATAAAGATCGTCGTATACGATGGACTGGTTTGCAGCCTCAGCCTGCTTAGGCTCGCCGCCGAGCTTCTTAACGCTTACCTTGAAGCCGAGAGAGTTCCATGCCTCAGCCACTGCCTCAGCGATGGCAACGTCTACCTCGTTATCACGAGCGGAAAGTGTGAAGCTGCCGCTTGTTACGCCTGCCTTCTTGAGAAGGGACTTAGCCTCTTCTACGTTTGCGCTGCTTGCAAGGATATCGCCGCCAACCTCACGGAAGGAGCCCTTGGCATCTGCATCGTCTACCTTATTGGGGATGAAGCCTGTAGCAGCCTTTGCGAATACGAGCTTCTCTGCGATAGCCTCGCGGTCGATAGCGAGAGAGAGCGCCTTTCTTACTTCAGCCTTCTCGAAGAGCTCGTTTGTTGTGTCGAAATAAAGGGAGGATGTGATGGCGGAATCCGTTATCTCTGCCTTCTTTGCATAATCTGCGCGGGCAGCGATAGAGATATCGCCGATATAGAAGAGATTGCCTGCCTCAAACTTCTCAAGCTGAGCCGCGCTGTCGCCGTAGCCGTACATAACGATAAGTCTGTAAGGAATTACGTACTTATCAAGAGCCTGATTGGACTCTGTATCACGGTAGTAGTAAGCGGAGCGCTCAAGGTTGAGCTGCTGGCCGTAAGCCATCTTTCTTACGTCGAAGGGGCCGTTTGTTACCATAGAGGAAGCGCGCTTAGCCCAATCGTCGTTATTATATACCTTATCCTCTCTGAGGGGAACAAGAGCTACGCTTGCGCAGGTCTTGAAGAACTCATCAAGGTTGATATCCTTTGTAAATTCCATCTCAAGCACGTATGTTTCAACCGCGGAAACACCGAGGTCATCAACTGTTACGTCGCCCATCTTGATCTCACGTGCGTTCTTGAGATCATAGAGAAGAGATGCTGCCTCACACTTGAATGTGGGCTCCATGATACGCTTCCAAGCGTATACGAAGTCGTTTGCCTGAACGGTACGGCCGTCGCTCCACTTGGTTTCGCGAAGGGTTACCTGAAGTCTGTAGGTGCCGTCCTCGGTCTCGGGCTCGATATACTCATAGCTCTCCATCATGCCCTTCTTCCAATCGCCGTTCTCATCAAGAACGGTGAGGCCCTCGAACATAAGGGAAAGGATCTTTGCAGTAGCTGTATCGGTGAAGCCTACTGCGGGATCGTAGTTGTAAATTTCCTCGGCAAGATACATTGTGACGATAGAACCCTTATCGTCCTTTTCGAGAGTAGTACAGGACACAAGCGCTGTGCATACTACGACTGCTGCCAGGATAAAGCTTAACAGTTTTTTCATCTTTGCGAACTCCTTCTGATGGTTCCGTTGAATTACCGTCGAGATTGCGAACACGGCGATAAATGTATACACTAAATTATAACATAAGAATAACAGTTTATCAATGCATTCTTACATAAATATTTTAAGTTTCATTCAAATGCACAATAAACCATTTTCAATTTAGTGAAAATCCACAGACATTTATCACGCCCTCGCCACCGACGGCTATATCCGCTGGAATCAACCCGTATTTTTTTAGGTAATACATCAAAAAAATATGTAGATACTACTTATATTATAATTATTTTTTACAGAAAGGCAATGTTTGTAATGAAAAATTCACAGGATTTTTTACATTTTTCTTCCCGCGGCGACACCAATGCTCTCCCCCGCACCGACCTTGCCTGCGAATCGGTCAACGTTCCTCTTGCGGGGGACGGCGCCGCCTATCGGGAATACTCGGTTTCGGGCATTGCGGTTTCCGAGCTTTTCATCACGGGAAAGGAGGGGGAAGCGCAACACCAAAAGAAGGCGGGGCGCTACGTTACCGTTCACTCTTCACCCATCGCCGCCCTTGACGACGGAGAGGCCGAAGCGCTGACGGACGCTATTGCCTCTCTTCTCGTTTCCTTTACCGAGGGGGCAACGAAAAGAAGGGTCTCTGCAAAGACCAAGGTCTTGGTTGCGGGGCTTGGCAACAGATTTCTCTCGGCCGACTCCATAGGGCCGAGAACTGCTGACAAGATCGCCGTTACCGCGCATATGCAAAACAGCCCCCACAGAGAGCTTTTTGACCTGATCGGCTGCTCAAGCATCTCTGCAGTTCACCCCGGGGTCATGGGGCAGACGGGGATAGAGGCCGCCGCAATGATAAAGGGAGCGGCAGATTACGCCCGCCCCGACGTTATTATAGCAGTTGACGCTCTTGCCGCAAGGAGCGCCCGCCGCCTTTGCGCAACGGTTCAGCTTTCGGACACGGGAATAGAGCCGGGGAGCGGCATCGGCAGGCGAAGATGCGCCGTTGACCGAGAGACCATGGGTTATCCCGTTATCGCCCTTGGGGTGCCGACCGTTATCGACTGCGCCACTCTTATCTTCGACGCTCTTGAGCGCTACGGCAAGGGCCTTGACCGCAAAAGGCTCTCGCGCATCTTCAAGGAAGAGGAGGACCTTTTCGTTTCTCCAAAAGACTGCGACATAGTTTCCGAAAAGATATCCTCTCTTCTTGCCGCCGCCATCAACCGCGCCTTTCTCTGCGAGGGGCTCTGAGAATATATCAAGCCCTCCTCTCATATAATTGCAAAAAAGGAGGCGCACAAATGAACGAAAACGAAAAAGAAAAGATAATACTCGATCCCCCCGCCCTTGAAGCTGCGCAAGGCTCATACGCCCTTGCCAAAAGGAGAGGCGGAGGATATATCGTCCGCCTGTCGGCGGCCCTACTCTCTCTTATATCTCTTGCCTTTCACGTTATGGCCATCGTCCACGCCGCCGAGCTCATCTGCGAGAACGGGGGAGAATTTTTCTTTTCCTCCGTGATGCCCGAATACGAGATAAGCGAGCCGATGCTACCCCCAAGGCCTGAGGGTGAGCTTATTGAAAAGGAGGAGGACGAGGACGAGGACGTGCTCTTTTCCTCTCGGGATCTTTCAAGCAAGGCGCCCTACGGCTTTTCCCTTTCAAACGAGACCTCCTACACCCCCGACCTTCTAAGCATTGCCGCCCTGCCCTCTCCCGCGATGAGCTACGGGGATATCACCAGGGCATACGGCAAGGGGGAGCCTTGCGTTCTCATCTACCACACCCACGCGACGGAGGGCTTTAAGGACTGCAGCTCCTCCTCCTTTCGCTCCTCCGACTCTGAAAAGAATATGATAGCAATAGGCGACGTTATCTGCCGTGTGCTTGAAAGGGCGGGGATAGGCACCGTTCATCTGACGGAGAGGTTTGACGAGGCGGACTTCAACTCAGCCTACGACAAAAGCCACGAAAAGGTCCTTGCCACCCTTGAAAAATATCCATCCATACAATACGTTTTCGACGTGCACCGCGACTGCATCGGCAACGCCGAGGAGGGCTTCGTCAGCGCAGACACAACTGCCCTCGGGTATGGCGCGGCGCAGCTTATGTTCGTTTGCGGAACGGACGAGGGAGGCAGCGGACACGCCTCCTGGCGGGACAACCTTACGGTTGCTCTCCATTTGCAAAGGGCTCTCAATCGGGACTACCCTACACTTATGCGCCCCCTTAATCTTCGCCGCGCATCCTTCTACCAAAGCACCCGCCCCGCCGCCCTCCTCCTTGAATGCGGCACCTGCGCAAACACGCTGACAGAGGCAAAGAGAGGCGCCGTTCTCTTTGCCTCTGCCCTTGCAGACTACATAAAGGCGGGAAACTGCGGCCTTGACGAGGGGGAGCTTATACGCTCACTTTGCCCGTAGCTCTTGCAATTTGTCATATTTTATGTTAAGATAAGGCAGAATTCCCTTATTGGAGACTGCTATGAAAAAAAAGATCATTCTCGGAATAGACGTTGGCCTCAGCACGACAAAGATCTGCGGCTTCGATATTACCGACGGCGAAAGACGGCTCATGGACCCTCTTTTCGTTCGCGCTACCGATCCCGTTACCTCTATGTACGGCGCTCTCGGCAAGTTTATCGACACCAATTCTCTCTCCCTTTCCGACATTGAAAAGGTAATGGTTACGGGTGTTGGCGCGTCTCACATAAAGAATAATATATACAATCTCAAATGGGAGGCTGTCAGCGAATTTGACTGTATCGGTCTCGGCGGACGCTATCTCTGCGATTTTGACCGCGCTATCATCGTCAGCCTCGGCACGGGTACCGCTCTCGTTTACTCCGAAAAGGACAAGGAGCCTCTGTACCTCGGCGGCACGGGCGTTGGCGGCGGAACTCTTATGGGTCTTTCAAAAAAGCTTCTCGGAATGGACAACATCGGCCACATTGAGGAGCTTGCAAAGGGCGGCAACCTTCGCAACGTTGACATCAAGATCAGCGCTCTCACCTCTCAGGATATTGCCCCCGGCTTTGGCGACGATATGACCGCATCCAATTTCGGCAACGTCAGCGATCTTGCCACCAATGCGGATATTGCCCTCGGCATAATCAATATGGTTTTCGAGACCGTTGGCATGGTCAGCGTTTTCGCGGCCCGCAATTATTCCCTCAAGGACGTTGTTCTCACGGGCAACCTCACCGCCGTTTCTCAGGCGAAGGAGGTCTTTGAGGTCCTTAACCGTATGTTTGATATGAATTTCGTTATTCCCGAATACGCAAGCTTCGGCACCGTTATAGGAGCTGCGCTTGCAGGATGCTGACAAAAAACCTCCCAAAAGTCGGTTGCGATAAGGGATCATCGCAACCGCCGGTGATATTTTCCCTTACGGGAAAGTGATATATTTCCCGAGGGAAATGTGATATATTGCTAACGCAATGTGATATGTGCCCTTTGGGCACGTTAATGTAAAAAAATATCCGCAAC